>DASSQI010000168.1:0-35467 GCA_035702585.1 Anaeromyxobacteraceae bacterium
CGCGCAGCGTCTCCTCGAGGTAGCGGACCTGCGCGTCCGCCTGCGCGACGCCGGCGTCGGACTGCTCGTAACCGGCCTGCACCTTGTCCATCACCGACGCGGCTGCGCTGCCGGCCTCGAAGAGCATCTTCGTGCGGCCGAGCTCGGCCTTCGCGTTGTCGCGGACGGCGATCGCCATCCGCCGCGCGGCCTTCGCCTGGTCGAGCTGGATCGCGACGTTCGACGTGTCGAGCTCCACGAGCGGATCGCCCTTGCGGACGCGGCTGCCGGCGTCGGCGAACGTCCTGGTGATGGTGCCGGACACCTGCGGGCTGAGCGTCGCCTGCAGCTTCGAGCGGAGGTCTCCCGTCGCGCGCGCCACCTCGCCGTCGAGGCGCGGCAGCGGCTTCGCCGCCCGCACCGCGATCGTCGCCGTCGCAGCGCCGGAGGCCGGGAGCGACGCCTGGCTCGCACCCGCTCGCGAGCACGCCGCGAGCGGCAGCAGGAGCGCGAGCGACGCGGCGAGGGTGAGCCTGGCGGCAGGAGACGTGGACCGAGGAGTCTCGAGGTTCATGGTGCGGGTGCCTCGCGCGGGCGTTCAGGCCCGCAAAAGATACTTTTAGTTGCGTTAGCGTGTAGCAGAGTTGCATTCCGCCCGCAACACGCTGTCGCGTTAGCGTTCCGCGGTTCAGTCCACATGCGCCGGGTACAGTGGCGGTAACGGCACGATCTCGTAGCCGAAACTCCGCGCCTGGACTTGAACACGAACGAGACATCGTGTAACTTTAAGCGCGATGGCGACCAGCTCGACCCGAACGACGCCGCCGCGCGCGGCGGCACGACGGCGCACCGGCGGCCGCAGCGCTCGCGTGGTGGAGCACGTGCTCGAGGCGACGCTCGACGAGATGGCTCGCGTCGGCTACGGCGCCCTCTCGTTCGACAGCGTCGCGGCGCGCGCGGGCGTGAGCCGCACGACCGTCTATCGGCGCTGGCCCACCAAGCCGGACCTGGTGCGCGCCGCGGTCCTCGCGCAGGAGCAGGACGAGCCGCTCGCGCCGGACACGGGCTCCGTCCGCGACGACCTGCTCGAGCTGGTGGCCCGGACCTCTTCCGAGGCGTCGGCCCGCGACGTGGCGCTCATCCGCGGCGTCATGGCCGCTGGCACCGACCCGGAGGTCGGCGCGCTGACGCGGTTCGCCCGCGCTCATCGCCAGGAGCGCTCGTTCGCGATCGTCCACCGCGCCATCGAGCGCGGAGAGCTGCCCCACGGCACGCCGCCGCAGCTCGTCATCGAGCCGGTGCTGACCGTCGCGTACTTCCGGCTGTGCGTCTTCGGCGAGGTCATGCCGCGCGAGCAGGTGGAGGCGCTCGTCGACGTCGTGCTCGCCGGCGCGCGAGCACGCGCCGGGAAGCCACCACCGTCCGCGGCGCGTTGACGAGCGTCCGGCGCCCGGCGCCCACGACCGGCGCCGCGCACCGATGGCGCCTCGCGCTCAGCCTCGCGCCGCGCCCACGAGCGCCCTCACCGCTGCGGACGCATCCGCGGCAGCGAGCCAGGCCCTGATGACGGCGATGCCGCGCGCGCCGGCGGCGATCACGTCGGCCGCGTTCGAGAGGTCGATCCCACCGAGCCCGACGAGCGGAAGCCCGAGCGCGCCGGCGTCCCGCAGCGCGGCCAGGCCCACGGGCGCGCCGTACCTCCGCTTCGACGGCGTGTCGAACACCGGACCGAACGTCGCGTAGTCGGCGCCCGCGTCGCGAGCGCTGCGTACGTCCTCCGTGCCGTGACAGGACACGCCGATGAGGCGATCGGAGCCGAGGAGCCGCCGCGCGTCGCCTGCGGAGACGCCTGCGGACGGCAGGTGCACGCCGTCGGCCTCGGCCGCGAGCGCCACGTCGACCCGGTCGTTGACGAGGACGAGCTGGCCGAGCTCGTGGACGGCCTCGCCGAGCGTCCGTGCGAGCGCGAGCAGCTCCCGGCCCCCGAGCCCCTTCTCCCGCAGGTGGACCGCGACGGTTCCCGGGGCGAGGCCGGCGAGCGCAACGCGTGCCGCGGAGACCGGATCGGGGCATATCTCCCGATCGGTGATGAGGTGAACGTTGGGCAGCGGCACTTGTGGTAAGCCTCCCGCGGTTCGGGGAAGGAGCGAAGACCGTGTCTCTCGACGTGGCCAGCGTACTGTCGTTTCTGGACGAGCAGAACCGCAAGCAGGCTCGGCACTTCCCGACCCTGCAGGTGGACAAGGTGCTCTCCTTCATGGGCACCACCAGCCTGCCCGAGACGATGTGCACGGTCGGCGTGAACCCGGTCCGCCGCCTCGAGGGCGTGGGCGGGACCGGCCTCGGCGGCTCGAAGGAGCTGCACGTGCACCTGCGCGGCAAGCTCCCGCGCCAGCCGGCGAGCGGCGAGTGCATCACCGTCCACGTCACGCACGTCGACCAGTACCAGGGCTACCAGATCAAGACGCGCACGCTGACCGGGCGCGAGACGCCCTCGGCGCTGTTCGAGGACGACGGCACCGGCGGAGTCGTCGTGAAGGGCAGCCACATCTTCACGGTCCACCACAGCCCCTACACCATGAAGTTCTTCGAGCAGATCCCGCTCGAGGAGGTGATGGAGACGATCGGGAAGGTGCCGTGCGCGCTCGTCGGCATCGGCGAGACCGCGAACATCTCGCCCCGGTTCATCTTCCACTGGCAGGAGCAGGACGGGCGGCCGCTCCTGTTCCACGGCGACGGCCTCGCGCTGAAGACGTACATGAACCTGAAGTCCAACCGCGAGGAGACGCGGACGATCATCGACCTCGACACCTGGTCGGGGATCCAGCTCGAGGGCACGTGCGAGGAGTTCCTGCCGCACGAGCACCCCGAGGCGTACCAGCGCGTGAGCGAGGGGTTCAGCGCGGGCGGCTGGGGCAAGCCGTCGCGGACGTTCCGCTTCCACGCGCGTACCTGGCGCAAGCTCGACGTGGCGGCGCCCCTCGCGGGCTGAGCCGTCACCGCGATCTCCTTCCCCCGTCGAACGAGTCACCCCAGCAGTCGTGACCCGTGTCGCCGGGGGAGCCTCTACCCTGCGCGCGGGAGGTCGGGACATGTTCGTTTCCCACAGGACCCTGCTCGCCATCGTCCTCGCGGCGCCCATCGCGGCGCGCGCCGAGGTCCGGCTGCTCGACGACGAGCTCCGCCCGCCGGACCTGCGAACGTTCGCGTTCGTGCAGCAGGACGCGCGCGGCAGCGGAGAGAGGAAGCCCGGGACCCAGGGCGGCGAGAAGCAACCCGGGACGACCCAGGACGGCGAGAAGCAGCCCGCGACGCCAGGCACGGGCAAGGACACCGCGAACGGTTCCCTCGACTTCGACCTGCTCGGAGAGGCGAAGGCCCCGCCGGTGCCGCCCGAGGATCGCGTGATGAAGCGGCGCCGGCGGATGCTCGGCATCCACCAGACCGTCGGCATCGGGCTCTACTCGCTGCAGGTCGCGACGACGGTCGTCGGCCAGCTGAACTACAACGACAAGTTCGGCGACGCGAACACCGGCCGGTACAAGCTCCCGCACCAGGTGCTGGCCTACAGCACCGTCGCGCTGTTCGCCGCCAACGGGGCACTCGCGCTGCTGGCGCCGGAGGCCCCGGGTCAGCAAGGCCGTGGGTTCGATCGGGTAGCGCTCCACAAGGTCAGCATGTTCACCGCTGCCGCGGGTATGGCTGCACAGGTGGCCCTCGGCATCTACACGGCACGCCGCGAGGGCTTCGAGAACAAGCAGGACTTCGGTCGCGTCCACCTCATCGTCGGGTACGCCACGCTCGCTGCAATGACCGCGGGAGTGGCCGCGATCGTGTTCTGACGGAGGAAGTCCATGGCCTCAGCACTCGTCCTCGCGGTCCTCCTGTCCCAGCTGGGAGGCAAGACGCTCGCGCTCGACGTCCCGAAGAGCACGGTCGAGTTCCGCGTGAACCACAAGCTCCACAAGGTCGAGGGACGGGCGAACGCCGTCGAGGCGAAGGCGGCGGTCGGAGAGGACGGCAAGATCCTCGCGATGGTGCGCGTGCCCGCAGCGTCGCTCGACTCTGGCGACGCGAACCGCGACGCCAACATGCGTGACGTGCTCGAGGTCGGGAAATACCCCTTCGTCGTCTACAAGGCGGTCGCCCAGCTCCCGTCGCCGCTACCCCGCGGCGCGGCGCTCGACGTGACGATGAAGGGCGAGCTCGAGCTCCACGGGGTGAAGCGGCCGCTCGAGATCCCGGCGAAGGTCGAGATCGGCGACGACGGCACCGTGCGCGTGCGAGGGACGACGCACGTCAGCCTCGACGCCTACCACATCGAGCGCCCGTCGCTCCTGCTCGTGAAGCTCGACGACGACTGCCGCATCGACGTGAACCTCGTCATGCACGACGCGAAGGTGCTGTCGTCGCGTTGACGAGTCACTTCTCGTCGCGCTCGCCGAGGATCCGGTACAGGGTCTTCCGGTCGATGCCGAGGATCTCGGCCGCGCGGCTCTTGTTGCCGCCGGTCTCGGCGAGCACCTGGGCCGCGTAGCGGCGCTCCACGTCGGCGAGCGTCGGGCGCGCGCCAGGTCGGTCAGGCGACGCGAACACGCCGACCGGCCCGCGCAGCTTCTCGGGCAGATCGTCGGGGACGATGACGCCCGAGGGGTTCAGCGCCAGCGCTCGGGCGATCACGTTCTCGAGCTCCCGCACGTTGCCGGGCCAGTCGTAGGCGACGAGCAGCTCCTGAGCCGCGGGCGTGATCGCGACCGATGCGCCGCGCGCGTGCTTCGCGGCGAGGTGCTCCGCGAGCAGCGGGATGTCCTCGCGCCGCTCGCGCAGCGGCGGGATCCGGATGTTCACGACGTTGAGCCGGTAGTAGAGGTCGTCGCGGAAGCGGCCCTCGCGCACCGCCGCGGCGAGGTCCTTGTTGCTCGCGGCGAGCACGCGGACGTCGATGGGCAGGGGCTCGTTCGAGCCGACGCGCCGGATCTCGCCCTCCTGCAGCGCGCGCAGCAGCCGCGACTGCAGCGCAGGCCCCACGTCGCCGATCTCGTCGAGGAACAGCGTGCCCCGGTGCGCCTCCTCGAACAGACCGCGGCGGCTCGCCTGCGCGCCCGTGAACGCGCCGCGCGCGTGACCGAACAGCTCCGACTCCAGCACGCCCTCGGCGATCGCGCCGCAGTCGACCGCGACGAACGGACCGCTCGCCCGGGGCGAGGCGGCGTGAATCGCGCGCGCGACGAGCTCCTTGCCCGAGCCGCTCTCTCCCTCGATGAGGACGGTCGCGTCGCTCGCGGCCACGCGCGCCGCCGTCTTGTAGACGTGGAGCATCGACTCGCTGCTCCCCACGACGCCGGCGAGCTGGTACTTGTCGCGCACCTGCGAGTGGAGCGCGCGGTTCTCCGCCACGAGCGCGCGCTGGCGCAGGGCGCGCGCGACGACGAGCTGGATGCCGTCCACGTCGTACGGCTTCGAGATGTAGTCGAAGGCGCCGCGCCGGATGCTCTCCATCGCCCCCTCGACGTTGCCGAAGGCGGTGACGAGGATCACCGGCGTGTCGGGCGCGGCCTCGCGGAGCCGCTCCGCGAGCTGGTATCCGTCCACGTCCGCCATGCGGATGTCGGACACGACGAGGTCGGGGACGACGCCGCGGTCGATGCGCGCGAGCACGTCGCGGCCGTCCTCGAGCGGCGTCACGTCGTGGCCCGCGCCCGCGAGGATGCGCGCGAGCAGGTCGCGGCTCGCGGGATCGTCGTCCACGACGTAGATGCGCGAGCGCTCCATCCGGTCACCCCACCGCCGCGGCGCCGTCGGCCGGCGCCGGCACCACGAGCGTGAACGTCGCGCCGGCACCCGGCTCGCTCTCCACCTCGATCCGGCCGCGGTGCGCGTTCGCCAGCTCGCGGGAGATGGCGAGGCCGAGCCCCGTGCCCTTGCCGCCGGGCTTCGTCGTGAAGAACGGCTCGAAGATGCGCTTCCGCTCGTCCGGCGTGATGCCGCGCCCGCTGTCCGAGACGCTGAACGCGACCTGATCTCCCGCGCGGCGCGCGCGCACGGTGAGCGAGCCGCCGCCGGGCATCGCGTCGACGGCGTTCGAGACGAAGTTCGTGAGGACGTGCCGCACGAGCAGCGGGTCGAGGCGGACCGGCCCGAGGTCGCGCGCGACGTCGAGCGTCAGATCGATGCGCGAGCGCGCCTCGACCGGCAGCGACAGCGAGAGCGCCTCGTCGATGAGCGCGCGCACGTCGACGCGCTGGGGCTCGGCGGACAGGGCGCGCGCCGAGTCGAGGAAGCGCCGGATGATGGCCGTCATGCGCGCGACCTCGCCGTGCACGATCCCGAGCCCCTCGCGGACGTCGGGGGGGCACGTCGGCGACCGGGCGAGGAGCTGCACGTGGCCGTTGATCGCGTTGAGCGGATTCCCGAGCTCGTGCGCGATGGTGCCGGAGAGCTGTCCGAGCGCCGCGAGCTGCTCGCGCGCCGTGAGCGTGCGGCGGGCCTCGACCAGGAGCTGGTTCGCCTCCTCGAGCTCGCGGTTCTTCTGCGCGAGATCGGCCACCGCCTCGTCGACCGTCGCGCGGAGCTCGTCGTTGAAGCGGCTCACGCGGCCGAGCATGGATCGGAGTCCGCGCGCGACGACTCCGATCTCGTCGCGCCGGCCGGTCTCGGGCACCTCGACCGAGGTGCCGCCCGACTCGACCTCCGACATCGCGCCGGCGAGCCGCGTGAGGGGGCGGACCAGGATCCGCCCGAGGAGGCCGGTGTACAGCACCGCGACCGCGACCGCGGCGATCCCGGCGACGATGAGGAAGACGCGCCGCTCGCTCGCGGCGATCGCCTCGAGCTCCGGGAGGCTCGCCTCGAGCGTCAGCTCCGCGAACGCGCGGCCGTCGGGCGTGCGCACCGGGACGTGCGCGGTCCACACGCGGGGGCTCGTGCCGGGCAAGAGCGCGACGCTCGCGCGCGCGGGGAGCTCGCGCGGGCCGGTGGTCGCGACGGTGGCGTCCTCCTGCCCCGGTTCCCAGGTCAGGACGTCGAACTCCCTTCGCGTCCGGCGTATCGCCAGCTCCGCGCTGCGGACGCTGCGGCGGCTGTCGAGGATGTCCCCGATGACGTCCGCGACCTCCGCGCTGGGCGTCGCCGGCGTGAGCGCCAGCTCCTCGGCGACGGAGCGGGCCATGTCGAGCGTGCGATCCCCGAGGGCGCGCTCCAGGGCGCGGTCCGCGTACCTCTCGCCCAGGTGCCCCGCGAGCGCGAGCGCGGCGAGGAGCGCCGTCGCGAACACGAGCACGATCCGGGCGCGGAGCGACATGTGGGGAGTGTATCCGCGTCCGGTCAAAGAAAACGGGTCGGCGGGAGCAGTCCGCCGACCCGCATCCCGAGCGGGTGAATGCAGCGGCGGGAGGCCGCTACTTCGTCTCGGGCTGAGCCGGCGTCGTCGTCGTCGTGGACGTCGTCGACGTCGTCTTCTTGTGGTGGACCTTCTTCTTGTGCTTCTTCGCGGCGGGCTTCGCCGTGTCGGTGGACGTCGTCGACGTCGAGCTCGCGCTCTTCTCCGTCGAGGTCGCGGCCGGCTTCTCCGTCGTGGTGGCGGTCGCGCTCGACGGGTTCGCGTAGGCGGCCGTGGCGAGGAAGAGGGCGGCGAGGCTCATGGCGATCTTGCGCATCGATGTTTCTCCTTCGACGGCGGGTTGTGTCCGTCGGATGCCAACACCAAGGGCACGCGCCGTGCCGGAACGCGACGCCGCCAAAAGCGCCGCGACTTCAGCGGAGTGCGGCTGGACGTCTCGCCGGGGGCGTCCCGCGACCGCGGAGATCTCGGACGACCTGCCTGAGGCGGTGGGGCGATTCTCCACGGGCCCGCGCGCGCGGCCCCGCCCCGCGCGGTGCCGGCCCGAGGCTCCTCGGAGAATGCCCCGGAGGGCAGGCGACCGCCCGCCGTCCTGCGGCGATGGGACCCCGCAGTCAGCTGCCGATGAGATTCGCGGTCACCTGCCGATGAGGCCCGCAGTCACCTGCCGATGAGGCCCGTCATCGGGCTGCTCGCCGCGGCGTGCAGCTTCATCGGGATGCGACCTGCGAGGGCCGCCTTGCGCCCGGCGCTGATCGCCTCGCGCATGGCCTCCGCCATGAGCACCGGATCCTTCGCCTCGGCGATGGCGGTGTTCATCAGGACCGCCACGGCGCCGAGCTCCATCGCGACGGCCGCGTCGCTCGCGGTGCCCACGCCGGCGTCGACGAGGACCGGCACCTTCACCGACTCCATCACGATCCGCAGGTTGTACGGGTTCCGGATGCCGAGGCCGGAGCCGATCGGCGCCCCGAGCGGCATCACCGCCGCGCAGCCCGCGTCCTCGAGCTTCCGCGCGGTGACCGGATCGTCGTTCGTGTAGGGCAGGACCGTGAATCCCTCCTTCACGAGGACCTTCGCAGCCTTGACGAGCTCCTCGACGTCGGGGAACAGCGTCCGGCGGTCGCCGATCACCTCGAGCTTCACGAGGTCGCCCATCCCCAGCTCGCGGCCGAGCCGCGTCGTGCGGATCGCCTCGTCGGCGGTGAAGCACGCCGCCGTGTTCGGCAAGAGCGTCATGTGCTTCGGGATCCACTCGAGCAGCGACTGCTCGCCCTTCGCGGAGAGATCGAGCCGCCGCACCGCGACGGTGACGACCTCTGCGCCCGACGCGGTCAGCGCGCGCTGCATCGTCGGGAAGTCGGGATACTTCCCGGTGCCGACGAGCAGCCGGCTCGTGAAGGTGTGCTTTCCGAGACTCCACGTATCCGACACGTCGCTACCCTCCTCCGACGAACGCGACGATCTCGACGGCGTCCCCCGCCGCGAGCTGGTGCGTGTCGTACCGGTCCTTCGTGATGACGACCTCGTTCACCTCTACCGCGACCCGAGGGGCCTTCACGCCGAGGTGGGACAGGAGCGACGCCACGTTCATTCCGTCCGGGACTTCCCGGAGCTCTCCGTTGAGCTTCAGCTGCATGGCCTTCTTGTAGCCGACGTGGCTCCCCGGATCGAGATGAGCTAGCATCGGCTTCCTCGCGCGCTGGAGCTGGGGCGCGGAGCGGTGGACGGTGCTGGGCGGGCGGAGGTCGGCGGGATGGGCGTGGTGGGCAGGCAGGTGACCGTGCGCGAGCGCTCGTGCGAGAGGCTCGTCGCGACCGGGGACAGGGCGGCCGCAGCTGGCGACCGGCAGGACGTGGTGGCGGCGCGAGCTCCCCTGACCCGCTTCCACCAGCGAATCGCCGCCGAGGGGCTGTCGTCGCGGAGCGGCAGCGGGGCCTCCCGCCTCGCGCCCGCGATGGCGCAGTCGGCGATCGACCTGAATCCCCACCAGGTGGAGGCGGCCGCGTTCGCGCTGGCCTCGCTCTCGACCGGCGGCGCGGTCCTCGCGGACGAGGTCGGGCTCGGGAAGACCGTCGAGGCGGGCCTCGTGCTCGCGCAGCTCGCGGCCGAGGGGCGTGCCCGCGCGCTGATCCTCGTGCCGGCCTCGCTCAGGGCCCAGTGGCGCGCCGAGCTGAAGGACAAGTTCGGGCTCGACAGCGAGGTGGTGGACGGCGATCGCGTGCGCGCCCTCGAGAAGCAGGGGCTGCGAACGAATCCGTTCGACACCGGCGGCATCGTCATCGCCTCGCACCCGTTCGCGGCGATGCGCGCCGACCTCGTCGAGCGGGTGCCATGGGACGTCGCGGTCATCGACGAGGCCCACCGCCTGCGGAACGCGTACAAGCGCGATCACAAGACCGGGCAGGCGCTGCGGAAGGGGCTGCGGCGCTGCCCGAAGCTGCTCCTCACCGCGACGCCGCTGCAGAACGACCTCATGGAGCTGCTCGGGCTCACCGCGTTCATCGACGACGCGCTGCTCGGGACGGAGGAGGCGTTCCGGCTGCAGTACGCGGTCGGCGAGCTCACCGACGACAAGGCCGCCGACCTCCAGGAGCGGCTCTCGCACTGCGTGATCCGGACCCTGCGGCGCCAGGTGAAGGAGTACGTGAAGTTCACCGCGCGCCGGTCGCTCGTCGAGGACTTCGCGCCGACCGCCGCCGAGCAGGAGCTGTACGATCGGGTGTCGGAGTACCTCCGTCGCGAGGACGCCTACGCGATCCCCGAGTCGCGCCGGGCGCTGCTCGTGCTCGTGTACCGCAAGATCCTGGCGTCCTCGACGTACGCGCTCGCGACGACGCTGGACCGGCTCGCCGACTCGCTCGACGCTCAGCTCGCCGGCGCCGAGTGCGCGGCGGCCGCGGTGGACCAGCACGACCTCGCCGCGTTCTCGGACGAGGACGAGGAGTGGACCGGCGGCGGCAAGGCGCGCCCCCGCGGCCGCGCGGCGATCCCCGCGATGCGCCAGGAGCTCTCGGAGCTGCGCCACTGCGCGAAGCTCGCCCGCTCGATCCAGGTGAACGCCAAGGGCGAGGCCCTGGTGCGCGGCGTCGACCGCGCGTTCACGGTCGCGCGCGCCTGCGGCTGGCCGGAGAAGGCGGTCGTCTTCACCGAGTTCCGCCGCACGATGGCGTACCTGAAGGGGATCCTGGAGGCCAAGGGTTATTCCGTGACCTGCCTCTCGGGCGACTCCGGCGGCGCCGACAAGCGCCAGGCGCTCGTCGAGGAGTTCCGCAACACGTCCCAGATCCTCCTCATGAGCGAGGCCGGCGCCGAGGGCCTGAACCTCCAGTTCTGCAACCTCGTCGTGAACTACGACCTGCCGTGGAACCCGCAGCGCGTGGAGCAGCGCATCGGCCGCTGCCACCGCTACGGGCAGACGCGCGACGTGCTGGTCGTGAACTTCCTCAACCGGCAGAACGCCGCGGACGCGCGCCTCTACGACCTGCTCTCGCAGAAGCTCGCGCTGTTCGACGGCGTGTTCGGATCCTCGGACGAGATCCTGGGTGCCCTCGGCAGCGGCGTGGACTTCGAGAAGCGCGTCCTCGACATCTACCAGTCGTGCCGCTCGGGCGAGGAGATCGATCGCGCGTTCTCGACGCTGCGCAGCGAGCTCGACGGCCGCATCGAGGCGCGCTACGCGGCGGCCCGCGCGCTCCTCTTCGAGCGCTTCGACGGAGAGGTCCGCGGCAAGCTCCGGATCGCGGAGCGCGCCGCGAAGGAGGCGCTGGCGCGGCGCGAGGCGGACGAGGAGGCGCTCGTGCAGAGCGTCTTCGAGGGCGATGATCCGCCGCAGCCGCCCCCCGAGGCGGCGCTCGACGAGGCGCGTCCGCGCGCCCGGCGCGCCAGGCTGGCGCGCGCCGCGGCGGAGGCGGTGAAGGCGCGGCCGCAGGACGCCGTCTCGATGCTGGAGGTGGACGCGCGCACGCTGCCGGCCGGCCTCGAGCAGCTCGCCGGCCGCGAGGGCTGGTGGTTCGTCTACCGCTTCGCCCACGACGGCATCACGTCCGAGGACCGCGTCGCGCACCTGGTGCTCTGGTCGGACGGAGAGCGGTTCCGCGCGCTGCCGCAGGACGCCGCCGAGGCGTTCGCGCGGCTGCCGGCGCGCGACGCGAAGAACGGCGGCCGCGGCGGCTCGGTGATGCCGATCGGAGCCGCGCAGGAGGAGGCGCTCGCGTCGCTCTCGACGCGCCTCGTGGCCGAGTTCCAGGAGCGCACCGGCGACGCGTTCGACGAGTCGCGCGAGCGCTGGGACCGATCGGTCGAGGACGCGCTCGCCGCGCCTCGCCGGCTCGTCGAGGACGCGCGGGCGGCGTGGCAGAAGGCCCGGGCCGCGCTGGACGAGAAGAGCGAGCTGCCGCTGCGCGACCGCCGGGCGCTGCTCGAGCGCGCCGAGAGGGAGTACCGCAGGCGCCTCGACGAGCTTCGCGCGACGGAGTCGCTGCGCTATGGCGAGAAGGACCGCGCCGTCGCGGAGCTGAAGCGCCGCTGCGAGGTGAAGGAGCGGCGGTCGCTGGTTGCGACGGCCTACTGGCGCTGTACCTGACGCGCTACTGCTGCACCTGCTGCCCCGCCTCGGCGGGGCTCACCAGCACGAAGTGGATCGGGAGCCACGTGCGGCCCGCGCCGCCCGCGTTCACCCGCGCCAGCACGCCGCGCACGCAGCCGACGAACGCCTCGTCCTGAACGGTGTCGGCGGCGATCTTCACGCGCTCCGGACCGCTCCCGGCCCCGAGCGCCGCGACGATGGCGCCGTCGAGGTACGGATCGCGCTTCAGCGCGTCGGTGTAGCAGCCCTCGAGGGCGCGGACGTGGTCCGGAGCGGTCGTGCGCACCTCGCCTCCACCCTTTTCGCTCACCGGCTTGCCGAGCTCCACGCGCGGACGGGCCCCCTGCGCCGCCGAGACGAGCGGTCGATCTCCGCCCTGTCCGCCGCGCGCGAGCACCTCGTCGCCCGACACGTACTCCCACGCGACCGGCTCCGCGGCGAAGGTGCTCGCCTGCGCCCCGGCGATGGCGAAGCACGGCGCCTCCTCGTCCTCGGCGAGCGCGAACGTCACCCGGAGCGCGAGCGTGCCCTGCTTCTGGGCGTCCACGATGCGGCGCGCAGTGGCGGGATCGGTCCTGACCGGCAGCCCCTCGTCCTCGACGAGCGCGAGCCGCGCGCCCCCGTCGGCGCCGGTCGGCACGGCGTGACGCCACAGCGTGAGCGTGTGCTCGTCGGCGTCGTAGGGCGCGAATCCGAGCTGCCCGGCCGGGACCATCACGGAGTAGCGCCCCTGCAGCGCGCGCTCGTACTCCTCGTCGTGCGCGCGCCCCGACGCCGATCGATCGACCGCAGAACCCTGGAACGCGAGCCGGTCCGCCGGGGTCACGGCGCTGCACAGCTGGCGCGCCTGCTCGGCCGTGGACAGCACGATCGGCCCCTCGGAGGCAGGTGGTTTGGGATCCGAAGTACCCGCCCTGGCGGGAGCGGTCGCGGCGAGCGCGATTGAGAGGATGGTCGAGATCATCGCGGAGCTCCGGCGCAGCAGGCGCCCCACCGACGGTGACCACGGGTGAACAGCCGGACAAGCTCGCGTCGGGTGAAGCCGTACGGGGCGGGACGCCGCGAACGGGCGCGAGCCCGAGACCGCGCCTCTCAGTCCCGCGCGATCCTGAGCCGCAGCGCGCCCGGCAGGATCGTGAAGCGCGCGGGCAACGTCCCCGGCTGCTCGCCGTCGAGCTCGAGCAGCACGCGGTCGTCGCCCGCCGGCTCGATCTCGACGGTGCGCCCGCGGAAGCGCTGCGTGTTCGGCAGACGCACGTGCGACCCGTCGTAGAGCATCGGACGCTTCGTCATGAGGTCGAGGAACCCCAGCCGGCTCCACACCGTCACGTCGAAGAGGCCGTCGTCCATCCGGGCGTCGGGAGCCACCATCATGCCGCCGCCGAAGTAGCGACCGTTGCACACCGACAGGCACGTGATCGCCTCGTTGCGCCACGCGCCGCCGTCGAGGCGCCACCGGATGGCCTGGTCGCGCCATCCGACGAGCGCCTTCCCTGCTCCGAGCAGGTACGCGATCCGGCCGCCCACCGACTTCCCGAGGCGCTCGACCTCCTGGACCGCGCGGGCCGAGATGCCGCAGCCGGCCTCGTTCACGAAGTGGCGCACGCGCGGAGCGCCGTCGCTCCCGACGAACTCCACCCGTCCCAGATCGCAGACCCACTCGCGGCCGCTCGCGACGATGCGCGCCGCCGCCGCGGGATCCATCGGGTACCCGAGCGTGCGGCGCAGATCGCTGCCGGTGCCCTGGGGGATGAAGCCGAACAGGACGCCCGGCGTCCCCGACCCCGATATGCCCTCGATGACCTCGCTCGCGGTGCCGTCGCCGCCGACCGCGGTGACGAGCCGGCTGCCGCCCTCGACGGCCTCGCGGGCGAGGCGCACGCCGTCTCCGGGCCCTCTCGTGAACGAGCAGTCGAACTCGCCGAGCTCGTCGCGCACGGCGCGCGCGATGCGGTCGAAGCCGCGGCCGGTCCGGCCGCACCCGGCCGCTGGATTGACGACGAGGTGCGGTCTCGAGGAGCTCACGGCCGCGCAGGATAGCGCGCAAGCCGCTCTCGCAGCGAGGAGACGATTCGCGAGATCGGCACGCCGGTCGGGCAGACGCCCTCGCACCCCGTGCACCGGGCGCACGCGTCGAGGGCCGCCGCCGCCCACGGCAGCTCGACGCTGCTCTTCGAGTAGAGGCGAAAGGTCGCGTGCAATCCGAGGGCGCGGATCGCCGGCACGGCGCCCGCGAGGTCGCAGGCCGCGTCGCACAGCCCGCACGCGATGCACGCCGAGGCCTCCTCGCCGGTGCGCCGCTCGTCCTCGCTCGTCGGCAGCAGCCCCTCCGGCGCGTAGTTCGCGAGGAACCGCTCGCGGCCGCTGCCGGGCTCCTTCAGCAGCTTGAGCGGGTGCGCGAGCAGGGCTCGGTACCCGAGGTACGCCAGCGCCGAGAAGCGGGAAGGCACGGGCGTCAGCGTATCGCGCCGCGCCCTCTCGTGCCCGCCGGGCGCCGCACCGTCCTCACGCGGGTCGCCGGAGCTGCTCGTCGCGGCCGACCGCGCCCCGCGCGCGACCCTCATCGGCCCGACGCGTACCTGCCAGCGAGATACCCGGTCAGCATGGCCACGCCGAGGCCCGTCCCGTCCGACGCGTGCTCGTGCCCGCCGATGACCGCGCCGGCGGCGAACAGCGCCTCGTGCACGGGCCGCCCCCGTGTATCGACCGGGCGGAGGCGATCGTCGACGCGCAGCCCCGCCGCGAGCAGCGGCTGAGGCGCGCCGCGCTCACGCTGCGTGAGCGACGCGCTCGGTCGCCGCGCGAGGTGGAACCCGGCCGCGCCTCCCTCGGACGCCTCGACCGGGAGGTTCAGCAGCGGCTCGAGCAGCGCGCCTCGCCGGACGATCCCGCCCCCGATGAACCGGCCCGACGCGAGCACCCACGCGGCGGCGCTGATCTCGAGCCCGCGCACGATCACGGGGGCGGACGGGCCGCGCGCCTCGTCGAGCGATCCCTCGACGACGCGCACGCCCGCTGCGACGAGCGCCGCGCGAAGGGCCTGGTCGAGGCGCAGGCCGGGCACGCTCGGCACGTCCGCGACCGTCTCGGCGACGGCCACGCCCGCGGCTGCCGCGATGCGGTCGCACACGCTCGACTGCGAAGCGAGCCCGAGCACGGGCGGGAACAGCGCGACCTCCGTTCCGGGCGGGAGCGCTTCCCTGAGGCGCGCTCCGGTCTCCTCCGCGGCGCCGGGCTGCTCCAGCGCGCGTGCGAGCTCGTGCGGCCACGCGACGGCGCCGGCCTCGGTGCGAAACGCGTCGATCTCGACCGCCTCGGCGGGTGGGGCTCCGGCCGCGCGGAGCCGCGCGACCCCGTGCGCGACCAGCCGCGCATCCCACCCGAGATGACCGCGGAACCCGACCGCCGCCACGGGGCCGGCGACGGCGAGATCGCCGGGCGCCATGGTTCGCTGACAGAGGGCGCACTCTGCGGCGGACCCGTACGGCGTCGCGATCCACCTCGACCGCCCGGTGTACGGCGCGAGCAGGTCCAGCCGCGCAGCCGCGAACGGGAGGGCCTCCTCGAGCCGCCCCACGGCCACGCCGAGCCGCGCGTACGGATGATCCGGACGCGCGGCGGCGATGCGACGCGCCGAGTCCACCGGCCCGGGCCGTCCGGAGAAGGGATCGGCGGCGGTCGCGCCGTGCGCGGGAGCGACCCCGATCGCGCCGGAGGAGAGCGCCGTCGCGCCCGGGGAGCGGCGCACGAGGACGACGCTCGCGCCCGCGTCGCGCGCCGCCAGCGCCGCCATGACGGCGGCCATCCCGCCGCCCACGACGAGCACGTCGGCCGCGACGGGCCCGGCGCCACCGCTGGACGCGTCGCTCCCGTTCGTCACGGTCGCCCGACCCCGGCGTGTACGCCGCGCAGCAGCTCCTCCTGCGCGAGCTGGTGCCCGTCGAGGATCGCGCGGCGCTCTCTCCAGCCGAGCTCGAGCAGGTCCGCGAGCTCGGCGCGCGTCTGCTCGGGGTCCCAGCCCAGCTCCCGCCCTGCGAGCTGCGCGGCCGCGCGCGCGCAGTCGGATCCGCCGCACGCCCCGACTCCCACGCGGCAGCGCCGACGGAGGTCCTGGAGCCGGCGCACGAGCTCGTGGCGGACGCAGAAGACCACCTCCGCCGCGATGATCCCCTCGTCGCGGCAGAGGACGAGCCGCAGCCGGGGATCGTCGTCGGCGAGCCGGAGGATCTCCGCCGCGCGCTCGCCGTGCCGGTACACGAGCCGCGCCGCGATCGGGGCGCCCACGCCGTGGGCGGCGGCGAGCGCGCCGGCGTCGGGCACCGTCGCGCCGCCGGGCAGCGGCTCCTCGTGCGTGCGGCACGGCCGCGTCGGACGCCCGAGCTTCGCGACGACGAGGTCCGCCACCTCCTGCGACTGGCTGCGGTAGCTCGCGAGCTTTCCGCCGACGAGCGAGACGAGCCCCGCGAGCCCCTCGGACGCGTGATCGAGGATGGCGTGCTCGCGCGACAGCGCGTCCTCGGTCTTCCCGAACTCCCACAGCGTCGTCCGGAGCGCCCACCACGCGCGCGTGACGCGCGCGCGGCGCACCGAGGGCACGAGCGACTCCGCGCCCTCGAGCAGGTACTCCACCTCGTCGTGCGTGGCCTCGAGGTCGTCGGGGTCTCCGTAGTAGTCGTCGTCGGTCGTCCCGACGATGGACTCGCTCTCGTGCGGCATGACGAACATCTGGCGCCCGTCCACCGCCGTCAGCGCGACGCCGTAGTTCGAGAGCCGGCGATCGAGCGTCAGGTGGACGCCCTTGCCCGGCCTCATCCGCACCGCGAATCCGTTCCGGCGCGCGAACCCCGGCGACCACGCACCGCTCGCGTTGAACACCACCGGCGCACGCGCGACGCCGCTCTCGCCGGTGAGAACGTCGGTCCAGCGGACGCCGGTGACGCGCCCTCCTTCCGCGAGCAGCTCCCGCGCCTCCGTCCAGGTGCGGATCTTCGCGCCGTGCTCGCGGGCGGCGAGCGCGTTCAGCACGCAGAGCCGGTGCGAGTCGATGCCCCACTCGTCGAACGTGACGGCTCCGTGCAGCCCAGGCCGCAGTCCGGGCTCGAGCTGGTAGAGCTCCTCGGGCGTGAGGCGCGCGGACGGCTTGCCGCGCTTGAGCGGCTGGAAGAGGTCGTAGGTCCCGACGTAGACCTCGGTCGCGTAGTGGGCGGCGCGCTCGGCCAGCGTCCGCGCCTCGCTCCGCGACGTGAACGGGAGGAGGAACGGGATCCGGAACAGCAGGTGCGGCGCGATGCGCTGGATGTAGCCGGAATCCCGGCAGGCCAGCGCCGTGACGTGCCGGTCCGAGAGCATGTAGCGGATGCCGCCGTGGATCATGCCCGAGTTCGCGCCGCTCGCGCCGTTCGCGAGGTCGGCCTTCTCGAGCAGCAGCACGCTCAGGCCGCGCATCGCGAGATCGCGCGCGGTGCCGGTCCCGTTCACGCCCCCGCCGACGACGATGACGTCGAAGTCATCCACCCGATCGACTGTACTGCGACGGGGCGCGGCGACTCCGGTCCAACCGGGGTCCCGTGCGCCGCGCGGCGGCGCCTGCCGCCAGGGCGAGGTCACGCCGGCCGCGGCGTCGCCTTCCCGCTGCGCATCGGCTTGGCGTCTCGCAGCGGTGCGCGTCCTGTGTGAAATTGACCCCGCCCCGACGATCGCACACGGAGCAGCGCGAGGTCGTTTACGACCCTGGCCGCGCCCTGCTTTCGCCACCTTGGCGAGGGCGAGCTGGTGCGCTGCCGACCCGTGACGTCAGCGCTTTGACGGAACCGCTGAACGGCGTTCAGGTGGCTCGACCCTGCGGATCCGTTCAGCGCCGGCCGCGCTCAGCCCTTCGGCTCGTACGTGGACTTCACCCACAGCTCCTTGAGCTGCTTCGCGTCCACGTCTCCCGGCGCGCTGGTCATGAGGTCGGTGCCCTTCTGCGTCTTGGGCCAGGCGACCACGTCGCGGAGCGACTCGGCCCCGGTGAGGAGCATCACGAGGCGGTCCATGCCGAGCGCGATGCCGCCGTGGGGCGGCGCGCCCATCTTGAGCGCGTCGAGGAGGAAGCCGAACTTGTTCCTCGCGTCCTCGTCCGAGATTCCCATCGCCTTGAAGACGCGCGCCTGGACCGCGGGGTCGTGGAGGCGGATCGAGCCGCCGCCGATCTCGAACCCGTTCAGCACGAGGTCGTAGCGGTAGCAGTTCACGCGACCGGGATCGGTCTCGAGATACTGGACGTCCTCGTCGTGCGGCCTCGTGAACGCGTGGTGCGCCGCGGCCCAGTGCCCCGACTCCTCGTCGAACTCGAAGAGCGGCGGGTTCACGACCCACAGGAAGCGCCACTGGCCGCCGGAGCCGTACTCGGGGATGAGCCCGAGGCGCTTCGCGAGGTGCACGCGCAGGTTCGCCATGACGGTCTGGACCGTCGAAGGCTTCCCGAACTGGAACAGCAGCAGGTCTCCGGGCTGGACGCCGCACGCGGCGTTGATCGCCTGCCGCAGCTCGGGCGCGATGGTCTTCGCGAGCGGAGACTGCGTCCACTCGCCACCCTCGGCGATCTTGGCGCGGGCGAGGCCCTTCGCGCCCATGCCCTTCACGTACTCCTCGAGCTTGTCGATCTCCGTGCGCGAGAGCGCCTGATCGGCGGCGAGCCGCATCGCCTTCACGATCCCGCCGCCCTCGACGGCGTCCTTCAGCATCGGCACGTTGCCGCCGCCGTGCTCCTTCACGAGCCCGGTGAGATCGGTGTGCGGCATCTCGAAGCGGAGGTCCGGCTTGTCGTTGCCGTACTTCGACATCGACTCCTCGAACGGCATCCGCAGGAACGGCCTCGGGACGTCGACGCCGAGGACCTCCTTCCACAGCCGCACGACGAGCCCCTCGATCACGTCGAACACGTCGTTCTGCTCCACGAACGACATCTCGACGTCGATCTGCGTGAACTCCGGCTGGCGGTCGAGGCGCAGGTCCTCGTCCCGGAAGCAGCGGACGATCTGGAAGTACCGGTCGAAGCCCGCGATCATGTAGAGCTGCTTGAAGAGCTGCGGGCTCTCCGCGAGGGCGTAGAACTTGCCCGGATTGAGGCGGCTCGGGACGAGGAAGTTGCGGGCGCCGCCCGGCGTGTACTTCACCATGAACGGCGTCTCGAGCTCGAGGAAGCCGCTATCCGTGAAGTAGTTGCGCGTGAGGTGGTTCACGCGCGCGCGCGTGATGAGCGTCTTCTGCAGCGGGGCCCGGCGCAGGTCGAGGTAGCGGTACTGGAGCCGCTTCTCCTCCGCCGTGTCGAGCTTGTCCTCGATCTGGAACGGCGTCGGCTCCGACCGGTTGAACACCTCGAGCTCGGTCGCGTGGACCTCGATCTCGCCGGTCTTCAGCCGCGCGTTCACGTTGCCGCCGCGCGAGACGACCTTGCCGCGGATGCCGACCACCCACTCGAGCCGCAGCTGACCGGCGAGCGCGTGAACCTCCGGGCGGACGTCCTCCTCGAAGACGACCTGCGTCACGCCGTCGCGATCGCGGAGGTCGATGAAGACCGCCCCGCCGTGGTCGCGGCGGTTGTGCACCCACCCGTACAGCACGACCTCTTTTCCGAGGTCGTTGGCGGTCAGCTGACCGCAGGAGTTCGTGCGCTTGATCTCGGTGATGAAGCGGGGCAAAGGCTTTCCTCCAGCGAAGGGCGACCGCGCATCACACACTCGGAAATCCGGTGCGTCAAGGCGAACTCACGTTCCGTGTGCACTTGGCGGCCCCGAAGGGAGCGAGACTATCGTTCTTACGGTACTGGCCACCGGATAGTTACAGCCGGACCAGCCCTGCGCACGGCCGGATCGACCGTCGATGCGCGATACGTGGGCGCGGGCGCGCTCCGCGCCGGTGGCCTCGCCGTTGCACGGAAAGGATCGCGGAGGTCCTTCCAAGATGACGCCGGAGCGCTCCAACGATCCCGTATGCGGCAAGCCGGTGGACCCGGAGCGCGCGCCGACGACGGACTACAAGAAGCGCCGGTACTACTTCTGCTCCTCCCGCTGCAAGGAACGCTTCGAGAAGCAAACCGAGAGGATGCGCCTGCAGGAGCTCGCCCGGATGGGCGCCCTGTTCGCGAACGCCCGGGTACGCTGGGGCGTAGCGTAGACGTCCGGCATCTGACGGCCGGCCGAGCGGGTCTGGAGCGGCACGGTCACTCCGCGGCGCGAAGATCCCTGATCCGGAGCTGCACCCGCCGCATTCCGTTCCAGTCGTCGAATCCGAGCGAGACGGCGGCGTCGATCTCCCCGCCGCACTCCGCCGCGCGGTTGCCCAGCCCGAAGCCGATGGCGCCGAGCCCGGGCGACAGGTCGAGCTTCAGGTGCGCGCCGTCTCCGCCGACGGTGCGCGCTCGCGCGGCCTTGCCGCGCCACGCGAACACCGGCTCGGCGTGGCCCGCGCCGAACGGGGCGAGCCGCTCCAGATCCGTCGCCAGCCGCTCGGCGTCCGCCACGCCCGGGAGCCGCCCCTCGATGCGGCAGCGCGGCACGAGGTCCTCCTCACCGAGGCGCTCTCCGGCGTACCGCTCGAACGCGGCGCGGAACGGCGCGACGGCGCTCGGGTCGATCGTGACGCCCGCCGCGTGCCGGTGGCCGCCGAACCGCGACACGTGCTCGGAGCACGAGGCGATCGCGTCGTAGAGGTGGAAGCCCTCGATGCTCCGGCCGCTCCCCTTCCCCACCCCGTCGGCCACTCCGACCAGCACCGCGGGCCGATGGAACCGCTCCACGACGCGCGAGGCGACTATCCCGACGACGCCGGGGTGCCAGCCCTCTCGCGACAGCACGAGCCCGCGCGCTCCGGCCTTCACCCGCTCGGCGGCGTCCGAGAGCGCCTCCGCCAGGATGCGACGCTCGATCTCCTGCCGCGCGCGGTTCTCGTCGTCGAGGGCGCGCGCGAGCTGCTCCGCCTCGGTCCGATCGGCGGTGAGGAGCAACCTCACGCCGCGGCCGGCGTCGTCGAGGCGGCCGGCCGCGTTGATGCGCGGTCCCAGCCGGAAGCCGACCTGACCGGCGGTGATCGCCGTGCCGTGGGGGACGCCCGCGACGCCCTTCAGCGCGCCGAGGCCGGGCCTGCGCGTCCGCGCGAGCTGCTCCAGCCCGGCGCGCACGAGGACGCGGTTGGCGCCGACGAGCGGCACGACGTCCGCGACGGTGCCGAGCGCGACGAGGTCGAGCGCTTCCTTGAGGTTCGGCTCGGGCCGCTCCGCGCCGAACCAGCCCGCCTCGCGCAGGCGCTTGCGCAGCGCCATCGCCAGGCAGAACGTCACGCCGACGGCGGCGAGGTGCTTGAACGGATACGCGCAGCCGACCTGGTGCGGGTTCAGGATCGCGGTCGCGGCGGGCAGCGTGACCGGCACCGTGTGATGGTCGACGACGATCGTGTCGAGGCCGAGCGCCGCGGCGACGCGCACCTCCTCGACGCTCGTGATCCCGCAGTCGAGCGTGACGAGCAGGTTCACGCCGCGCGCAGCGAGCTTCTCGACGGCGGCGGCGTTGAGGCCGTAGCCCTCGACCAGCCGGTGCGGCACGTAGGTGATCGGGGCCGCCCCGCAGGCGCGGAGCACGTGCGCGAGGAGGCTCGTCGAGGTCACGCCGTCGACGTCGTAGTCGCCGTACAGCGCGATCGTCTCGCCGCGCGTGAGCGCGAGCGCGAGGCGCCCCACCGCCGCGTCCATGCCGCGCATCGAGAACGGATCGGGCAGATCCGTGAGCCGCGCCGACAGGAACCGCTCCGCCTCGGCCGGGTCCACGAACCCCCGCGACGCGAGCACTCGCGCCGCGAGCGGGTGAAGATCCAGCGTGGACGCGAGCCTCGCCACCGCGCCCTCGTCGCACGCCACCTCCACCCACCGCTTCCGCCCTGTCGCGTCCACGCAGGGCGGACCGTAGCAGCGGGATCTGACGCCTCCGCGCGCCAGCGCGCGGACATGCCGCGACCACCAGACGCGCGAGCAACCGCGACGGCAAGAACGCGGGAGAAAAAGAAAGGGCCGCCCGGAGGCGGCCCTTGATTCGGCGAGTGATCCGCTGCGTCTGTTCCGCGGGCTGAAGCCCGCGGCGTGTGCTGCGCGGTCTTTGCTGCGCAAAGACCTTGCAATTACCGCGCGACCGCCGCGGCCTGGACCTCGCGCTTCTTGCGCTTCTCGGCGCGCTCCTCGAGCCAGACGGTCATCGGGGCGGCGATGAACCAGGTCGAGTACGTGCCGGTGATGATGCCGACGAGCAGCGCGGCCGCGAAGTCGAACAGGGAGCCGACGCCGAAGAAGAGGAGCCCGATGAGCGACAGCGCGGTCGTCACCGACGTGAGGAACGTGCGCCCCAGCACCTCGTTGATCGCCTGGTTCACGATGTCGGAGAGCTTGCGGCCCTTGTACTTGGCCTGGTTCTCGCGGATGCGGTCGTAGATGACGACCGTGTCGTTCACCGAGTAGCCGACGATCGTCAGGATCACGGCGACCGACACGAGGTTGAACTCGCGGCCCGTGAACGCGAAGTACCCGAGCGCCAGGATGGCGTCGTGGAGCAGCGCGATGATGACGCCCGGGCTGAACCGGAAGTCGAACCGGAAGCCGATGTAGAGGACGATGAGGCCCATCGCGTAGAGGACGGCCTTGAATCCCTGGTTCCGGAGCTCGCGGCCGACCGCCGGACCGACGTACTCGACGCGGCGGACGTCAGGGCTCGCGTCCTGGAAGCGGGCGGAGAGGTCCCGTTCGATCTTGTCCTGGATGCCCTGGGTGATCACCGCGAACGCGCGGGTGCCGGCGCCGAGTCCCTGCTCCTCACGGACCTCGCGCACCTGCACGCCGGCGCTCTCCACCGCGGCCCGGAGCTCCTCCGGCGTCGGCGGAGCGCCCTTGAACTCGAAGTCGATCTTGTCGCCGACCTCGGGGTTGAAGTGCGCGTCGCCCGCGCTCGGGAACCTCGACTTCACCGCGGCGGCGACCTTGTTCACCTCGTCCTGCGTCGTGAGCGCGATGCGGCCGACGCGGATGAGGAACGTGTTGTCCTCGGGGTTGCCGTACTGCTGCACCGACGCGTCGGTGAACCCGAGCGCCTCGACGCCGGTGCGGATGTCGCCCGGCGAGACCGGCTTCGAGAACTTCACCTCCATCTCGGTGCCGCCTGCGAAGTCCACGCCGTAGTTGAGGCCGTGGACCGCCGGCAGACACCAGATGATGACCGCGAGGTTCGCGATGAGCGACAGCGTCACCGCGATGTTTCGCTTCCCGACGAAGTCGAACTTCGTCCCGTGCGGGAGGATGTCGAAGGTCTTGAATTTCATCAGACGCTCAGCCGTGCGCCTTCGCGGCGCGTGGAGAAATCCATGAAGACGCGGGTCACGACGATCGAGGTGAACATCGACGCGACGAGGCCGATGATGAGGGTCACCGCGAAGCCTCGCACCGGGCCGGAGCCGTACTGCATCAGCACGAGCGCGGCGGACAGCGACGTGACGTGGCTGTCCACGATGGTCCAGAAGACCCGGTCGTAGCCCTGATCGACGGCCTGCCGCACCGTCTTCCCGGCGCGCAGCTCCTCGCGGATGCGCTCGTTGATGAGCACGTTCGCGTCGACCGCCATTCCGAGCGTGAGGACGAAGCCGGCGATGCCGGGCAAGGTCAGCGTCGAGCCGAGCATCGCCATGATCGCGAGGACGAGGACGCCGTTCAGCGCGAGCGCGACGTCGGCGATGAGCCCGCTCATCCGGTAGTAGACCACCATGAAGATGAGGACGAGGAGGAGGCCGACGAGGGCGGCGGTCGTGCCCTTCTGGATCAGCTCGGGCCCGAGGGTGGCGCCCACGGTGCGCTCCTCGAAGATCGTGACGGGCGCGGGCAGCGCTCCCGCCTTGAGCACGAGGGCGATCTCGTTCGCCTCCTCGTACATCTTCTGGTAGTCGCGACCCGAGCCGAGCGTGATCTGGCCGTTCGTGGAGATGCGGCCCTGGATGTACGGCGCGGTCTCGACCTTGCCGTCGAGCACCGTCGCCATGCGCCGGCCGAGGTTCTCGCTCGTGAGCCTGTCCATGAGGCGCCCGCCCTCGGCGGACATCGTGAAGACGACGACCGGCTTCTGGCCGCCGCCCTGCGAGTTGTCGACCGCGGCGCGCGCGTCGGCGATGTAGTCGCCGGTCAGCTCCGTCTTCGACTTGAGCAGGTACGTGCGGTAGAAGCGCGCCGCCAGCGGGCCGCTGCCGGTCTGGCCCTCGCCGATCCCGATCTCCTGGTCCGGCTGCAGCTTCGGCTGGGCGTGCTGCGCGATCGCGGCCTCGAGCTCGGCGCGCGAGTTCGCGGCGATGAAGGTGGCCTGCCGACCGGCGCCGCCCGGGAGCTCGACCGACTCGACCGACCAGCACCCGCCCTGCGGGAACGGCAGCCGGAAGCCGGCGTCGCCCACCTCGCACGCGGGGAGCTCGGACCGGACCGCGTCGAGCACCGGCGAGGCGTCGTCGGCGA
Organism: Anaeromyxobacteraceae bacterium; assembly: GCA_035702585.1. Lineage (GTDB taxonomy): Bacteria > Myxococcota > Myxococcia > Myxococcales > Anaeromyxobacteraceae > DASSQI01. Next base: position 24,418 of record DASSQI010000168.1, read on the forward strand.
TCTTGAACTCGAGCTGAGCGGTGCGGCCGAGCAGCTCCTTCGCCTTCTCGGGATCCTTGAACCCCGGGAGCTGGATCTGGATCTGGTTGTTCGCCTTGCGCTTGATGTCGGGCTCGCTCACGCCCCAGCGGTCGACGCGGTTGCGGATGATCTTCTCCGCCTGCTCGACGGACTTGGCCTGGAAGTCCTGGATCGTCTTGCCGCGGAACGCGAACCACTGCGCGCCCTCGGGCGCGCCGGCGACGGTCTGCATCTCCGAGCCATAGGTCTCGGTCACGAGCGACTCGGCCTTGCGCAGATCGTCGGCGCGGACCTCGACGCGGTTCCCGCCGACGACGTGGGCGGTCGCGTTCGCGAGGCCCTTCTCGCGCAGGAAGTCCGTCAGCTCGTCGGCGCGGCGCGTGAGCTTCGCGCGCACCGCCCGCTCGACGTCGACGCCCATCGAGAGGTGGATGCCTCCCTGGAGGTCGAGGCCGAGGTTCAGGTGCCGGTTCGGATTCGGAGCCCAGCCGGGGACCGACTGCTCGTACTTCTCGGTCGCGCGCTCGTCCGGCGGGAGCTTGAAGTAGAACCAGCTCGGGACGAGCTGATAGAGCGAAAACAGCGTCACGCCCACCGTGAGCGCGAGGCGCCAGTACCAGGACCGTTCCATCTACTTCTTCCCTTCCACCTTGGCGACCTCGGCGGTGGGCTGCTCCGACCACGCCGTCGCGATCTGGGTCTTGAGGACGCGCAGCTTGTTGCCGCCCCCGACGTCGAGGGTCACGGTGCGGTCGTCGACCTGGAAGATCCGGCCGACGATGCCTCCATTCGTGACGACCTCGTCTCCCTTCTTCATCGCCTGCAGGAACGTCTGGTGCTGCTTCTGCTGCTTCGCCTGCGGACGGAAGAAGACGAAGTAGAACACGACGAAGATCAGGATCATCGGCACGAACATGCCGAGCGCCGATCCGCCGCCGCCTCCGTCCGCCGTCTGTCCGTGGAAGGCCTGGAAGATGGGGTGCATTCGTTCTCCGAGTTACGGAAAAAGCGAGAGTTTCTAGCCCGATCCGCGGGTCGGCCGCAACCGCGTTCATTCTGGCCCGGCGCGCCAATCGTCGAGCTGGGCCGCCATGAAGCGGGCGAACCGGCCCTCCTCGATCGCACGGCGCGCCTGCGCCATCAGGCTCAGGAAGAAATGGACGTTGTGCAGGGTGTTCAGGCGCAGGCCGAGGAGCTCGCCCGACTTGAAAAGATGTCGCAGGTACGCCCGGGAGAAGGTGCGACATGTAGGGCAAGAGCAGGAGGGATCGGCAGGACGCTCGTCGTCGGCCCAGCGCGCATTGCGGATGGTCAAGCGCCCGCGGCTCGTGAACAGGAGCCCGTTCCGGGCGCAGCGGGTCGGCAGGACGCAGTCGAACATGTCGATCCCCGCCGCGATGCCGTGCAGCAGGTCCTCCGGCATCCCCACGCCCATGAGGTAGCGCGGCCTGTCCGCCGGCAGCTGCGGCGCGTCTCGCGCGACTCCCGCCCACATCTCCTGCGGCGCCTCGCCGACCGCGTAGCCGCCCAGCGCGTAGCCGGGCAGGTCGAGCGCCGCCGCCTCCTCGATGGCGCGCTGACGCAGGTCGGCGAACATCCCGCCCTGCGCGATGCCGAAGAGCGAGCACGGGTGGAGCGGCCCGACGTCGTTCACGAGCGGCGAGCCGTGACCGGTCTCGTCCACCGCGCGGTCGCGCAGCTCACCCTTCTTGCCCTCCGCCTCGCGCCACGCGTCGCGGCAGCGCACGAGCCAGCGCTGCGTCCGCGCCAGCGACGCCTCGTGGTAGCTCCGCTCCGCGAGCGCTGGCGGGCACTCGTCGAACGCCATGACGACGTCGGCGCCGAGCGCCTCCTGGATCTCGATCGCCTTCTCCGGCGAGAGGAAGTGCCGCTGGCCGTCGAGGTGGCTCTGGAACCAGACGCCCTCCTCGCCGATCTTGACGAGGCTCTCGCGCGCGCCGTCCTCGGCCGCCTCGTCGGCGCCGCCCGGCCCTCGCAGCGAGCCGAGGCTGAACACCTGGAAGCCGCCGGAGTCGGTGAGCAGCGCCCCGTCCCACGCCATGAAGCGATGCAGCCCGCCGAGCCGGCGGATGCGCTCGTGCCCCGGCCGCAGGAACAGGTGGTACGTGTTCCCGAGGATGATGCGCGCGTCGGCTGCGTGGAGGTCGCGCGGCTCGAGCGTCTTCACCGTCGCCGCGGTGCCGACCGGCATGAACACCGGCGTCTCGAGTGGACCGTGCGGCGTGTCGATGCGGCCGCGGCGCGCGGCGCCGTCGCTGCCGAGGAGCGTGTACCGGATCACCCCGCCGGTTTGTCGCGGAGCGCCGCGGTTGTCAAATGCGGCGCGCCGCCTGCTGGAGCGCGACGAGCGCGCGCCGCGCAGGGAGGAGGCCTGGCGGGAACCGCTATACGAACTTGGAGCCCGCGCGCTCCGCGGCGGCCGCCATCCTGCGCCAGGCGCGGCCTGCGAGTCCCCCGGAGACGAGCCGCAGCCCGACCGTGCTCACGCGGTGCCCGAGGGCGCTCCAGCACACGATCACCTCCGCGGCCGGGGCGAGCACGCTGTCGTCCACCTTCACGCGCAGCGTGTCGCCCGCCGCGGGGAGCGCGCCGTCCCACTGCAGCGCGCAGCCTCCAGCCGACACGTTCGCGGTGAGCACCCGGTGGCGAGCCGCCCCGCGGACGACGTGGACGGGCTGCGCGACGACCCAGCGCGGCTCCCGCTCGCGGAACGTCACGTCCTCGCCGCGCGCCGCGGCGGCGAGGAACGCCAGCGCGGCCTCGCTCGCGGGATCGGTGGCGAGCTCGGCGCCGGGTGGGAGCGAGGGCCGCCCGACGCGACGCACGCTGCTCACCTTCGCGAAGACCGTCGCCTGGATCGGGTGCCCGACGATGCCGATGCGCACCGCGACCGGATCGCCCGGGCGCGCGTCGGACAGCGCCGGCACGAACAGCAGCCGCGCCGTGGGGCGCCATCCCGAGAGGAACTGGGCGGGCTCGAGGTCGAGCGCGAGGACGTGCAAGCGAGCTCCGGGGTCGGACCCCGAAGATTACCTCGACCGCGGACACGCGAGGAACATCGCGTCGCCGTACGAGAAGAACCGGTAGCGCTCCCGCACCGCCTCGCCGTAGGCGGCGAGCACGCGCTCGCGCCCCGCGAACGCGCAGACCAGCACGAGGAGCGTCGATCGCGGCAGGTGGAAGTTCGTGACGAGCGCGTCCACCGCCCGGAAGCGGTGCCCCGGGGTGATGAACAGCGCGGTGCGGCCCGGTCCCGCGCGGAGCGCCGCGCCGTCGCAGGCGCTCTCCAGCGCGCGGACGACGGTGGTCCCCACCGCGACCACTCGCCCACCCCGGCGGCGGCAGTCCGAGAAGGCGCGCGCGGTCTCCGCGGAGATCTCGAACCGCTCCTCGTGCATGCGGTGCTCGCCGAGCTCCTCGACGCGCACGGGCAGGAACGTGCCCGGGCCGACGTGGAGCGTCACGTGCGCGCGCGCGACGCCTCGCGCCTCGATCCGCGCGAGCAGCTCCGGCGTGAAGTGCAGGCCCGCGGTCGGTGCGGCGGCGCTGCCGGGGGCGCGCGCGACGACGGTCTGGTAGCGGTCGCGGTCCGCGGCTCCGGGCGCCCGCCGGATGTACGGCGGCAGCGGGATGCGCCCCTCGCGCTCGATCGCGGCGTCGAGGGCGTCGCCGGAGACGTCGAACTTCACCGTCAGGAACCCCTCGCCCTCGATCGACTCGACGCACGCGCCGAGCCGTCCGAAGGTCAGGCGCTGTCCGGCGCGCATCGGCTTCGAGGCCTGTCCGATGGCCTGCCAGCGCGCGCGCTCGGCGTCGAGCGGCTCGAGCAGCAGCACCTCGCAGCGACCGCCCGTCTCCTTCGCGCCGACGAGGCGCGCCGGGATGACGCGGGTGTCGTTCAGGACGAGCAGGTCTCCGGGCTCGAGCAGGTCCGGGAGATCGACGAACCGGGCGTGGCGAACGCCGCCGTCGTCCGGCACCACCAGCAGGCGCGACGCGTCGCGGGGCTCGATCGGCTCCTGCGCGATCAGCTCCTCGGGCAGCTCGTAGTCGAACTCGGAGATCTTCACGGCGAGATCAGTACATCCTGCGGAGCTCGGCCCCAGGGTAATAGCGCGCCAGGATCTCGCGGTACGTGCGGCCTTCCTTCGCGAGGCCGGCGGCGCCCCACTGACACATCCCGGCGCCGTGTCCCGCGCCTCGCCCCTCGAACGTGAACATCGCGCGCTCGCGCTTCACCTCGAACGCGAGCGACTTCAGCGCCGACCAGCCGAGCCGCTGACGGAAGTCGGCGCCCCCGATCTCGACGCGCGACGCGCCGGCGTCGACGCGGATCCTGCGGGCCCGCCCCGACGCCGTCCGCTCGACGACGCGCAGCTCGGTGACCCCGCGCGAGAGCCCGAGCTTCCGCCCGAGCGCCGCCGCGTCGATGCGGTACCTCCAGCGCGCGAGCGGAGTGCCGTCGCACATGCCGCACGCGACGGATCGCAGATACGGGCGGTCCCTGCCGAGCGCCTCGGCGCCCGACTCGGTGTGGCCGCCGCACGACGCGTGGAAGAACGCGTCCGCGGGCTCGTCCTCGAACACCAGCACCTCGCCCGCCGTCGACTCGGCGGCTGCGCGCGTGCGCGGGTCGATCGCGGCGGTCCCGCGGTAGACCTGGTGCACCACCGTCGCCCCGAGGTGGTACGGGCGGCCCTCGGCGAGCGCCTGCAGCTTCTTCGTCACCGCGAACGTGCGCGCGGCGACGGCCTGCGCCTTGAGCGCCTCCGCCGGGAAGCTCGGCGGCATCTCGGATCCCGCGACCGCGGCGACGTAGTCCTCCATGCGGAGGGCGTGGATGACGTCGAGCCCCGACGCAGCGATGCGCACCTCGACCGAACCTTCGAGCGCGAGCTGCCCGTCGCGGATCGGCCCCGGCGCGCTGAACCGCACGCCCGGCGGCGCGACGGGAGCGCCGTTCACGCGGAGCTCCGCGCCCGCGCGCGTCACCTCCGCGCGGCCGCCGGCGACCTCGCGCGGCTCCCCCCCGGCGGCGATCGGCTCGAACCGAAGCCCCTCCGCGGAGAGGACGACGGCCTCGGCGCCGCTCGCGACCGCGATCCGGACCTGCTCCTCGGCGCGCGCCGCTCCCGCCAGCGCCCACGCGATCGCGACGAGGGCGCCGGCCGCGCGGAGCGCGCGACGCGCTCCTCGCGCGGTCACCGCGCTGCCCCGCCCTCGGGCGGCGGCTCCGGCGCGCGGCGCGCCTCCTTCACCTTGTGCCAGACGAACCAGACGACGCCGGCGAGCAGGACGACGCCGATCGCGGCGTCGAAGCGGTGGAACGCGGCCTTGAGGCGCGGGTCGGTGTTCCACTTCTCGCCGAGCTTCATGCCCACCCACGCGAGCCCCCAGCACCACGGGTACGAGCCGACGAAGGTGTAGACGACGAACTTCGTCTTGTTCATCCGCGCGACGCCCGCGGGGAACGCGATGAACGTGCGGATGACCGGCAATAGCCGCGCGCCGAAGACGACCCACTGCCCGTACCGCGCGAAGATCCGATCCGCGAAGTCGATCTCCTTGCGCGAGATGAGCAGGTACTTGCCGTAGCGCTCGATGAAGGGCCGGCCGCCGTACTCGCCGAGCCAGTACGCGGGCATCGATCCCGCGACGCAGCCGATCGCGCCCGCGAGCGCGAGCCCCTGCAGCGTGAACTGGCCGGTCAGGACGAGCGAGCCCGCGAACGGCATGATGATCTCGGACGGCAGCGGGATGCAGGCGCTCTCGATCCCCATGAGCAGCACGACGCCGCCGTACCCCATGCTGGAGATGACCGCGGTCGTGAACCCGGCCAGCACCTCGATGATCCGTGCGATCAACGTCCACTCCCCACGCGCTCGGCGCGGCCTGCGTAGAAGATCTCGTCGTACGGGCAGTCGCAGTCCCGTTCCGGCGGCTCCGGATAGTACCAGCGACCGCCCGCGTAGCCGCGGAACCACGTCCCGTCGCCCCGCGGCTCCGCCCCCGCGCCGATGCGATACTCGGGCTGCAGCGTGATCTTTCCGCCTCCGCCCGGGAGGTCGACCGCGAGGTGCGGCACGGCGAGCCCGCTCGTCCAGCCGCGGAGCTTCTCGATGATCTCGACGCCGCACGCGAGCGGCGTCCGGAGGTGCCCGGTGCCCTCGGCGAGGTCGCCCTGGTGCAGGTAGTACGGCCGCACGCGCCACGCGAGCAGGCGCTGGTTGAGATCCATGATCGTCCGCGCGGACGAGTTGACGCGCCGGAGCAGCACGGTCTGGTTCTCGACGGGCACGCCGTGGTCGACGAGGCGCTCGCACGCCTCGGCCGCCTCCGCCGTGCACTCCTTCGGGTGGTTGAAGTGCGTCACGACGAAGACCGGCTTGTGCGCGCGCAGCATCGCGGCGAGCGCGTCGGTGACGCGCATCGGGCAGGTGACCGGGGCGCGCGTCGCGACGCGGATGATCTCGACGTGCGGGATCGCCCGGAGGGCGTCGAGCAGCCAGGCGAGTCGCTCGTCCGAGAGCACCAGCGGATCGCCGCCCGACACGAGGACGTCCCGCACCTCGGCGTGCGCGCGCACGTACTCGAGCGCCTCCTCCGCCGCGGCGCGATCGAACGCGCCCTCCTCGCCGCTCGTGATCCGCCGGCGCGTGCAGTGGCGGCAGTACACCGAGCAGGTGTCGCTCACGAGGAACAGCACGCGGTCGGGGTACTTGTGGACGATGGCGCGAGCCGGGCGGTGGCGATCCTCTCCGAGCGGGTCGCGCAGGTCGCCGGCCGCCGCCGTCGCCTCGGCCGCGCGCGGGATCGCCTGCATGCGGATCGGGCAGAACGGGTGCTCCCGGTCCATGAGCGCCGCGTAGTACGGGGTGATGCCGAGGCGGAAGGTCGCCGCCGTCTCGACGAGGCCCCGGCGCTCGTCGTCCGTGAGGTGGACCAGGCGGGCCACCTCATCGGGAGTTCGCAGCGCGTGGCGGTGCTGCCAGCGCCAGTCGCGCCACTCGGCCGGGGACACGTCGGTGTGAGGGTTCGTTTCCAACCAGGCTCCGCGAGGCGCGCGAAGCTATCGGCCGCCCTCGTCGAAGTCAAACGGCTGATCTGGTCCAACCCGGCGGAAGCGCTGGGGGTTCGCCGCCCGGAGCGCCCCACGAGGACCTACCATGCAGGGGTAATGAACCATGTCCGTCCACGTATTCGGTGTTAAGTCTTGCAGAGCAACTGAGCGCGCGAGGGGGCGACTGGGATGGCGAACCTTCCGGTAGCTGGCAGCGAGGTCGAGGCGGGCGGAGGTGCCGCCGCGGCAGTCGCGAAGCGCGGGAACGGCCCGGCCGCCCTGTACGACGCGACGCGCGAGGCGCTCGACTCCGCACCGTCGCCGCTCGCCCGGCCCCACCTCGCCAACCGGTTTCCTGCGGGCCCGCGCTCCATCTGGGGCTCCGTTCCGGAGACGCTCTGGAACGACTGGCACTGGCAGCAGCGCGAGCGGATCACGCGCGTCGATCAGCTCGAGCGCGTCGTGAACCTCACGGACGACGAGCGGCGCGCGGCGCGCGAGACCGACTCCGAGTTCCACATGGGGATCACGCCCTACTACGCGGCGCTGATGGACCCGGAGGATCCGACCTGCCCGATCCGGCTGCAGTCCGTCCCCACGATGGGCGAGCTGACGATCGCGCCGAGCGACCTCGAGGATCCGCTCGCGGAGGAGCGCGACATGCCGGTGCCGGGCATCACGCACCGGTACCCCGACCGCGTCCTCTTCTACATCACGCACAACTGCCCGGTGTACTGCCGCCACTGCACGCGGAAGCGGAAGGTGGCGGACCCGACGAGCGCCGCCGCGAAGAAGCAGGTCGAGGACGGCCTCGACTACATCGCGCTGCACCCTGAGATCCGCGACGTCGTGATCTCCGGCGGTGACCCGCTCTCGCTGTCCGACGAGCGGCTCGACTACATCCTCGGCCGCCTCCGCGCGATCCCTCACGTCGAGATCTTCCGGCTCGGCACGCGCAACATCGTGACGCTGCCGCAGCGCGTGACGGACGACTTCGTCTACATGCTGCGCAAGCACCACCCGGTCTACGTGAACACGCACTTCAACCACCCGCGCGAGTGCACCGCGGAGTCGTTCGAGGCTGCGCGAAAGCTCGCGGACGCCGGCTGCGTCATCGGCAACCAGATGGTGCTGCTGAAGGGCGTGAACGACGATCCCGAGATCGTGAAGGAGCTGAACCACAAGCTCCTGCTCATGCGGATCCGCCCGTACTACATCTACCAGTGCGATCTCTCGCGCGGCATCAGCCACTTCCGCACGCCGGTCGAGACCGGCATCGAGATCATCCGCGCGCTGCGGGGCCACACGTCGGGCCTCGCGGTGCCGCACTTCGTCGTCGACGCGCCGAACGGCGGCGGGAAGATCCCGCTGCAGCCCGAGTACGTCGTCGCGCACGAAGGCAAGAAGTGGGTGTTCCGGAACTACGCGGGGAAGGAGTACACCTATTACGAGCCGTGAGCTTCGCTCACGGCTCTACTCCGCGACCGCGAGGACCTCGATCTCGATCCTCGCACCCTTCGGCAGCGCCGCGACCTGCACCGTCGACCGCGCCGGCGGGCTCGCCGGGAACCGCTTCGCGTAGACCTCGTTCATCTTCGCGAAGTCGGCGAGGTCGGCGAGGAACACCGTCGTCTTCACGACGTTCGAGAACGCCATCCCCGCCTCGCGCAGCACCGCGGCGACGTTCTCGAGCACGCGCTCCGCCTGCGCCACGATGTCTCCCGTGACGAGCTCGCCGGTCGCGGGATCGAGCGGGATCTGGCCGGAGCAGTAGAGCGTCCGCGCACCGCCGCGCTCGGAGAGGATGGCCTGGCTGTACGGTCCGATCGCCTTGGGGGCGGCGTCGGTCGCGATGATCCGGTTGGGCATGTGGCGAGCATAGCGGCGTCGCGAGCGGCCGGCACTCGTGGCTTGACACCCTCGTGCGGCGCGGCAAGCTGCCCGGGAGAGGACTCCGATGACCACGAGGATCGCGGCAGCCGCGCTGGCGCTCGTAACGGCCGGCTGCGCCAGCATCGTCCAGGGTCCGTACCAGCGCGTCTCGTTCGAGACGCAGCCGTCCGGCGCCACGGTGCGAGCCGCCATGCAGAGCTGCACGACGCCCTGCTCGCTGCGGCTCAAGCGCAATCAGAACCTCGACGCGGACGTGCGAAAGCCCGGCTACGATCCCGAGGTGGTCTACATCCGCTACGAGCTCGATCCCTGGATCCTCGGCAACGTCGTCTTCCTGCCGTTCATGGGGGTCGGCGGCATCGTCGACATCGTGACCGGCGCCGGGTTCCGTCTGTACCCGCCGTTCGTGGTCGTACCGCTGCGAACCAGCGCCGAGAGCGCCCCCGAGCCGTTACGAGAGCAGCCGGAGCGCGCGCCGACGCCCGAGCGCAAGCCCGACTCCGACGAGGACTGGAAGCCGATCCCGCGCGAGGTGATCTGATTCAGGATTCGGACGTGGTCGTCCGCGGCTCCGTCGACGCGTACATGCGCTCGACGGTCATGACGCCGTCGAGCCGCTCGATGGTGCGCATCACGCTCCGGAGCTGCTTCACGTCGCTGGTCGCGATCTCGAAGGTGTTCACCGCGCGATCGTTGCCGGTCGTGCGGCAGGTGGCCTGCGAGATGTTCATCCCGGCCTCGCTGATGGCCTGCGAGATCTTCGCGAGGACGCCCGGGCGATCGTCGGTGATGACGCGGATCGACGCCGGCCGCTTGATCTCGCCCGCGCGATCGTCCCAGCCGACGTCCACGCGGCGCAGCGGGTCCATCCCCACGACCTTGTCGCACGCCGCGGTGTGCACGGTGACGCCGCGGCCGCGCGTGATGAACCCCACGATCTCGTCGCCGTGCACCGGGTTGCAGCACTTGCCGAAGCGCACGAGCACGTCGTCGATCCCGCTGATGCGGACGCCGGACGTCGGGCGCCTCGCGACCTTGCGGAAGATCTCGGTGAGCCGCGCGGTGGTGGACGGCTCGGGGCTGGGCGCGGCGAGCCGCTCGGGTGGGAGCACCTGCTGCAGCAGCTGCGTCGGCGCGACCTTGCCGTAGCCGACGCCGACGAGCAGGTCGTCGCCGAGGCGATACCCCAGCGCCTGCGCCGCCTTGTCGAGCTCGCCGCTGCGCTCGAGCTTCGAGAGCGAGGCGCCGTGACGCCGCAGCTCCCGCTCCGCCACCTCGCGCCCGATCTCGAGCGAACGCTTGTGCTCGAGCTGCCGGATGAAGCCGCGGATGCGCGTCTGCGCGCGGCTGGTCTTCACGAAGGTGAGCCAGTCCTTCGACGGGTGCGAGGACGGCGACGTCAGGATCTCGATGGTGTCGCCGTTCTTGAGCTTGTGCCGCAGCGGGACGATCTTGCCGTTCACCTTCGCGCCGACGCAGTGCTCGCCGACCTGCGAGTGGATCGCGTAGGCGAAGTCGACCGGCGTGGAGCCGCGCGGCAGGCTCTTCACGTCTCCCTTCGGCGTGAAGACGAAGACCTCGTCCGCGAACAGGTCGACCTTCACCGTCTCGAGGAACTCCTTCGGATCGGTGAGATCGCGCTGCCACTCGAGGAGCTGGCGCAGCCACCCGAACTTCTGGGCGTCCTTCGCCGCCATCCCGTCGCCGTTCCTGCCGCCCTCCTTGTACTGCCAGTGCGCGGCGACGCCCTCCTCCGCGATCTTGTGCATCTCCCGCGTGCGGATCTGCACCTCGACCCGCTCCGCCGCCGGGCCGATCACGGTGGTGTGGAGCGACTGGTACATGTTCGGCTTCGGGATCGCGATGTAGTCCTTGAACCGCCCCGGCACCGGCTTCCACAGCGAGTGGATGATCCCGAGCGACTCGTAGCACTGCGCGACGTCCTTCACGATCACGCGGAACGCGATCACGTCGTGGATCTGCTCGAAGTCCACCGACTGGACGCGCATCTTGCGCCAGATCGAGTACAGGTGCTTCACGCGCCCGTAGACCTCG
>DASSQI010000169.1:0-7755 GCA_035702585.1 Anaeromyxobacteraceae bacterium
CGAGTTCATGCTGCGGCAGACGCGCGAGGAGGACCTCGCGCTCTTCTTCGACGTCGCGAACCGGCCGCGGCCCGCGCGCGGCGAGCCGATCCCGATGGCGGTCGCGGCGCCGGCCTTCATGGTGTCGGAGCTCACCACGTCCTTTCGCATGGGGCTCTTCATCTACATCCCGCTGCTGCTCGTCGACGTGCTCGTCGCGGCGATCCTCACCTCGATGGGCATGATGATGGTGCCGCCGGTCATGATCGCGCTGCCGCTCAAGGTCGCGCTGTTCGTCATGGCCGACGGCTGGCGCCTCGTCGTCGCCTCGCTGGCGCGGAGCTTCGCGTGACCGCGGACCTGCCGGCGGCGCTCCTGCGCGAGGGGCTCGTCCAGCTCGCGGTCGTGGGCGGCCCGCTGTTCGGCGCGATCCTGGTGGTGGGCCTCGTCGTCGGCGTGCTGCAGGCCGCGACGCAGGTGAACGACCCCGCGGTCGGCTTCCTCCCGCGGGCGCTCACCGTCGGTCTCGTCTTCACGTTCGCGGGCGGGTGGATGATGGACCGGCTGGCGCGGTTCCTCGCGATCGCGCTCACGCGCATGGCGGGCCCCTGAGCGTGGACTTCCCGCTCGCCGCCGCGTGGGGCTTCGGGCTCGTCCTGCTCCGGACGTTCGGGCTCTTCCTGGGCGCGCCGATCCTGGGCGCGCGGACGGTGCCGGTGCGGGTGAAGGCGGGCATCGCGTTCGCCATCGCGGCCGCGGTGTGGGCCGCCGCCGGATCTCCGGAGGTGGCGGCGCCGGCGACGCTGTGGCCGCTCGCCACGGCAGTCGCGTCCGAGACGGCGCTCGGGCTCCTCGCCGGGCTCGGCGCGCGCGCGGTGCTCCTGGCGGCGCTCTCCGCCGGGCAGCTCGCGAGCCAGTCGGCAGGCATCGGCTTCGGCGCGATGGTCGACCCGTCGAGCGGCGCCGAGTCGAACGCCGTCTCCGAGCTGCTGCACGTCACGGCGCAGGCCGGCGCCGTCGCGCTGGGGCTGCACCGCGAGGCGATCGCGTGGCTCGCGCGGTCCACGGCGGCGTTCCCGCCGGGCGCGTCGCACGGGCTCGGCGAGCTCGCGACGCGCGTCGTCTGGGAGACGACCGGGGCGGCCGCGCTCGCGGTGCGGCTCGCGTTCCCGATCCTCGCGGCCGTCTCGCTGGGCCACTTCGTCATGGCGGTGACCGGGCGGATGGCGCCGCAGCTGAACCTCAACAACCTGGGCTTCTCCGTCTCGCTGCTCGCGGGCGGCGGCGCGTTCTACCTGCTCGCCCCGTCGATCGCCAACGCGATCGCGCTGATGGCGACCGCCGCGCTCGCGGGCTGAAGGGAGCGACGCCGTGTCCGCCGAGGAAGAAGGGCGAACAGAACAGCCGTCGAGCCGGAAGCTCGAGCAGGCGCGCAGCGAGGGCCAGGTCCCGGTCGGCCACGACGCCGCGCTCGCGGCGACGCTCGCCGCTGGCCTCGCGGTGCTCGGCGCGGTCGCGCTGCCGCTCCGGGACAGCCTCACGCGCGTCATCTCCGAGTCCATGAGCGCCCTGCCCGACCAGCCGTTCCGCCTGTTGCCCTCGCTCGCGAGCGGTCCGATCGCGCTCGCGGCGGCCGCCTGCTTCGCGCCGGCGCTCGGCGCCGCCGCGGCGACGCTCGTCCAGACCCAGGGCGGCTTCTGGCCCAACCTCGCGCTGCCCGACCTGAACCGTGTCTTCCGGCCCGCCGCGCTCGGCCGGATGTTCTCGAGGCAGTTCCTCACGGACCTCGCGCTCGCGGCGGTGAAGGTGTCGGCGCTCGGCGCCGCGGCCTGGAGCGTCGCCCGCGCCGACTTCGACACGCTGCCGGCGCTGCTCTCCGCCTCGCCCTCCGATCAGCTCGCCGCAGTGGCCCGGATGTTCGGCCGGATCGGGTGGCGGCTCTTCGCGGTCGCCGCGGTCGTCGCCGGGATCGACTTCGGCGTCCAGCGGCACCGCTTCATGGCGAAGCTCAAGATGACGAAGGACGAGCTGAAGCGCGAGCACAAGGAGGAAGAGGGCGACCCGCTCATCCGCGGCAAGCGCAGGCAGCGCCACCGCGAGCTGTCGAAGGGCCGCGCCGCCGTCGAGGTCCCGCGCGCCGACGCCCTGCTCGTGAACCCGACCCACGTCGCGATCGCGCTGCGCTACCGGCGCGACGAGGGGAAGGCTCCGCGCGTCGTCGCGAAGGGCAAGGGCGCTCTCGCCGAGTTCATGCGCGACCTCGCGCGCACGAACGGCGTCCCGATCGTCGAGGACATCCCGCTCGCGCGGCTCCTCTACCGCCGCGTGAAGGTGGGCCGCGAGGTGCCCGCCGAGACGTACAAGGCGGTCGCGGCGGTGCTCGCGTTCGTGTTCAGGCTCACCGGCAAGCAGCCCGGAGGTCGCGCGTGACGAGTCCCTCGGAAGTGACGGGCGCGAGCGGCAGCGGCCGCGCCGAGACCCTCCTCGCGGTCGCCGTGCTGGGCGTCGTCGCCCTCATGATCGTGCCGGTGCCGGCGGCGGTGCTCGACGCGCTGCTCGCGCTGTCGATCGGCACCTCGCTGCTCATGCTGCTCGTCGCGCTGGGCCTGCGGAGGCCGCTCGACTTCTCGGTGTTCCCGTCGCTGCTCCTCGTCGTGACACTGTTCCGGCTGGGGCTCAACGTCGCGACGACCCGCCTCATCCTCCTGAAGGGCGGCGAGGGCGCCGGCGCCGCCGGCCACCTCATCGAGGCGTTCGGCCGGTTCGCGGTGGGCGGCAGCCTCACCGTCGGCATCGTCATCTTCCTCATCCTGCTCGTCGTGAACTTCGCCGTGATCACGAAGGGCGCGAGCCGCGTGTCCGAGGTCGCCGCGCGCTTCACCCTCGACGCGATGCCCGGCAAGCAGATGTCGATCGACGCCGACCTCGCCGCCGGCATCATCGACGATCGCGACGCGAAGACCCGCCGCTCCGACCTCGAGCACGAGTCGGAGTTCTACGGTGCGATGGACGGCGCATCGAAGTTCGTCCGCGGCGACGCCGTGGCGGGCCTCGCCATCACCGGCATCAACCTCGTGGGCGGGCTCGTCGCCGGGCTCGTCCGCGACCACCTGACGCTGGCGCAGGCCGCCGAGACCTACTCGCTCCTCACGATCGGCGACGGCCTCGTGTCGCAGCTCCCCGCACTGCTCGTCTCGACCGCCGCCGGCATCGTCGTCACGCGCGCGGCCGGCGGCGCGGACCTCGGCAGCGCGGTCGGCGCGCAGATGTTCGGGAACGCCCGCGTCCTGTCGACGGCCGCGGCGGTGCTGTCCGTCATCGGGCTGCTGCCGGGCATGCCGCTCGCCGCCTTCGTGGCGGTGGCGGGCCTCCTCTACGGGCTCTCGCGGCGCGCCACGTCCGCGGCGCGCGCGGCCGCGGCAGCTCCGGCGACGCCGAGGCAGGACGCTGCGAAGGGTCCCGAGCGCATCCAGGACCTGCTCGCCGTGGAGGCGCTGGAGCTCGAGGTCGGGTACGGGCTCGTCCCGCTCATCGACCTCGCGAAGGGCGGCGAGCTCCCGGGGCGCGTCACGTCGCTCCGCCGGCAGCTCGCGAGCGATCTGGGCATCGTGCTCCCGTCGGTGCACCTCCGCGACAACCTGCGGCTCGAGCCGGCGCACTACCGTGTGCTCCTCCGCGGGATGGAGATCGGCAGGGGCGTCGCCCACGCGGACCGCGTCATGGCGCTCGATCCTTCGGGACAGGAGCCGCGCATCGAGGGCATCCGCGGCCAGGATCCCGCGTTCGGGCTGCCGGCCGTGTGGGTGCCGCCCGCCGACCGCGCCCGCGCGGAGGCGCTCGGGCTCACGATCGTGGACGCGTCCTCGGTCGTGACGACGCACCTCTCGGAGCTGCTGCGACGCAACGCGCACGAGCTCATGGGCCGCCAGGAGGCGCAGGAGCTCATCGGCATCGTCGCGAAGGAGGCGCCGAAGCTCGTGGAGGACGTCGTCCCCGGGAGCGTGTCGCTGGGCGAGCTGGTGCGCGTCCTGCGCGGCCTCTTGCGCGAGAGCGTCAGCGTGCGCGACCTCAGGACGGTGCTCGAGGCCATCGCCGACGCCGCGCCGCGGAGCAAGGACATCGGCTGGCTCGTGGAGCAGTCGCGCCGCCGGCTGGCCCGTCAGATCACCGGCCGCGTCGCCGGGCAGGACGGGATCGTCCGTGCGTTGACGCTCGATCGCGGCACCGAGGACCTCCTGCGTCAGAGCCTCGGCGCGAGCGACGGAGAACCGGCGCTCGCCCCCGACGTCGACAGCGCCCGGCGCCTCGTCGGCAGCCTCGAGTCGCACGCGACGCGGCTCGCGACGGGGGGACAGCCGGTCGTCATCCTCGCGCCGCCGGATCTGCGAAAGCCGCTGTTCGACTTCGCTTCCAGGTTCGTGCCCGAGCTGTGCGTCGTCTCCGCGCGGGAGCTGGTGCCGGGCACCACCGTGCAGCCGGCAGGGTCGTTGCAAGCTTCCGCTGCCGGACCGCTGCTCGAGAGCGCAGCTGCGTGAGGTGAGCGATGCAGGCGACCGTCAGAACTTTCAGGGCACCCGATACCGCTTCCGCGCTGGCGGCGGTGAAGGCCGCGCTCGGCCCCGACGCCGTCCTGCTCTCGACCCGGAATGTCGAGGGCGGGATGTTTCGCAAGCCGGAGGTGGAGGTCACCGCGGCGCTGCGGGTCGGCGCTTGCGCCGACCTTGGGACGCACGGCCGTGACGACCAGCTGAGGGCGCGCAGGGTCGCGCAGACCTACGCCGAACGTTCGGCAGCCCAGGACAGCCCAGCTGCAAACGGTCGACTGACGCACGGTGCCGGTCGGCCCGTGGTCGGCGCGAGCGCCGACCTGCATGTGGTCGGCGCGAGCGCCGGCCTGCGTGACACCGCCATGCGCGACGACGCGCTCGCTGTCGAGATCCAGTCCCTGCGGCGCTCCGTCGAGGAGGCGCGGCGCTCGCTCTCGCTCGTGACGCGCGAGGCCCGCTCCGCCCGCGAGCTTCAGATCCCGCCCGCCGCGGCCGACGTGCACGCGCTGCTCGTCGCGCGCGGCGTCGAGACGCTGCTCGCGGAGGAGCTCGTCCGGCAGGCGATGGCGCTCGCGCCCTCGCGCGAGCCGGCCGCTTCGATGCGCGAGCGCATCACGGCGACGGTCCGCGATCTCGTCGGCGAGCGGCTGGTGCCGAGCCGCGCCCCGTGGCTCCAGGATCGGCAGCAGGTCGTCGCCCTCGTCGGTCCGACCGGCGTCGGGAAGACCACCACGATCGCCAAGATCGCGGCGCGCGCGCTGCTCGAGTCGAAGAAGAAGGTCGCGCTCCTCACCGTGGACACCTACCGGATCGGCGCTTGCGACCAGCTCGCCCGCTACGGCGAGATCATGAGCGTGCCGGTGCTCGTCGCCCGCGACGCGACGGAGCTCGTCGCCTCCTACGAGCGCTTGAAGGACGCCGACCTCGTGCTCGTGGACACGGCGGGGAGATCGGTCCCCGAGGACGTCGCGCGCCAGGCGGCGCTCGTCCGCGCGATGCCGAGGGTGCAGGTGCAGCTCGTCGTGAGCGCCGCGAGCGGCGCGCTCGACCTCGCGGCTGTGGCGGAGCGCTACCGCGCGGTCCAGCCCGACCGGCTCGTCGTCACGAAGCTCGACGAGGCGGCGGGGCCGGGCGCGATCCTCTCCGCCGCGGTCCGCGTGGGGAGGCCGGTCTCGTGCGTCACCGACGGGCAGCGCGTGCCGGAGGACCTGCACGCCGTCACCGGTCCGCGGCTCGTGGACCTCGTCATCCCCGGTGAGGCGCGCCTCCCGGAGCAGGAGTGAACGTGGATCAGGCGAACGGTCTCCGGGAGATGGTGCTGCGCGATCGCGAGGGGCGCCCGCCGCTGAGGGTCATCTCGGTGACGAGCGGCAAGGGCGGCGTGGGCAAGACCAACATCGCCTGCAACCTCGCGACGCTCGCGGCGCGCGGCGGCCGGAGGGTCCTGCTGCTCGACGCCGACCTCGGCCTCGCGAACGCCGACATCGTGCTCGGCATCGCCCCGCATCACCACCTCGGCCACCTGCTCGACGGCTCGGTGCCGCTCGACGACATCCTCGCGGAGGGGCCGAACGGGCTGCGCATCATCGCGGCCTCCACCGGCGTGCAGGAGCTGACGCGGCTCGGCGACGCCCAGAAGCTGCGGCTCCTCGAGGCGCTCGAGGAGATCCAGGACCGCTTCGACCTCGTCGTCGTCGACTGCGGCGCCGGCATCGGCGACAACGTGCTCTTCTTCGCGGGCTCGGCGCAGGAGACGCTGCTCGTCGTCTCGCCGGAGCCCACCGCGCTCACCGACGCGTACGCGACGGTGAAGGTGCTTTCGCAGCAGGCCGGCGTGGAGAGCTTCGCGGTGGTCGTGAACCCGGTGCCCACCGAGGCGCACGGGCGCGAGGTCTTCTCGAAGCTCACGCGCGTCACCGAGCGGTTCCTCCAGGCGAAGGTCCGGTTCGCTGGCTGGATCCCGCGCGACGAGAACCTGCAGCGCGCGCTCATGGCGCAGCGCCCGATGGTGGAGCTCTTCCCGCGCTCGCCCGCGAGCCGCGCCGTGACCCTGCTGCTCTCGAACCTCGTGGACCGCGCTCCGCCGGCGTCGCTCCAGGGCGGGCTCAGGTTCCTCTGGGAGCGCGTCCAGCGCGAGTCCACCGCCGCCTGACCGACATGCACCGCGCACACGCACGCTACGCGCCGGATCCGGCGCCCTCGACCGACGGGGCCCTCCTCGAGACGCACGCGCTCCTCATCGAGCGCGTCGCGCGCAGGCTCGCCGCGCGGACCGCAGGCGCGGTGTCGGCGGACGATCTCTGGTCCGCGGGCGCGCTCGGATTGCTCGACGCGGCGCGACGCTACGAGGCTGGCCGGGACGTCAGGTTCGAGACGTTCGTGGAGCACCGCGTCCGGGGCGCGATGCTCGACGAGCTTCGCAGGCTCGACCACCTGCCGCGGCGGCTGCGCGCCGATCTCGACGCGCTGGAGCGTTCACGCGCCCGGCTGTCCCAGCAGCTCGGCCGCGAGCCGGAGCTGGACGAGCTCGCGGAGTCGAGCGGCCTCGCAGCCGAGCAGCTGCACGCGCTCGCCGGCCTCGACGCGCCGCACACGACCGACCTGGGCGAGCTCGTCGCGATGATCCCGACCGCCGACGACGCCGCGGTCCGCGCCGAGACCCTGCGTGCCGTGGCCGCCGCCGTCGGGGCGCTCCCGGAGCGGCTGCAGCTCGTGCTCGGGCTGCATTACGACGAGGGGCTCACCTACCGCGAGATCGCGAAGATGCTCGACGTGAGCGAGCCGCGCGTGTGCCAGCTCCACGGCGACGCGATGAAGCGCCTCCGCGCGGCGCTGGCGGATGCGCCGAACGCGGCGTGACGCCGCGCCGGCGAGCACGCCTGCGCGGCCGGCGATCGGCCTGACAGCGCGGCGTGGGTGGCTCAGGCGCACGTTCGCTCTGCGGAGCCCGCGCGCGTCCCCTGGCCCGCGCGGGACCCGTCAACGGAGTTGCGCCGTCGCGGACTGAGCGTACGGATCTTGCCGGGCGATCGAGCATGGCGGCATCGAAACGAGCACGCAGGGCGATCGAGGCGGCGTGGCGAGCGTTCGTCGCGGACGGTCGCCTCGCGGAGACCGTCCGACCCGAGATCCAGCGATCGTGGCAGCGCGCGCGCGCCGACTGGCACGTCGACCCGATGCTCCGCACGTGCCCGTGCGCGTCCAGCGACGCGCTCGCGGAGGCCACCGC
>DASSQI010000170.1:0-2277 GCA_035702585.1 Anaeromyxobacteraceae bacterium
GCAGCTCGGTGATGGCGAGGACGAGATCGGTCGCGGTGACGCCCGGCCGCAGCGCGCCGGACAGGTGGACGCCGACGACGTCGGGAGTGAGGAAGTAGCAGGGCTGCCCGAGCATCGCCGCCTCGGCCTCGATGCCGCCGAAGCCCCAGGCGACGATGCCGAGGCCGTTGATCATCGTCGTGTGCGAGTCGGTCCCGACGAGCGTGTCCGGGAACAGCACGCCGTCCCGCTCCATGACGCCCTTGGCGAGGTGCTCGAGGTTGACCTGGTGACAGATGCCGAAGCCGGGCGGGATGATCTTGAACGTCTCGAAGGCGTGCGTCCCCCACTTCAGGAACTCGTAGCGCTGCTGGTTGCGCTTGAACTCGATCGCCATGTTGAGGCGGAGCGCCGACTGCGACGCGTACTCGTCCACCTGCACCGAGTGGTCGATGACGAGGTCCACCGGCACGGTCGGCTCGACCTTGCGAGGGTCCTTGCCGAGGCGCTGCATCGCGGACCGCATCGCGGCGAGGTCGACGAGGAGCGGCACGCCGGTGAAGTCCTGCAGCAGGACGCGCGCGACGACGAAGGGGACCTCCTGCGTGCGCTCGGCGTTCGGCTTCCAGCCGGCGAGCGCACGGACGTCCTCCTCTCGCACGCGCTTGCCGTCGCAGTTCCGGAGCAAGGACTCGAGCACGATGCGGATCGAGACCGGCAGGCGTGACACGGCGCCGAGCCCCGCCTCCTCGAGCCGCGGCAGCGAGAAGTACTGGTGGGCCGCGCCGTCGCCGAGGTCGATCGACCGGGCTGCCCCGAAGGGATCCGTGGTGGTGGGAGACATATGAGAAGCGTAATGACGGGAGCGCTCGCGGGCGCTGTCCAAAGGGATGATCGGCACACAGCGGCGAAGCCGCCCGCGGGACGGCGCGCGAGCCGCAGGCGAAGCGCGCCAGGGCCCCGCGCAGCAGGAGTGGGGCCCCGACGAGCTTTGCTCGGCGGGGCGAGGACGCAGTCCTCGTCCCATCATGCGGGGTGAACCACCGCGATTCCCGGCACGGGAATCGCGGCCTGGTTCACCCCGCCCAGTAAAAGCGCGCCCACGACGTGAACATCGCGATCTGCATCCCGAACAGCAGCAGCGACGTCGCGAGGTGGACGCCCTCGCGTCGAGTGAGCCACGCGAGCGCGGCGAAGCCGGGGAACACGACCACGAGCAGCCGCGCCGCCGACATCGGCACGCCCGAGAAGAGGATCGGGCCGAGCGACAGCGCGGCGTAGAGGAGCCAGTCCACCCGGCGCAGCGCCGCGAGCACGGTCGTCAGCCCGATGAAGCCGAACATCGCGAAGCGGTCGACCTGCCCCATGAAGCGGTGTCCGCGCACGTTGAGCGTGCGCCACGGCCAGGCGAAGTGGCGGTGCCAGGCGGCCTGTACGTGGAACATGCCGAGCCAGTCGCCGCTGACGCGGGCGACGTTCGCGGCGTGCAGCGCGAGCGCGACGATCGGCAGCGCGAGCGCGGCGACGTCGGCGCGGACGCGCCGCAGGCTGAAGCCGCGCTGCGCCAGGTACGTCCAGGCGAGGGCCGGCGCGAGGAAGATGCCGGTCGCGCGCGTCGCCGCCGCCAGCGCCGCGCAGATGCCCGCCCACCACCAGCGGCCCCGGTGCGCTGCGACGAACGCGCCGACGCTGAGGAGCAGGAACAGCGACTCCGAGTAGGCGCACGAGAGGAAGAAGCCGGACGGGAAGAGCAGGGTGTAGAGCACCGTCTTCCGCGCGAGCTCGCGGTCGGCCCAGACGTCGCGGACGAGGACGAACAGGAGCCCGAGCGCGACGACCGCCGCCGCGTTCGAGATCGCGAGCGCGCAGAGGTAGAGCGCGGCGGTACCCTGCCACGCCGGCGGCACCAGCTCGTGCAGCGCGCGCACGAGGAGCGGATACAGCGGGAAGAAGGCGACGTTGCTCTGGACGGTCTCGAGCGGCCCGCGGACGACGTAGCCGTTCCGGGCGACGTCGAGGTACCAGATCGTGTCGTACCGGCCCCAGACGTCGAGGTAGAGGTTCGGCACGTAAGCCCAGCCGCGCGCGGCGGCGACCGGATCGGCGTAGGTCCAGGACGGCGCGTACTGCCGCGCCCACCACACGAGCCAGAGGAGCGCGCCGCGGACGAGCGCGAAGGGGAGGAGGACGTCGCGCAGCAGCCAGTGACCCGCGAGGTCGCGCGCGCGAGCGAGGAGCCCCTGCTTCGTCGACGAGCCGACGACGACGTCGTCCATCCGCGCCTTGTACACCGGCGGG
>DASSQI010000171.1:0-17629 GCA_035702585.1 Anaeromyxobacteraceae bacterium
TCGATCTCGACGAGGACCGGCGCGCCCTCCCGACGCAGCAGCGCTCCGGCGATCCGCGAGACCGACGCCGGATCGACGGCGCCGAGCGCCTCGGCGACCGCGTCGTCCGCGGCCTGATCGCCGCACGCGGCGCGCACCTGGTCGAGCAGCGAGAGCGCGTCGCGCATACCGCCCTGCGCGGTGCGCGCGACGAGCGCGAGGGCGCCGTCCGAGATCGCGAGCTCCTCGGCCGACGCGACCTTCCGCAGCTGCTCGACGATCTGCTGCTGCGTCAGGCGCCTGAAGTCGAACCGCTGGCACCGCGAGACGATCGTCTCGGGCACCTTGTGCACGTCGGTCGTCGCGAGCACGAACTTCACGTGCTCCGGCGGCTCCTCGAGCGTCTTCAGGAGGGCGTTGAACGCCCCCGTGGAGAGCATGTGGACCTCGTCGATGACGAAGACCTTGTAGCGGTCGCGAGCGGGCCGGTACTTCACCGCCTCGACGATGTCGCGCACGTTGTCGACGCCGTTGTTCGAGGCGGCGTCGATCTCCACGACGTCGACGCTGCGCCCCTCGGCGATCTCGACGCACGCGGCGCAGCGCCCGCACGGCTCGGCCGTCGGACCCTGCTCGCAGTTCACCGCCTTCGCCACGAGTCGGGCCGCGGTGGTCTTGCCCACCCCGCGCGGGCCCGTGAACAGGAACGCGTGCGCGAGCTGGCCGCGGGCGAGCGCGTTCCCGAGCGTGCGGACGACGTGCTCCTGCCCCGCCATCTCGCCGAAGCGCTGGGGGCGGTATTTCCGGGCGAGGACGAGGTAGGCCATGACTCGAAGGTCAGGTGTCGCAGGTTCGCCGGCCTGGGCACAAGGCCGGCCCGCCGAGCGGTGCTCGAGAAAAAGTGAGCCGGCTCACAATCCCCGGGCGCACGGAGAACTTCCTACCGTTGCTCCCTTCCGGGCCTGGCGGGGTTTGGAAGCGCCCACGCCGCCCGAGGATTCTGAGCCGGCTCTCAACCTTCCGGTCTCGAACTGGCGGAGAGGGTGGGATTTGAACCCACGGTCCGCTTCCGCGGACACACGATTTCCAGTCGTGCACCTTCGGCCGCTCGGTCACCTCTCCAGAAAAATACGGAGAGCGAGGGATTCGAACCCCCGGTACCGTTACCGGTACACCTGATTTCGAGTCAGGCGCCTTCGACCAGCTCGGCCAGCTCTCCGCGCGCGGATCTAACCGATCTTCCTCGGAGCGCCAAGCGGGAATCACTCCCGGGACTCCCGGCGAGCGCGAAAGAACGCGCGCAAGAGCTCGCCGCACTCGTCGCTCCTCACGCCTCCCTCGACCTCGAACCGGTGGTTCAGGCGGGGATCCCGGGACAGGTCCATGAGAGAGCCGACGGCGCCGGCCTTCGGGTCGGCCGCCCCGAACACCAGCCGGTCGATGCGCGCGAGCACCATCGCGCCGGCGCACATCGCGCACGGCTCGAGCGTCACGACCACCGTGACCCCCGTGAGCCTCCAGCGGCCGAGCGTCGCCGCTGCATCCTGGATCGCGTGGAGCTCG
Source organism: Anaeromyxobacteraceae bacterium (assembly GCA_035702585.1). GTDB lineage: Bacteria > Myxococcota > Myxococcia > Myxococcales > Anaeromyxobacteraceae > DASSQI01. The sequence continues at coordinate 1,543 of DASSQI010000171.1, forward strand.
GCGTGCGCCGTGGGGTCGCGGTCCCCCTCGCGGCGGTTCGCGCCCCTCCCCACGATCCTGCCCTCGAAGAGCGCGATGGCGCCGATCGGCACCTCGCCGGCGTCCCCGGCCGCCCGCGCCAGCGCGAGCGCCTCCCCCATCGCCTCGGCATCGGTCACGGCGCCACTCTACGACGACACGGCGCCGCCGGGCCGGCCGATGCCGACCAGGTGGTGCTCCGGAGTCTCCAGCTCGGGGTGGTCCGCGCAGTCGAGCCCGCAGGCGCGGCACACGTCCGTCATGCACTTCCCGGTGACGCGAGCGCGGAGGCCGTTGCGCCACTCTCGCGCGAGGTAGCGCTTCTCGACCCCCTGCTCGATGAAGTCCCACGGAAGCACCTCGTCGAGGCCGACCTGGCGCGACGCGAAGAACTCCGGGTCGTGCGGCCACCGCGGCAGCGCGCGGCGCAGGTCGCCGCCGGTCTCGCGGTGCGCGAGCTCGAGCAGGTCGCCCACCCGGCGGTCGCCGCGCGAGAGCAGCGACTGCGCCCAGGCCTCGCGCGGGCTCATGAAGTCGACGCCGATGCCGAGCGGACGCAGCTCGCGCTCGAGCAGCTTCCGCTTCTTCGCGAGCGCCTTGTCGTCCGCGAGCGCTCCCCACTGGAACGGAGTCCACGGCTTCGGGATGAACGGGTTCACGGACAGCGTGATGCGGCCCATGCGCCCGGTCTCCTTCGCGCGCGGCTTCATCACCTCGTCGCGGATGCGGATCGCGAGCCGCGCCATCCCGAGCACGTCGTCGTCGGTCTCGGTCGGCAGGCCGCACATGAAGTACATCTTCACGTGCTGCATCCCCTGCGAGAGCGCGTGCTCCGCCGCCTTCACGACGAGGTCGTCGGGGAAGTCCTTGTTCACGACGCGCCTGAGCCGCTCGGTGCCGGCCTCCGGCGCGATGGTGATCGATCGCTCGCCGCCGGCCGCCATGCGCCGCGACAGCTCGGGCGTGATCGCGTCGACGCGCAGCGACGACGGGCTGAAGGAGCCGCCCTGCTCGCCGATGAAGCAGGTCAGCGGGTCGAGCCCGCTGTAGTCGCTCGTGTCGGGCCCGACGAGCCCCACCCGCAACCCGCCTTCGATCCCCTTCTTCACCTCGGCGCGGAGCGTCTCGAGCTCCACCTCGCGGTAGGGGCGCTGCACGAACCCCGCGGCGCAGAACCGGCACCCCCAGAGGCAGCCGCGCGCGACCTCGGTCAGGAAGAGATCGCCGAACTGCGCGTCGGGCGAGTCGACGACGCGCGAGGTGGGCACCTTCCGCAGGTCGGCCACGAACCGCCGCGCCACGCGCGCCGGCGCTCCCTCGAGCGGCTCGAACCGCGTGACCCAGCCGGCGCCGGGGCCGCCGCGCGTGTCCGCGTACTCGACCGCGTAGCGCGACGGCACGTACGCGCCGGGCAGGCGCGAGATGGCGTCGAGCTGCCCCGCTCGCGCGAGGCCGCGCGGGACGATCTCGAGCGCCGCGTCGACGAACGGCGCGATCAGCTCCTCGCCCTCGCCGACGAGGAACGCGTCGAAGAACGGCGCGACCGGCTCGGGGTTGATCTGCACCGCGATGCCGCCCGCGACGACGAGCGGGTAGCGCTCGTCGCGCCCGGCCGCGCGGAGCGGCAGGCCGGCGCGATCGAGGATCGCGAGGACGTTGCCGTAGTCCTCCTCGAACGAGAGCGTGAACGCGACGACGTCGAACTCGCGCAGCGCGCGGCCCGACTCGACGGTGCGCGGATCGCCCGCGTCGCCGTCGTCGGGGAGGAACGCCCGCTCGCACAGCGCGCGAGGGTGGTCGTTGAAGATGCGGTACGCGGCGTGGAGCCCCAGGTTCGCCATCGCGAGGCGGTACGCGTTCGGATACACGAGCGCGACCCGCAGCCTGCCGCCGGGGTCCTTGTGTACCGAGCCCCTCTCCGGCGGCGTCCGCGTGACATTCATCCGTCGCGCTTCATTAAGGAGACTCGCTGCTCGGGTCAACGCGGCCCGGCCGCTCGCCGGCTGCAGGTGCCACCTGCCGAGCGCCCCCGCGCCGCGTGAACCGCTGCTATACATTCTGCCGCCCTACTTGCCTGGACACGCCATGACCCAGATCCGACGCGCCCTCGCCCTGCTCGCCTTCTTCGCCTTCGCCGCGGTCGCCCCGCGCGCCGCGACCGCCGCCGCGCCGCCCGACCTCGCCCAGCTGCTGCCGGGCGTCGCGATCCCCGCCGAGATGTCGCCGGCGCAGCGCGAGGTCCTCGCGCGCATCGCGCAGGAGTCGTTCTGCCACTGCGGCTGCCCGCACACGCTCTCGGGGTGCCTCAAGGAGCACAAGACCTGCAAGCACTCGGGCAGGATGGCGACCCTCGCCACGCGGCTCGTGATGGCCGCGAACCTCCAGGCCGGGACGCAGAAGGCCGCGTCCGACATCCAGTCGGTGCTCACGCAGCACTACGCCGGCTTCGACGCGAAGAAGCGCGCGAACCTGAACGTGAAGGACTTCGGGCCGCCGCTCGGCAACGCCGACGCGCCGATCACGCTCGTCGAGTACTCCGACTTCACGTGCCCCTTCTGCCAGCAGCTCCGCCCGAAGCTCGAGGCGTTCGTGGAGAAGCACGCCGGCCGCGTGAAGCTCTACTACAAGCCGTTCCCGCTCCCGGCCTCGATGCGCGGACACGAGCGGGCCTGGGAGGCCGCGGAGGCGGCGGAGTTCGCCCGCGCGAACGGGAAGTTCTGGCAGATGCACGACCTGCTCTTCGAGAACGCGCGCGAGCTCTCCGACGATGACCTCGCGGGCTACGCGACGAAGCTCGGCCTCGATCCGACCGCGCTGCGCGAGGCGCTCGCGTCGAAGAAGTTCCGGCCGCGGATCCTCGCGTCGCAGGCGGAGGCGCGCATCGCGGGGCTCACCGGCACCCCCACCGTCTTCGTGAACGGCCGCCGCCACGTCCTCGACTGGTCTGACGAGACGCTGGAGCAGACGATCGCCGAGGAGGAGGAGTGGATGAAGAACAAGGGCTGGGCGAAGGACTAGCCGCGGATGGCGAGCCTGCTCGACATCGACGCACAGGGCCGCGTGCTGGCGTCCGAGGAGGCGCGGCGAGCGCTGGCGGAGCGCGCCGGTCGCTTCGCGGTGCTCCCGTCCGCGCCGGATCTGCTGCTCTTGCGGCGCACGCCGGCGGCGGGCGGACGCGCGGACTCGCCCCGCTGCGTCCTGGCCGGTGACCTCGCGGGCTTCCCGGTCGCGGACCTCATCGCGTTCGTCCACCACGCCCGGCTCGGCGGCGTGCTCACCGTCTCCATCGGCGGGCTGGACCGGAGCGTCTCGTTCCGCGAGGGCCAGGTGCGCGGCGTCCGCTCGGCGGTGGTGGGCGAACGCATCGGCGAGGTCGCGGTGCGCCTCGGGTACGTCACCCCGGACCAGGTCCTCGAGGCGGCGCGCGCCGGCGGCCTCCTCGGGAAGGCGCTGGTCGACCGGGGCGCGCTCTCGGCGGGGGACCTGTGGCGCTGCCTTCACGAGCAGATCGCCGGCGTGTTCCACGCGATCCTGCTCGCGCGCGACGGCGTCTTCCACCTGATGAACGGCGCCGACGGGGACACCCCTGGCGCCGCCATCGCGGTCGACACGCAGTCGCTCCTCATGGACGCCATCCGTCGGATCGACGAGCTCGGCCTGTTCGCGTCGCGCATCCCCGGGCCGCAGGCGTTCGTGCGCCGGCGCGACCCGGTGAACCCGGTGGCGCTGCAGCCGGTCGAGGAGCACGTGCTCTCGCTCATCGACGGCCGGAGGCGCGTCGCCGAGGTGGCCCGCGCCGCGCGCCTGTCGGAGTTCGACGGCATCAAGGTGCTCTTCCACCTCGCCGAGGCCGGCTACGTCGAGGCGACGGCGGAGGCGGCCCCGGCGCGCACGCCGGTGCCGCTCGACCCGGCGACGGTCGTCGAGGCCATGAACGACGCGTACCGGCTCGTCGTCGCGCGGATGGCCCGGAACGGCACGGCCGGCCCGTTCCTCGCTGGTCTCCGCAAGTTCCTCTCGGACCCGAACTCCCGGTTCGCGCCGCTCTGGGCGCGGGTCGCGGTCGGCGAGGACGGCTCGCTCGACGAGGTGACGCTGCTCGGGAACCTCGCGTCGCTCGGCGCCCCCGCGCTGGCGACCATCGAGCCGTCCGCGAGCGCCGGCAAGATCCTCTCCGACGCGCTCCAGGAGCTGCTCTTCTTCGCGCTCTTCCAGGCCGGCGAGCGGCTCCCGCGCGCGGAGGACGACGCCCTCGCCGCGGACGTGAAGCGCCGGCTCGCGCTGCTCGGAGATCTACGGTGAACGAGCTGCCGCTCGTCACCGGCGACCTCCCGGGCTCCGGCGGGACGGTGAAGGCCACGCCCGACGACTTCCGCGTCGACGAGGTCCCGGCGTACGAGCCGGCCGGCGCGGGCGCGCACCTGTACCTCCACGTCGAGAAGACCGGCCGCACGACGCGGGACGTGGTCGCCGCGCTCGCGCGGGCGCTCGGCGTCCCGGAGCGCGACGCCGGCTACGCCGGCCTCAAGGACCGGCAGGCCGTCACGACGCAGTGGCTGTCGTTCCCGGTCGCCCGCGATCCCGACCCGTCCACGCTCGCGGGCGAGGGGTATCGCGTGCTCGCCGCCTCCCGCCACGGCAACAAGCTGAAGCCCGGGCACTCGCGCGGGAACGTGTTCGCGCTGCGCGTCCGCGGCGGCGACGCGGGCGCGGCGCTCGCCTGCGCTGCGGCGCTCGCCGAGCGCGGGCTCCCCAACTTCTTCGGCGCGCAGCGCTTCGGTCGCGAGGGCCGCAACGCCGACGTCGGGCGGGCGCTGCTCCTCGGGCGCGACGACCCCGAGACCCGACGCGCCTCGCGGGATCGCTTCCTGCGGCGCCTCTCGATCTCCGCGTGGCAGTCCGCGCTGTTCAACCGGTGGCTCGCCGAGCGCATCGCCGACGGGATCTTCGCCGAGGCGATCGCCGGCGACGTGATGAAGAAGCTCGAGACTGGCGGACTGTTCACCTGCGACGACCCCGCCGCGGACTCGCCCCGCGTGAAGGCGTTCGAGATCTCGCCGACCGGTCCGATGTTCGGCCACTCGATGCGCGAGGCCGCCGGCGAGGCGGGAGCGCGCGAGAGCCGCGTGCTCGCCGGCGAGGGGATCGGCGCGGCCGATCTCGCGCGCGGCCGCGGCGAGGCGGAGGGCACGCGCCGCGCGGCGCGGCTCCGCGTCGACGTCGAGGTGGTCCCGCTCGAGGAGGGATACCTCGCGCGGTTCATGCTGCCGAAGGGCTCCTACGCGACCGTGGTCCTGCGCGAGCTCACCAGAAGTGAGGGCTCGGTCCCAGAGGACGACTGACCTGCTGGCGCGCGGGTGCTCCCCGCGACGCCAGGTCGCCGCAGCGTCCTGGCGAGCACCGCGAAGCTGCGCGCCCCGCCGCGCGGGCCCGTTGGGGACGCGACTGGATATCGCCGCGCGACCCGGTCACTCTTACGACCGCATGATGACCGTCGGGCACGAAGACCCCGAGGTTCGCATCGTCGCGCTCCTCGACGGCGGCGACGTGCGCGGCGCCGCGACCGAGATCATCCGCGCGTTCGGCCCGCAGATCCTCGGCTACCTCGGCGCGACGCTGCGGGACGATGACGCGGCGCAGGACGCGTTCGCGCAGTTCACCGAGGACATGTGGAACGGCCTGCCCGCGTTCCGCCGCGAGTGCCCGGTCCGGGTCTGGGCCTGGCGCCTCGCCTGGCATGCCGCCGCCCGGACCGCGCGCGACCCGTACCGCAACCGGGGCCGTCGCTTCGCGACCGGTGAAATGTCGGAGCTGGCCGCTGCGTATGCCTCGGTGCCCACGGCGGTGTGGACCGACGAGCGGAGCAAGAAGCTGGACGCGCTCAGGGCGACGCTCGATCCCGAGGAGCGGACGCTCCTCATCCTCCGCGTGGACAAGCAGATGCCCTGGAGCGAGGTGGCGCAGGTGCTCTCCACGTCGGAATCGCCGGTCGATCCGGCAGCGCTGAGGAAGCGCTTCGAGCGGATCAAGGTCAAGCTCGCGGAGCACGCGCGCGCGCAGGGTCTCGTGGAGTGAGCCCGCATGGAGGAAGCAGACCGCTCCCGCGACCCCGCTGGTGAGGATGCGCCGCACCAACCCGGCGACGTCTCGCGCCTCCTCGAGGAGATCGCCAGGACTCCCGAGGAGGAGCTGCGCGAGGCGTGGGAGCGCGGGCTGCAGCCGGGCGCGACGGTCGGCCGCTTCGAGCTCTTGCGGGAGCTCGGACGGGGCGGGTTCGGCGTCGTCTACGAGGCGCGCGATCGCGAGCTCGGCCGGCTCGTGGCGTTCAAGGCGATCCGGCCCGGGAACCGATCGCTCGCGGAGCTGCGCCAGCGCTGGCTCCAGCGCGAGGCGGAGGCGGCCGCCCAGCTGAACCATCCGAACATCGTGACGCTCCACGACGTCGGCCGGGCCGACGCCGGGCCGTATCTCATCCTGGAGCTGCTCCACGGCCAGACGCTGCAGCAGCGCCTGGAGGCGGGCCCGCTGCCGGTGGCGGACGCGGTGCGGATCGCGATCGCGGTCGCTCGCGCCCTCGCGCACGCGCACGCGTGCGGGGTCGTCCACCGCGACCTGAAGCCCTCGAACGTCTTCCTCTGCGACGACGGGAACGTGAAGGTCCTCGACTTCGGCCTCGCGGGGATCCTCACCGCGGGCGTCGCCTCGGGCGGGGGCACGCCGGCGTTCATGGCGCCCGAGCAGTGGCGGCGCGAGGGCGAGGACGAGCGGACGGACCTGTTCGCGCTCGGCGTCATGCTGCACTCGATGATCACGGGCGCGCTTCCGTTCCGCGCGTCGCCGAGCAGCAGCGCCGTGCTCGAGCCGGGCCCCGCGCCGGCGTTGACGGGCGCCCCGCTGGCGCTCGCCGCGCTCGTCGCGCGCCTGCTCGAGAAGGATCGCGAGCGGCGGCCGTCGAGCGCCGCGGCGGTGCTGCACTCGCTCGAGGCGATCTCGCACGGCCTCGACCGCGCACGTCCGAGGCGCCGCGCCTGGCTCTCGGTGGCGCTCGCCGCGGCCGTGATGGCGTCGATCACCGCGGTGTTCGTCTGGAGGGCGTCGCGCGACTCTCCCCCGTCCGAGGAGCGGGTCGTCGTCGCGGTCGCGGACTTCGTGAACGAGACCGGGGAGCCGGACCTCGACGGGCTCTCGGGGATGCTCATCACGTCGCTCGAGGAGTCGCGGCGCCTGGCCGTGCTGACGCGGACGAGGATGCTCGACGTGGCGCGCCAGCTCGGGCGCGATTCGGACAGGGACGGCCGCGTGGACGAGCAGCTCGGGCGGGACGTCGCGCGCCAGGTCCGGGCCCGCGCGCTCCTGCTCACGACGATCCGGCGGTTCGACTCGGTCTACGCCGTCGACCTGCAGGCGCTCGATCCCTTGCGGAACGAGTTCCTGTTCACGGTCAGCGCGCAGGGCACCGGACGCGAGAGCATCCCGGAGCTCATCGATCGGCTGTCGGAGCGCACCCGCCGCGAGCTCCGCGAGGGCAAGGCGGACGTCGACGCGAAGCGCGTCCGGATCGCGGACGCGATGACGGGCGACCTGGAGGCGTACCGGCACTTCTTCCTCGGCCAGCAGTGCATCGACGGCCTGTCGCACGTCGACGACTGCGCCGCGGAGTTCCGGCGCGCCGTGGAGATCGATCCCGACTTCGCGCTCGCGCACTGGATGATCGCCTACACCGGCGAGTTCCGCGGGGCGCCCATCGCCGAGCAGCGCGCGGCGATCGGCGAGGCGATGAAGCGCGTCGACCGCGTGCCGTGGAAGGAGGGACAGCTCATCCGCGCCTGGGCAGCGCACCTGGACGGCAAGCAGGAGCAGGCGCTGGCGATGTACGGCGCCGTGATCGAGGCGTTCCCGCAGGATCGGCAGGCGCAGTACCTGGCCGGCGATCTGCTGTTCCACGACGGCCACGCGGCGAAGGCGATCCCGTACCTCACGCGCGCCCTCGAGCTCGGTCACCCCGCGACCGCCGTCATCAGGTTCCACCTCGTCGACGCCCTCGGGAGCACCGGGCGCGCGCGCGAGGCGCTCGACGACGCCCGCGAGTGGGCGAAGAGCGGTGACATCGGCGACGCGCGCGTGCTCGCGGCGGCGGCCGCCTGGGCCGGCAAGCCGGACGAGGCGGTCCAGACGCTGCGCGCGACGGTCGCGCGAAGCGCCGATCCCGAGATCCGGCTGGACCTCGCGGCGGCGCTGGCGGGATCGGGGTCGTACGGCGAGGCCGAGAAGATCTTCCAGGAGCTCGTGTCCGACGGGCACCCGAACCTCGCCGCGCGGGCCTGGGGCGGGCTCGCGATGCTCCGCGCGTACGCGGGGCGCCAGCGCGAGGCGTGGAAGCTCCTCGAGCGCGCACGACAGGCCGGCAAGGACCTGCCGGCGGGCTCCTTCGACGGCGCGATCTGGAAGGCGCTCGAGGGGAATCCGGACGGCGTGTGGCGCGACGCGCAGCGGGCGCTCCAGGCGGAGGGGCACCCGAAGGCCGGCGGCCGCTACGCGCTCATGATGGCGTACGCGGGCGACCTGCAGCGCGCGGCGAAGCTCGAGCACCTCATCTCGAAGGGGACGCCGCAGGAGGAGGCATACCGCGCGATCCAGGCGTGGCGAGGCGGCGATCTCGCGGCAGCGCTCACGATCGCGCGCGCCGTCTCCGCGCCGCAGATCCCGGTGCTCTACATGATGGGAGAGATCGCGCTCGACTCCGGCGATCCGGCGTTTGCGGCCGAGTCGTTCGAGCGGATCCGGCTCATCACGATGGGCGACGGCCTCCTGCGCGCGTGGGTCTATCCGCGGAGCCTCTACCTCTCCGCCGTCGCGTACGAGCAGCTCGGCCAGCCCGAGCGCGCGCTGGCGCGCGTCCAGGAGCTGCTCTCGGCGTGGCGGCGCGCCGACGCCGATTCCCCGCTGCTGGCGAATGCTCGCGCCCTGCGCCTCCGGCTCGAACGGGGGGTTCGCGCCGAGCTCAATGGGTCGCTCGAGCCGGCCCCGAATTGATCCCGGTCACAAATCCGCCGGCCTCGCCTCTCTCCTGGTGAAGGGGTCGTGAACCCCTCCGAACAGGAGAAAAAGCATGTTCCGCAAGACCATCGCCTCTCAGCCGCAGATGTTCGACGGAGTCGCCCGTCCGCACTGGATCCGCGATCTCGCGACGGTCGCGCTGTGCCTCTCCCTGATCGGAGGGTTCGTGGCTCAGGCCACGCGTCCGGCCCAGGCGGCCCCGCCGGCGCGAGCCGGGGCCCTCGTCGCCACGACGGCGGTTCCCGCGCCGTGCCCCGACGTCACGGTGCAGTGACCACCCGTCCCCTGAACCTCGCCCCCTTCCCTGGGGGGCGGGGGCTCGGGGTGCGTCCTCTCGAGCGAGCGTGAAGGGCGCGCCAAGCCCATCTTCTCTGCGAGGGGAGGCTCAGGAATGGGAATCATTGCGTGGATCGTCTTCGGGTTCATCATCGGTCTCGTCGCGCGCGCGCTCGTACCAGGCAAGCAGAGCATGGGCTTCGTCCTGACGACGGTGCTCGGCATCGCCGGCTCGCTCATCGGCGGGCTCGTCGCGTCGGCGATCGGCGGGAGCCGAACGGGTGAGTTCAGCAGCGCCGGCTTCATCGGCAGCCTGATCGGCGCGATCGTGCTGCTCCTCATCGCCGGCGCGGTGATGCGGCCGAGGCATCGGACCGTGTAACTGCATGACCGCGCGCGATTCATCGCGCGCAACAGGCACGTCGGCTCAGTTCGTCGAGAAGATCGGACGTAACGTGCGCCACGACACCTTGGGACCGTCGCGTCGCAAGGCCCGTGGCGCTTTCGCGCTTACTTGACGATCCCCGTCCCGACGACTTCCAGCCGGTCGCCTTCGACCCGCGCCAGCATCCTCAGGAGCCCGTCGAGCACGGTGATCGGGTGCGGCGGGCAGCCCGCGATCCAGAGGTCCACCGGGATCTCGGGCACTCCCGGCAGCCCGTCGCACTGCGCCGGGCTCCCCCGGAACGGCCCACCCGAGCACGCACAGGCGCCCACCGCGACGACGATGCGCGGCGCCGGCGTCGCGTTCCAGGTGTCGATCAGCGCCGCGCGCATGTTCCGGGAGACGGGTCCCGTCACCACGACGCCGTCGGCGTGGCGCGGCGAGGCGACGAACTGGATCCCGAAGCGGGACAGGTCGAACTGGATGTTGCCGGCCGCGTTCAGCTCCGACTCGCACGAGTTGCAGCCGCCCGCCGACACCTGCCGCAGTCGCAGCGATCGCCCGAACAGCTTCCTCATCTTCTCGTCGAGCGCGCGCGCGAGGACGGGGACGTCGTCTCGCGCCACGAGCTCGGCGGGCGTGCGCGCCGACAGCCGGTAGTCTCGCGTGAAGCGGATTGCCTCCTCGGGGCACGCCTCGGCGCAGGCAGGGCAGAAGACGCACCGCCCGAGGTCGACGCCCATCGAGGCCTTGCCCGCGTCGACGATCGCGTCGGTCGGACAGGCCTCGGCGCAGCGGCGGCAGCCGTCGGGGCAGCGCGCCGGATCGAGCGCGGGCCGGCCGCGAAAGCGCTCCGGGAAGCGGGCCGGGCCGTCGGGGTACGCCACCGTCTGGGCGCCCATGCGGGCGCGTATCCGGAGGAGGTCGAACATGGCTAGAGGTCGTGCCCGCAGTAGGAGAGGTTGAAGCTCTTGTTGCAGAGCGGGAAGTCGGAGATCTGCTCGTCGCGGAGCGCCATCGCGAGGCCCATCCAGTTGTGGAACGAGGGGTCCTTCACCTTGTACCGGACGAACCTGCCGCCCTCCCCCGTCGTCGCGACGTGGGCGATCTCGCCGCGCCAGCCCTCGATCATCGAGACGACCATCCGGTCGGGCGCGGGAGGGCCGCACGCGATCCGGACCTGACCGCGCGGCAGGTGGCGCAGCTCGCTCACGACGAACTCGGCGCTGCGCTCCGCCTCGAGCAGCCGCACCCAGCCGCGCGCGAACACGTCGCCGCTCTCGCCGGTGACCGCCGGGATGTGACGGAACCGGAACATGCCGGTGGGGTGATCGCGCCGGACGTCGCGCGCGACGCCGCTCGCGCGCGCGGCGGGGCCGACGAGCCCGAGCGCCAGCGCCTGCTCGCGCGACACGACGCCGGTGCCGTCGGTCCTGTTCCGCGCGGACGGTGAGCGGAAGAAGAGGTCGGCCGCGCTCTGCACCCGCTCCCACGCGTCGTGCAGCCTGTCCGCGAGCCGCTCCGCGGCCTCGGGCGCGAGGTCGAACCGGACACCGCCGGGCGCCACCAGCCCGCGGCCGAACCGGTTGCCGCAGAGCTCCGCCAGCGCGTTCAGGAACTCGGCCCGCAGCGCGCCGCAGTACGACGCGGTCGGCAGGTAGCCGACGTCGCCGGCGAGCATGCCGAGGTCCCCGACGTGGTTCGCGAGCCGCTCGAGCTCGAGCGCGATGGCGCGCAGCGCGAGCGCGCGCGGCGGGGGCTGGCACCCCGCGAGCGACTCGACGGCGTTCACGTGCGCCACCATGTGGCCCACCGCGGTGTCGCCCGCGATCGACTCGGCGAGCGGGATGGTGCGCTTGTCGGGGCCGCCCTCGAGCAGCCTCTCCATCCCGCGGTGCTGGTACCCGAGCACGATCTCGAGGTGGAACACGTGCTCGCCGTGACACTGGAAGCGGAAGTGGCCCGGCTCGATGATGCCGGCGTGCACGGGGCCGACCGCGACCTCGTGGACCTCCTCGCCCTGCATCGCGAAGAACGGGTACGCCGCGGGGATGGTCGCGTCGCGGGGCGCCTGCGTCGCCTCGAACCGCAGCGGCTTCAGCCAGGGGTGCCCCTCGGGGCGGACGCCGAACTGCTCCCAGATCTCGCGCTCGAAGCCCTGCAGCGCGGGGCACTCGGGCGTGAGCGACGGCCACGCGTCCGCGACGCGGGTCGACAGGAGGCCCAGCTTGCCCTCCGGATCGTCGGCGAGCGCCGCGACGACGACGACGTCACCGGCGTCCGACCGGCTCCCGAACATCGTCGTGACGCGGCCGCCGGCGGTGACGACGTCGCCGACGATCTGCTGGAACTCTCCGACCGGCAGCAGCGGGACGTCGCGGCGGTTCACCGCCGTGCCGTTCCATGCCTCGAGTACGCGGTTCGCCATGTCAGGATCCCACCACCAGCGCCGCCGCCGAGGCGAAGAGCCGGGCCACCTCGCGCGGCAGGAAGAGCCCGAGGAGCAGCACGAGGAGGAGCAGCGCGAGCGGCGGTCCCGCGCTCAGCCACGTGTCCTGGGTGTCCGGCTGACGCGGCGCCGACGGATCGCCCTGGACGAGCTTCAGCACCGTCGCGCCCATGCCGACGAAGATGACCGCGAGGAAGAGCAGGAACAGCCCCGCCACGACGAAGCGGCCGTCGCCGAACGCGCCGTTCACGATCATGAACTCGCTGAAGAACGGGCTGAACGGCGGCGTGCCGGTGATCGCGAGGAAGCCCGCCAGGAAGAGCGGCCCTGACAGGGGCAGCAGCCGCGCGGCGCCGCGCACGTCCTCGACCCGCTTCGAGCCGAACGCGCGGTGGATGTTGCCCGCCGAGAGGAAGAGGACGCCCTTCGTGAGCCCGTTGCCCACCGAGTGGAAGAAGGCGCCCGACGCGGCGAGCCCGCCGATGCCGAGCCCGACCGAGAGGATCCCCATGTGCTCGACCGAGGACCACGCCAGCATGCGCTTGAAGTCGCGCTGCCCGACCATGAACACCGCCGCGACGGCCATCGAGAGGAGGCCCATCGCGACGAGCGCGTCGCGCGCGAAGGCGTCCTCGCCCGCGGCGCGGCACACCTGCTGGACCCGGCTCAGCGCGACGAACGCGAAGGTGGTCACGCCGCCCGAGAGCAGCGCGCCGAGGATGCCGGGCGCCTCGCCGTACGCGTCCGGCTTCCAGCTGTGGAGCGGCGCGAGGCCCATCTTCGTGCCGTAGCCGACGAGGAGGAACACGAACCCCGCGCGAACCCACGCCTTCGAGAGGAGCGGCCCGCTGGCGACGAGGTCGGAGAGGAACAGCGACCGCGGGCCGTCCGGGGAGGCTCCCGCGAGCGCGAGGAAGAACGTCCCGAGCAGCGCCAGCGCGATGCCGAGGGAGCACACGAGGAGGTACTTCCACGCCGCCTCGAGCGCGCGCGCGTTCTTGTTGAAGTAGATGAGCGGCGCGGTCGAGAGCGTGGTGAGCTCGATGGCGACCCACATGACGCCGAGGTGCTGCGCGAGGCCGACCGCGGTCATCGCGGAGAGCAGCACCAGCAGCCCGCCGACGAAGATGCGGTTGTCGTGGTCGGAGCGGCGCCTGAGGTAGCCCTGCGCGTAGACCGCGCACGCGAGGAAGAGGATCGTCGTCGCCGAGAGCGCCAGCTTGCCGAGATCGTCGAGCGCGAGGTACCCGCCGGCGGCGGCGTCCGGTGGGCGCACCCACAGCGCCGCGATGCCGAGCGCGTGCAGCACGGCCCCCGCGAGCAGGACGACCGGGCGGGCGCGGTTGTCGCGGATCGCGAGCGCCAGCGCGGCGAGACAGAGCGGAACGACCACGATGAAGACGAGCATCGAGCGCTAGTCCTTCAAGGCGGACAGCTTCGCGGTGTCGAGCGAGCTGAACTCCCGGTTGATGTGGAACATGACGATGCCCATGACGAACACCGCGACGAACAGGTCGAGGAGCACCCCCGCCTCGACCATCGTCGGCATGATGCCGGTGAGGAGCAGGCCGAAGACGAACACGCCGTTCTCCAGCACGAGGAAGCCCATCACCTGCGTCACCGCCTTCTTGCGCGCGACGACGAGGAGGAGCCCGGTCCAGACCGTCGCGAGCGAGGTGGGCACGAGGAACGCGTGCTGCTCCTCGATCGGGAGCGGCAGCCCGCGCGCGAACACGAACGCGAGCGCGATCCCGACCGCGCCCAGGATCATCGACGGCACGAAGCCGATGATCGGCTCCATCTCGCGGCGGATCGCCGCCTCGCGGATCGCGCGGAAGAGCAGCCACGGGATGACGACCGCCTTCACGAGGAGCGCGCCGCCGGCGAGCAGCAGCGTGTGGGCCGGGTGGTGCGCGGAGGTGGCGATCAGCACCGGCAAGAGCGACAGGAGCGCGCCCTGGATCGCGACCGCGCGGATCGCGGCGTTCAGGCGGCTCGACGCGAGCAGGAAGAGGTCGATGACGACGACGAGGATGAAGACCGAATCGGTGAGGGCGGCCATGGCGTTCACCTGAGGAGCAGCACGAGCCCGAACACGGACAGCACCGACGCGCCGACGAGGAGCTGCGGGACGCGGACGAGGCGCAGCCTCGCCATCACCGACTCGACGACGCCGACGAGCGCGGCGAACCCGAACAGCCCGGCGACGAACACGGCCTCGGCGGCGAGGAAGCTCTCGAAGCGGAACCCGAGCACGACCCGCGTGAACAGCGCGCCGAAGAGGAAGAACTTGAGCGAGGCGCCGTAGAGGATGAGCGCGAGGTCGGGGCCGGAGTGATCGAGCACCATGACCTCGTGGATCATCGTGAGCTCGAGGTGGGTGTTGGGATCGTCGACCGGGATGCGCGAGTTCTCGGCGAGCGCGACCACGAACAGCGCGATCGCCGCGAGCACGAGCGCCGGCGCGGCGTGCCCCCAGGCGCCGGCGAGGCCCGGGCCCAGCATGCCCGAGAGCGACAGGGCGCCGGTCGCCCGCGCGAGGACGACGAGCGCGAGGAACAGCGCCGGCTCGGCGAGGCTCGCGAACGTCACCTCTCGCGCCGCCCCCATGCCCTCGAACGACGAGCCGGTGTCGAGCGCCGCGAGCGCGGTGAAGAAACGCGCGAGGCCGAGCAGGTAGGCGAAGAGGATGAAGTCGCCCGCGAACGCGACGACGGCGCGCTCCCCGGCGACCGCGACGAGGAGGCCCGCGGTGACGACCGCCGCGACGCCGGCGATGGGGCCGGCGCGGAACACCCACGTCGTCGTGCGGCTGTAGACGGTCCCCTTCCGGAGGAGCTTCGCGAGGTCGTAGTAGAGCTGCAGCAGCGGGACGCCCTTGCGGCCGCCGAACAGCGCCTTCACGCGGTTCACGACGCCGAGGAGCAGCGGCGGGAGCAGGAGCAACAGGCC
Organism: Anaeromyxobacteraceae bacterium; assembly: GCA_035702585.1. Lineage (GTDB taxonomy): Bacteria > Myxococcota > Myxococcia > Myxococcales > Anaeromyxobacteraceae > DASSQI01. The sequence goes on from DASSQI010000171.1 coordinate 16,680, forward strand.
GACCTGGAAGACGGCGCGCAGGATCATGGAGGTCATCCCAGGAAGCGCCACGCCAGCACGAGCAGCAGCGTGGCGAGCAGATAGGCGACGTGGAGGTGGATGCGCGGCTGGAGCAGGAGCGGGCGCACGAGGTTCGCCGCGCGCTCGATCACGCGGGTCGCAGGCATGAGCGCGCCGTCGAGGACCGTGTCGGTCACGTGCGACTCGAACCGCGCGTCGCGCGGGAACAGGCCCCGCGGCGGGCGCAGCGAGCCGTGGGGGCGAAGCGCCCACGAGAACCGGTCGACGAGCATCTGGGCGAAGGACGACGCCGTGTACTGCATGCGGACGGTCGGCGCCGCGAAGCCGCAGCCCCAGGTCTCGGCGCGCGCCGCGGGCTCTCGCGCGACGCGCCGGCGCAGGACGACGAGGAGCGCGGCGGCGAGGAGCACGACGGCGGCGATCGCGCTGATCCCGGCGGCGCCTGCCGCCGCGGGCTGCGCCGCCGACGCGAGCTCGCGCTCGGGCCACCCGGACCACGCCGCGGCGGCCCGGACCAGCGGCGCGATCCACAGCTGCGGGAACAGGCCGATCGCCGCGCACGCGAGCGCGAGGATCGCCATGGCCGCGAGCATCGTCCGGGGCGCCTCGTGGGCGTGCGTCGCGGCGGCCGTCCGCGGGCTGCCGAGGAACACGGCGCCGTGCACCTTCACGAAGCAGGCGGCGGCGAGGCCGCCGATGAACGCCAGCGCCGGGAGCGCCAGCCCGGCGAACGACGCGAGATCGGTCGCTTCGAGGCGCAGGGCCGCGAGCGCGCCGAGCCCGACGAGCCACTCCGAAGCGAACCCGTTGAGCGGCGGGAGGCCGGAGATGGCGGCCGCGCCGAGCAGGAAGAGCGCGGCCGTCGCCGGCATCGCCTTCGCGAGGCCGCCGAGGCGGTCGAGCTCGCGCGTCCCGCAGGCGTGCTGCAC
>DASSQI010000172.1:0-2992 GCA_035702585.1 Anaeromyxobacteraceae bacterium
CGATCTTCGCGGCGTCGTCGATGCCGACGTCGAGCGACGTCGAACGGCTGCGAATCGAGAAGTCGGCGTAGCGGAGCTTCGTCGTGACCGTTCGCGCCACCTGGCCGCTGCGCTGCAGCGCGGTTGCGACCTCGCCCGCCATGCCGCGCAGCTCCTCGTGGAGCCGTTCGCGGTCGGAGATGTCGCTCTCGAAGGTGTTCTCGACGCTGATCGAGACCCGTTCGCCGTCGAGCTCGAGCTCGCGCGGGTCGATGCCACGAGCGCGATCGCGGAGCATCTTCCCGACGCTTCCAGGAAGCAGCCGCCTCAAATCCTCGTCTGCGAGGGCGGCAAGTTCCCCGATCGTCTCGACGCCGGCTCCGGCCAGGCGTGCCTCGGCCTTCGGCCCCACTCCGGGCAGCCGGCGTACGGCCAGCGGTGCGAGGAACGCGGCCTCCCGCCCGTACGGGACGACGACGAGTCCGCCGGGTTTGCGTGCGTCGCTCGCGACCTTGGCGACCACCTTGCACGGCGCCACGCCGAGCGAGCAGGTGAGGCTCGTCGCCGCGCGCACCGCGGTCTGCACCGCCTCTGCGACGACGCGGGCAGCGAGGAAGTCGTCCGCGACTTCCCCCACCTCGAGGTAGCCCTCGTCCATCCCGGTCTGCTCGACGGTCGGGGTGACGCCGCGCACGGTCTTCCAGACGCTGCGCGAGTACTCGCGGTACAACGCGTGCCGCGGCCGGACGAAAACGGCGTGCGGGCAGCGGCGCAGCGCCTCCGCGCAGCTCATCGCCGAGTGGATGCCGAACCGGCGGGCGACGTAGTTCGCGGTCGCGACGACGCCGCGCCCGCGCGGATCGCCGCCGACGACGAGCGGCTGCGTCCGAAGCTCCGGGTTCTCGAGCTGCTCGACCGCTGCGTAGAAGGCGTCGAGATCCAGATGCGCGACGATCACACGAACAAATGTACGGGCCGCCGGGGACGGAGCTAGGCTCTGCCTCCGATGGCCGTCCTGACGTCGCAGCTCGACCGTGAAGCCGCGGAGTTCGCGCAGCGGCGAGAGCGGATGGAGGAGCTCGTCGCGGAGGTGCACGAGCGGACCGCGCAGGTCGCGCAGGGCGGCGGTGAGAAGGCGATGGAGCGGCACCGCTCGCGCGGCAAGCTCCCGGCGCGGGAGCGGGTCGACATGCTCGTCGACCCGGGCACGGCATTCCTCGAGCTGAACGCACTCGCCGCCTGGGAGATGTACGACGGCGGAGCGCCGAGCGCGGGAATGGTGACGGGAATCGGAGTGGTCGAGGGTCGCGAGTGCGTGATCGTGGCGAACGACGCGACCGTGAAGGGCGGCTCGTACTTCCCGCTCACGGTCAAGAAGCACCTGCGCGCGCAGGAGATCGCGGAGCAGAACCGGCTCCCCTGCATCTACCTCGTCGACTCGGGAGGCGCGTTCCTGCCGCTCCAGGCCGAGGTCTTCCCCGACCGCGAGCACTTCGGCCGGATCTTCTACAACCAGGCGCAGATGTCCGCGCAGGGCATCCCGCAGATCGCCGTCGTGATGGGCTCGTGCACGGCCGGCGGCGCCTACGTGCCCGCCATGTCGGACGAGACCGTGATCGTCCGCGGCACCGGCACGATCTTCATCGGCGGCCCGCCGCTCGTGAAAGCCGCGACCGGACAGGACGTGACGGCCGAGGAGCTCGGCGGCGCCGACGTCCACACGCGGCGCTCGGGCGTCGCCGATCACTACGCGACCTCCGACGAGCACGCGCTCGCGATCGCGCGCGGCATCATCCGCCATCTCGAACGCCGCAGCCCTGATGCCACCTGGGACGTCGCCGCGCCAGAGTCTCCGGCGCTCGACCCGTCGGACCTCTACGGCCTCATCCCCGAGGACTTCCGCCACCAGGTCGACCCGCGCGAGCTGATCGCGCGCATCGTCGACGGCTCGCGGTTCCAGGAGTTCAAGCAGATGTACGGCGAGACGCTCGTGACCGGGTTCGCGCGGATCGAGGGCTTCCACGTCGGGTTCCTCGCGAACAACGGAGTGCTCTTCGCCGAGTCGGCGCAGAAGGGCGCGCACTTCATCGAGCTCTGCTGCAAGCGGAGGATCCCGCTCGTCTTCCTCCAGAACATCACGGGCTTCATGGTCGGCACCGAGTACGAGGCCGGCGGGATCGCGCGCGACGGCGCGAAGCTCGTGATGGCCGTGGCGAACGCGCGAGTGCCGAAGTTCACTGTCGTCACGGGAGGCTCGTTCGGGGCCGGCAACTACGCGATGTGCGGCCGCGCGTACGGGCCGCGCCAGCTCTGGATGTGGCCGAACGCGCGCATCTCGGTCATGGGCGGCGAGCAGGCGGCGACCGTCCTCTCGATGGTCGGTGACGTCGACCAGGACGAGATCCGCGTGAAGTACGAGGCGGAGGGGAACCCGTATTACTCGACGGCGCGCCTCTGGGACGACGGGATCATCGATCCGCTCGACACGCGCCGCGTGCTTGCGCTCGGCCTCGCGGCGGCGCGGAACGCACCGATCCCGGAGACGACCTTCGGCGTGTTCAGGATGTAGGCGTGATCGCCCGGATCCTGATCTGGAACCTGTTCGACTCGAAGACGACGCTCGAGGAGTTGCGCGAGCACCTACCCGGACTGCCCGAGGGCGATGTCTGGATCGCGAACGACGCGCAGGACCGGTTCGGGATCATCTCGTTCGGCGAGCAGCTGCCGGACCTCGGTGGGATCCCGGAACTGATCGGCGACGAGCCCGTGGTCGCCGAAGAGTTCGACGTCGAATGAGTCACCCCACAAAGTGCTGCGCACTTTGCGGGGGCCCCGAGTAAGTGAGGCGCGACCGAACGAACTGGGCTGCCGTGGCGGTCGCCTCCGCCCTCTTCGGGTTCTCGTTCTACGCACTGATCGCCTGGCTGGAACAGGGCCAGCTTTCGGACGTCCTGGTCTACATGCACTACGCGCACCTGATGCGCGGCGGGGCCGTTCCCTACCGCGACTTCCG
>DASSQI010000173.1:0-19290 GCA_035702585.1 Anaeromyxobacteraceae bacterium
GGAACGAGGAGCCGCACCCGGAGCACAACGCGGCCTTCCGCTGGTTCAGGCGCGTGCTCCCGACGACGCCACGCTTCCACGGCCACGCGTTCTTCGTCCGCGAGGGCGGGCGGCTCATGGTGACGCCGCTCTTCATCGCGCTCGCGTTCATCGAGGTCTCGGACGTCATCTTCGCCGTCGACTCGATCCCGGCGGTGTTCGCGGTGACGCGCGATCCCTTCATCGTGTTCACGTCGAACATCTTCGCGATCCTGGGGCTGCGGTCCCTGTACTTCCTGCTCGCGAACATGGTCGAGCGGTTCACGTACCTGAAGCCGGCGCTGTCGGCGCTGCTCGTGTACGTGGGCGTGAAGATGCTGATCGCGGACTTCGTGCACGTCCCTCCGGCCATCTCGCTCGCGGTGATCGCGTCGATCCTCGGCGTCGCGGTGATCGCGTCGCTCGTCAAGGCCCGCCGCGAGGCGGCGGCCGGCGATCGGCGTCTGCTCGATCAGGTTCGGCCGCCCGTGCCGCACGCCGGCGATCGACGTTCTCCAGGAATCGCTGCACCGCCTCGTTGAACGGCTCCGGGTTCGACAGGTACGGCACGTGTCCGGCGCGCTCGATGAGCTCGAAGCGCGACCCCGGGATCGAGGCCGCGATGCGCTTCGACGAGCGCCACGGGACGAGCCAGTCGCGAGAGCCGTGCAGCACGAGCACCGGGAGGTCGAGCGCCGACAGCCGAGGCGTGAGGTCCATCTTCATGAGCGCGACGAGGCGCCGCTTCAGCTCGCGCCCGGTGAAGTGGCGCGCCTCGCGCACGAGCTCGTCCCTGCCGTCCCGGTCGAGCGCGAAGCCTCCCATCACCTGCGCCGCGATGGGCGAGACGAGGCGGGCGAGGGGCTCGGGCGCCTCGAGCAGATCCACGAACCGCGTCGTCGCGAACGGGATCTGCTTGCGGGACAGGACCGGCCCGGCGAGCACCAGCGCCGATGGACGCACGTTCCCGCGCAGCGCCACGAGCGCGACGACGGCCCCACCGAAGGACGAGCCGAGCAGCGCCGGGTGGACGAGCCGCTCGTGCAGCACGTACTCCTCGACGACCTCCGCCGCGAACTCGAGAGGCTCCGCGTCGCGCGGCGTCTCGTAGGGCAGGTTCAGCGGAAGCAACCAGCGATCCCTCGCGAGCGGGCGCTGCCTCACGAACGAGCGGCCGTCGGCGCCCATGCCGGCGATGCACACGAGCGCGCGCGCCGGATCCACGAGCCCGTCGCGGAAGCTGAACGCGCGCGCGCGGATCCCGCGGAGCGAGAGCTCCGATTGCTCTACTCCGTCACGGAACGACGGTGGCCGGCTCGGCGGGTATCGCATGCTGACCTCGCGAGTCGAGGAGCTGGATCACGGCGCGTTCGACCGCTGCCTTGAGCGTCGCGGCGCGCGACGGCTCCCGCGGCGGCGGGAGCGGGTGGCCGAACACGAAGCGGAACCGGACCGGGAACGGCAACGGGCCGAGCCCCACCGCGAGCGGGATCGCATAGCGACCGAGGAGCCTCTTCATGGCGGCGACGTGCCCCAGGTTGATCCACGCGTCGTCCACTCCGAGCGCCGCGAACGGCACGACCGGTACGCGCGCCTGGATCGCGATCCGCGCGAACGCGGTGTTCTTCTCCCATCGGAGCCGATACCGATCGTCGGGCGCCTTGAACACCTCCTTCGCGCCGCCGGGGTAGCACACCACCAGGTGGCCGTCCGCGAGCAGCTCGAGCGCGGACGACGGCGTCGCCGTCCTGCTGCCGGTGCGCTCCAGCAGCGGCCGGACCAGCGGGTGTCCGAAGATGCGGCGATCCGCGAGGCCACGGGGAAGCCGTCCGGTCGCCCGCTCGACGAGCCAGAAGAAGACGGGAGTCTCGAGGCCGAACAGGCCGTGGTTCCCGACGAGGAGCGCCGCGCCTCGCGGCAACCTCTCGACGCCCTCCAGCTCGCCGCGGTGGTAGCGCGCGAGGAGGGCCGCCAGCGTCCGCGCCGAACGCAGGACCGGACCTGCGGGCTCGAGGTCATCCATCACGCCAAGCTTGCGGACGAGAGGCCGCGCGTGCAGGCGGGGTGGAATGTGTCGCGTGCCGTGGCGAGCTTTCGTCCATGCGCACCCGTTCGACGCGATCCTCACGATCGGCGGCATTCGTCGCCGGCGCTCTCCTGGGAAGCCTCGTGTGGCGGCTCGCTCGCGACCGAGGCGCGCTGCGGGACAAGGTGATCCTCGTGACGGGCGGCTCCCGGGGACTCGGCCTGGTGATCGCGCGGAAGGCCGCCGGGCGAGGTGCGCGCGTCGTGATCTGCGCGCGCGACGGAGACGAGCTGGAGCGAGCGCGCCAGGACCTCGCCTCCCGCGGCGCGGACGTCCTGGCGGTGCCGTGCGACGTGACGGACCCGGCGCAGGTGCAGGCGCTCGTGGACGCGACGCGCCGCCGGTTCGGCCGCGTCGACGTGCTCGTGAACGTCGCCGGGATTATCCAGGTCGGGCCGTACGAGACCCTGTCCCTCGAGGATCACCGCGCGGCCATGGCCGCGAACTACTGGGGCACGGTGCACGCCACGCTCGCGGTGCTGCCGGAGATGCAGCAGCGAGGGGAGGGGCAGATCGTCAACATCACCTCCATCGGAGGCACGCTCGCGGTGCCGCACCTGCTCGCGTACACGGCGAGCAAGTTCGCCGCGGTCGGGTTCTCGACCGGCCTCGCCGCGGAGGCGTCGCGGCACGGCATCCGCGTGACCACGATCGTCCCCGGCCTGATGCGGACCGGCTCGTTCATCCGGGCGCTGTTCAAGGGACAGCGCGAGAAGGAGATGAGCGCGTTCTCGGTGAGCGCGAGCCTGCCGTTCGTCACGCTCGACGCGGACCGCGCGGCGCGGCGCATCGTGCGCGCGGCCGAGCGTGGCGAGCGGTTCGTGACGCTCGGCGCGCCCTACAAGCTCGTGCGCGTGCTCGCGACGGCGGCGCCGTCGATCACGATCGCGGTGGCGTCGGTCGTGGCGCGTCTGCTCCCGCACGCCGGCGGCGCGAGCGCGTCGGAGCCCGCGCGCCCCGGCTACATGCACCGCGAGGGCGTCGCCGCCTCACGCCTCACCATGCTCTCCGACAGGGCCGCGGTGCGCAACAACGAGCAGCCGCTGCCGGCGACGTGAGCGTCACGAGAGCGTGCGTCGAGCTCGCAGCTCCCGCGCCATCCGGCGCGCCTCGCGGAGCGGCTCCGGCCAGCGCGCGAGCGTCGTCGCGCCGAGCGCGATCTCCTTCGCGGTCTCGGCGGTCGTGCGCCACGCCGCGTGCGCGACGATCGGCTTAACGCCGCCGCGGCTGCGCAGTCGGTAGGCGACGATCTCGTCTCCGATCCTGAGCGCGGCAGCCGATGCCCATTCGCGGGCCGGGTCCTCGCCGGTCGCGAGCAGCGGATCGTCCGTCACGCCGACCGTCGGGAGGTCGAGCACGGCGCCGAGGTGAAGCGCGAGGCCGGCACGGCGCGGGTGATCCCGGCCCGCGGCGGCCACCAGCAGCACGTCGGGCCGAAGCGCCAGCCGGCGGACGACGCGCTCGAGGATCGGTCCCTCTCGAAGGGCGAGCTGCCCCGGCTCGAACGGCGCGTCGACGGGCGCCACGTGCGTCGCGACGTCGATGACCTGCTGGCGCTCGTCGCTCACGGCCGCCGCGAAGCCGACGCCGTCACGACCCGCCCGCCCGAACACGACGGCGCACGCGCCGACGCGCAGCGGCCGTGGCGACGTCCACGGCGGTGGAGTCCAGGTCTCGAACGGCTCCGTCGCGAGCCGCTCCTGCTCGCGTCGGAGGTCGTCCGCGGTGGTGGGCCAGGTCATTGCCGCTCCCTGCTCCGACGCCTACCACGGGAGCACGTGGCGACGAAGGGCGAGCGACGGCGCGGTCTCTACCGTCACCGGCCGGGCGACGGCGTGAACCGGCGGACCACCACGCGTTCGCCGATCGAGACGGACATCAGGTCTTCGCCGACGACGAGCGGGCCGGGGTAGGTCGTGCGCGTGCGCGCGACGAGCTCGTCGACGGGCGGCTCACGGATCGACGGCTCCGTCGTGAGCAGCACGAGGTGCGTGTACACGGCGAGTCTGGGCTTCACGCGCGCGAACACCTTGCCGGCGTCTTCGGGCGAGGTGTGAACCGCGAGGATCGACCGCGCGACCTCGGAGCGCGCGACGAGCTCGGGCCTGGCGGCAGCGACCTCGTGCACCACGACGTCGGCTCCCTCGGCGAACCTGACGAGGTTCTCGCTGTACCGGGTGTCGCCCGAGATGACGACGGACCGGCCGCCGTGATCGACGCGATAGCCGAACGCCGGCCGCAGCATCGGCCCGTGGTCCACGCGGAAGGCGGTCACCTTGACGCCGTTCCGCTCGAGCACGACGCCCTCGTCCGCGACGTCGTTCGCCACGATGGCGACGCCGCTGTCCGGCAAAGACTGGTGCTCACGCCGGACGCGGATGTCCCAGTCGTACGCCCGGCGCAGACCCGCCATCATCTCGGAGGTGCCGACTGGTCCCCACACCTGCACGGGCGTGACGCGACCACCGAACGGTGCCGGGAGCCATCCTGTCAGCCAGAGATCCGGGAACCCGACGGTGTGATCCGAATGGAGGTGCGTGAAGAAGACGGCGCTCACCTGACCGAGCGGCAGCTTGAGCTGCCAGAGCCGCTGGCTCGCCCCACGTCCCGCGTCGAACAGCAACCGCTCCGGGCCGGCCTCGACGAGCGTGGCCGGGCCGAACCGTGTGACGTCCGGATTTGGCCTTCCCGTCCCGAGGAGCGTCACCTTCAGCTCGGCTGCGCCCACCATCGTCGGGATGACCAGGAGCAGCAGCGCCATGCGTCGCGTCGTCATGCCTCGTCTCCGCGCGGGGAACGCCGGGCGCGACACGATGGTCCGCGACGTCAGCTGCCCCGCGGTCGCGTGTCCTGCGCGAGGAGAGCTCGCGCCGCCACCCAAAAGAAGGGACGAAACGGGCGCGCACGAAACGGGTCGCGCGGAGTGGCACGCCGGCACGTCTTCTGTCACATGGCTGGGATGGAACCTTCGCCGCTCGAGTTCGGCAACCGGATCCCGCTGCTGCGCACCCTCGACGTCCACCTGACCGAGATCGGCGACCGGCACGCCGTGATGGAGGTCGACGTCGCGGACAAGCACCGCAACTACTACGGCGGCGCGCACGGCGGGCTCATCGCGACGCTCGTCGACACGGTCTGCTTCTTCCCGCGGCCGCTCATCCCGTCCGGACGGACCGTGACGACGACGAACCTGAACGTGAACTACATCCGGCCCGCGGCGGTCGGGGACCACCTCAGCTCGCGCGCCGAGGTGGTCCACCTGGGTCGAAAGACGGTGAGCCTGTCCGTGCAGGTGAGGAACGGAAAGGGGGCGCTCGTCGCGCACGCCACGGCGACGCTCATGTTCCTCGACGAGGACGCGCAGCGGGTGTGAGGGCGCGCGGCGCCCGGCCGTCAGGCGAACACGACCGTCTTGTTGCCGTGGATGAGGACGCGGTCGTCGCAGTGCCACTTCACGGCGCGCGCGAGGACGCGGCGCTCGAGGTCGCGCCCGATGCCCTTGAGATCCTCGACGTCGTTGCGGTGGGAGACGCGCGCGACGTCCTGCTCGATGATCGGTCCGGCGTCGAGCTCGGCCGTGACGTAGTGCGCGGTCGCGCCCACGATCTTCACGCCGCGGTCGTAGGCCTGCCGGTACGGATCCGCGCCGACGAACGCCGGCAGGAACGAGTGGTGGATGTTGATGATGCGTCCCGCCCAGCGGTCGACGAGAGCCGGCGAGACGATCTGCATGTAGCGCGCGAGCACGACGAGATCGGCGCGGCCCTCGAGCAGGTTCATCATCTCCACCTCGGCCTCGGCGCGGCGCTCGCGCGAGTTCGGCACGTGGTGGAACGGGACGCCGAAGGCGCGCACCGCGTCCCCGAGGTCGGGGTGGTTCGAGATGACCATGCCGACGTCGGCGCGGAGGTCGCCGCGCTGCCACTGCCACAGGACCTCCATCATCGCGTGGTCGTGGCGCGAGACGAGCAATGCCAGCCGCTTGCGGTCGCTCGACACTCCCAGCCGCCACTCCATCTCGAACGAGCGCGCGACCTGGTCGGCGAACAGCTCGCGGAGCTCGGAGAGGGGGACGACGAGCCGCTGCGTCTGGAACTCGAGGCGCATGAAGTAGGTGCCCGGAGCGTCTTCGGACGAGTGCTGATCGAGGTCCGTGATGTTCGCGCCGTGCCGGAAGAGGAAGCTGGAGATCGCGGCGACGATGCCGGGCCGGTCGGGGCACCGGATGAGGAGGACTGCCACCTGTTCTGGGTTCACACGGAGAGGTTACCAGATAGCGTGCAACCCCTTGAATACCCGTGCCCGGGGCCGTAGCGTAACGTTCCGAGCCATGGAACGGATCATCTCCGCCTCGGGTGACGATCGCGCCGAGATCGCGCGACTGCTCGACGCCTGCGCGCTGCCGAGCTCCGACATCGATCCGCACCTGGGACGCTTCTTCGTCGCCCGCGACGAGGGGCGGATCGTCGGCTGCATCGGCCTGCAGGTCGAGGGCGGCGACGGCCTGCTGCGCTCCCTCGCGGTCGTCCCCGAGCGCCGCGGCAACGGAATCGCGCGCCGGCTGTACGCGAAGCTCCTCGGGCAGGCGCGCGGCCTCGGCGTCACCCAGCTGTACCTCCTCACGACCGGCGCCGAGCCGTTCTTCGAGATGCTCGGGTTCCGCGCGCTGGCGCGCGAGGACGTGCCGCAGTCGATCCGCGCGACCGACCAGTTCCGGGCGCTCTGTCCCGAGACCGCGCGGTGCCTCTCCCGCCCGGTGCCCTCGGCGGACTGACCGCCACTCGCCGTTCCCCCAGCTCCCCTCCCGGTCTGGCCGCGACGGCGCCGCTCGCGACGCCGAAGGGGCGCGGGCCGCGAACCGTGTTCGTCGCGGGTGCGGCGCGTTGCCACGGACCCTCGTGGCCCGTGTGCGTGAGACAAGCGAAGGAGGCGTCCCGTGGAGAGCGGACGCGGGAAGGAGATGCACCGATGTCGGCCGGCACGAGCACCCGCGTCCGCGTCCTCGCGGCGGTGGCGCTGACGCTCGCCCTCGCGTCGGCCGCGTCGTTCCTGCTGGTGTGGCGCCTCCACCTGAGGGTCGCCGAGGACGCCGCTTTCAGCTCCGCGCGCAAGGCGGCGCAGATGTACGACGAGTTCGAGCGCAGCGACACCGACAAGCTCACGACCGGGCTGCAGGGGCTCCTCTCGAACGACGACCTGCAGCGTGCGTTCGTCGCGAGGGATCGCGCCGCGCTGCTCGCGCTGGCGGCGCCCATCATGGAGCGGCTGAAGCTTTCGGGCGTGACGCACTGGTACTTCATCACGCCGGATCGACGGGTGTTCCTGCGGGTCCACGAGCCGGAGAAGCTCGGCGATCTCGTCGAGCGCGTCACCGTGCAGCGGGCGGCGACCACCGGCGTCCCCAGCGCCGGGAAGGAGCTGGGGCGAACGGCGTTCGCCCTGCGCGTGGTGAGCCCGTGGCGCGACGAGCACGGGCGCGTGCTGGGCTTCATGGAGCTGGGCGAGGAGATCGACCACTTCCTCGGGCGCATGAAGCAGGCCACCGGCGACGAGTTCGGGTTGCTCGTGAAGAAGGAGTTCCTCGACGAGAAGTCCTGGTCGGAGGTCCTCGGCCGCGCCCGGAACACCTGGAACGACAGGCCCGACGCGGTGCTCGTGGACACGACGTCGTTCGCGCAGGGCATCGCCGACTTCCGCGGGAGCGTCGACGACGTGCCGCTCGACGGCCTCATGCTGGAGAAGCGGGAAGACCGCGCCCGCGCGTGGATCCGCGCCGCGTTCCCGATCCGCGACATCTCCGGACGGCGCGTCGGGGCCCTGTTCATCCTGCACGACTTCACCGACGAGCACCTCGCGTTCGACGCCGGGCGCACGCGCGGCCTGTTCATCGTCCTCGGGGTCGCCGCGCTCGGCTTCGCGCTGATCGCGCTGCTCCTCGAGGCGTTCGTGTTCCGGCGCGCCACGACGGCGCGGAGCGCGGCGCGGCACGAGGTGGACGCACCGCCGGACGGCGTACGTCGCGCGCAGCGAGACGACCTTCCGGGGGGCGGGGCGGGGGTGGCCTGAACGTATTTGACGCGTAACAAGGCTGGATTTCGGAGCTGGACGACACTGGCATAGGCGCAAGGGGGGACCTTGGCAGAGCCGGCGAAGACGGTCGCCGCAGGGGACGAAGCCCGCGACGGGGTGATGGCGGAGCCTCAGCCGACGCCCACCGCGTCCGCTGCGCGTCACGAGGGGCCGCCGCGCGAGGTCGCCGCGGATCCGCCCGAGGGAGCAGCGGACGCCTCCGCCACGGCCGGGCAGCTCGACGGCGAGCCGGAGCTGCTGCGGTCGGTGCCGAACGCGCCCCTCGACGCGGCGATCCCCTGGATCGAGCGGCTGAGCACGAAGCTCCTCGGCATCGTCGTCGTCATCACGATCGCGGCGGGGTTCGTCTTCGCGATCGTCGAGTCGCGGCTCAACGCACAGCTCACGCAGCAGATGTCGAACGGCGCAGCGCTGTTCAGCGAGGCCATCCGGAGCGCGACGCGCACCGCGATGATGGAGGACCGCCGGTCGGACGCGTACGACACGATGCTCGCGATCGGTCAGCAGAACGGCGTCGAGCGCGTGCGGATGCTGAACAAGGAGGGGCGGATCACCTTCTCGACGGACGGCGAGGAGACGGGCCGGCTCGTCGACAAGCACGGAGAGTCCTGCTACGCGTGCCACGCCGCCGATCAGCCGCTCTCGCGCGTCCCGACGCACTCCCGAGCGCGGATCTTCCCGTCGGCGGGGCATCGGGTGATGGGCTTCGTCACGCCCATCTACAACGAGCGCTCCTGCTCGACTGCGGCGTGCCACCACCACACGCCCGGGCAGCAGGTCCTCGGGGTCCTCGACGTGAGCCTGTCGCTCACCGAGGTCGATCGCCAGATCGGCGCCTTCCGCCGCGGCAGCATCGTGATGACCGCGATCGGCGTCCTGATCCTCGCGGGATTCCTGTGGTTTTTCGCGCAGCGGGAGGTCGTGCGTCCCGTCGCGGCGCTCGTCCAGGCCACCCGCGCGGTCGCCGGCGACCGGCTCGAGTTCGAGATCCCGGTGCGAGGCCGGAGCGAGCTGTCGCTGCTCGCCGCCTCCTTCAACGACATGACCCGCTCGCTGCGGCGCAGCGAGGGGGAGCTGCGCGCGCTGTCGCACGACCTGGAGCGCCAGGTCGACGATCGGACCGCCGACCTCAAGCGAGCGCAGGCCCAGCTGGTCCAGTCCGAGAAGCTCTCCAGCCTCGGCCGGCTCTCGGCCTCGATCGCCCACGAGATCAACAACCCGCTCGCCGGGATCCTCACGTTCGCGAAGCTCATCATCCGCACGCTCGAGCAGGGGGCTCCCGACGACGCGCGGCGCAAGATCCTCATCAAGAACCTTCACCTCGTCCAGCGCGAGAGCGAGCGCTGCAGCGCGATCGTCCGGAACCTCCTCGACTTCGCCCGCGAGCGTCCGCTCGCGCTGCGGGAGGTGGACCTCGCCGGCGTGATCGACGAGGCGCTGCAGCTCATCTCGCACCAGATCCAGATCCAGGGCGTGGCGCTCCTCAAGCAGATCGAGGCCGTGCCGCCGGTCCTCGCCGACTTCGGTCAGCTGCGGCAGGCGTTCGTGAACATCGCGCTCAACGCCTGCGAGGCGATGGGGAAGGGAGGCACCCTGACCGTGCGGGTACACCGCGCGGACCTGGACATGGTCGAGCTGGTCGTCTCCGACGACGGCCCCGGCATCTCGAAGGAGAACCTGGGCCGGATCTTCGACCCGTTCTTCTCGACGAAGGAGAAGGGGACGGGCCTCGGGCTCTCGGTCGTGTACGGCATCGTGCAGCGCCACAACGGCCAGATCGAGGTGAAGAGCGAGCTCGGCCAGGGAACGACGTTCTTCCTCCGACTGCCGGCGAAGAAGGAGGCGGGCCCCGCGCCCGCCGCACCGGAGAAGGCGCAGTGAGTGGACGGCATCTGCGTCTGGTGGATCGGGGAGAATGAGCCGGAATCCGGGATGATCGATCACGTCCAGATCCACGTGGAGCGCGCCTTCGACGTGCCGGTGCGGATCATCTCGGACCCCGCCCGGCCCGAAGGGACGCTCGACGCTCGCCGCCGGCAGCACGCCTCCGGCCGCGTCCTGAAGTGGCTGCTCGAGAAGGGACCGCCGGGCGCGAAGGTGCTGGGGGTCACGGACGTCGACCTGTTCATCCCTATCCTCACCTTCGTCTTCGGCGAGGCGCAGCTCGGCGGCACCGCGGCGGTCGTGTCCACGGCCCGGCTCAAGGAGCCGCTGCCGGTGAGCGACCCGCGGCTCGTGGTCGAGCGGCTCGCCAAGGAAGCCGTCCACGAGCTCGGCCACGCGATGGGCCTCGTCCACTGCGCGACGCCGGACTGCGCCATGGGGCGCTCCGCGAGCGTGCGGGACGTCGATTCGAAACGCGGTTCACTTTGCGGCAGCTGCAAGGCGGAGATCAGGGCCCGCGCTGCCGGGGGAAGCTCATGAGCAACGAGAACATCAAGGTCCTCGTCATCGACGACGAGGAGATCGTTCGCGAATCCCTCGGCGGCTGGCTCGAGAAGGACGGCTACACGATCACGCTCATGCCGGACGGCATGTCGGCGCTCGAGTACCTGAAGACGAACGCGGCGGACATCCTGCTCGTGGACCTGAAGATGCCGGGCATCGACGGGCTGCAGGTGCTCGAGGAGGCCAAGCGGCTCCAGCCCGCCGCGATCGTGGTCATCATGACCGCCTACGCGACGGTGGACACCGCGGTGTCGGCGATGAAGCTCGGCGCCTACGACTACCTGGTGAAGCCGTTCGACCCGGAAGAGCTGTCGCTCATGCTCGAGAAGATCGTCTCGCAGCAGGCGCTCCGGCACGAGAACGACGTCCTCCGGAAGGCGCTGAAGCGCGACTGGGGGTTCCACGACCTCATCTCGAAGAGCCCGGCGATGCAGAAGGTGTTCGAGCTCTCGCGCGTCGCGGCCCCCTCGGCGTCAACCATCCTGATCCTCGGCGAGAGCGGCACCGGCAAGGAGGTCCTCGCGCGCGCGATCCACGCCGAGAGCCCCCGCAGCGGCGGGCCGTTCGTCGCGGTGAACTGCGCCGCGCTGACCGAGAGCCTCCTCGAGTCCGAGCTGTTCGGCCACGAGAAGGGCTCGTTCACGGGCGCGGTCGCCCGCCGCAAGGGCAAGTTCGAGGCCGCCGACGGCGGGACGCTGCTGCTCGACGAGGTCGGCGACGTCTCGCCGAAGCTCCAGCTCGAGCTCCTGCGCGTGCTGGAGGAGCGGAAGTTCCACCGCGTCGGCGGGAACGAGCCCATCCAGGTGGACGTACGGATCGTCGCAGCCACGAACCGCGAGCTGATGAAGCTGGTCGCGGACGGCAGGTTCCGCGAGGACCTCTACTACCGCCTCAACGTGATCCCCATCACGCTGCCGCCGCTCCGCGACCGGCGCGAGGACATCCCGCTCCTCGTCGAGCGGTTCGTCGAGGGGCTCGCCGTCGAGCTGCAGAAGCCGATCGAGGGCGTGACGCCGGAGGCGATGGCCGCGCTCATGGCGCACGCCTGGCCGGGCAACGTGCGCGAGCTGCGCAACGTCCTCGAGCGCGGCGCCGTGGTCGCGAAGACGAAGCTCATCGACGTCGCCGACCTGGGACTCCCCGCCGCGTCCGATCCGTCGGCGCCGGCGGTGCAGCCGGGCACGCTCGAGGACGTCGAGCGCCACTACATCGAGGACGTCCTCGCGCAGACCGGGGGCAACGTGACGCAGGCGGCGCGCATCCTCGCGATCGACCGCGTCACCCTCTACAAGAAGATCCGGAAGTACGGTCTCCGCCGCGGCGCCGGCGAGGAAGACGCGGCCGCCGAAGGCGGCGTTGAGATCCGCAACGCCCGCTGAGAACCGCAACACGGCCCCCGCGCGGGCCAACTCGCGGGCATTTCACGACAATTGAAACGAGCGGCGATTTCCGCCGTTGAGTTCCGCAACGATCGCGATTGAACGCGATTGAACGGTTGCGAAATTCAACGGCGAGCAACCGCGCGTGATCATTGCGTTCCCGATCGGGCGACGCCGCGGCGCGGAGCGCACGGGATCTGGCGCGACCCTTGCGGAAGGGGTTGGGCAGGAGACGCCAGATGCCCTGCCCATACCTCGCCGAAGTCACGATGGTGTTCTGCCGCGCAAGCCCGGTTCGCAAGCTCATCCCGAGCGACCGCGTGAGCACGGCCAGTCACTGCGATGGCGAGACGTTCGGCACCTGCCCGCTGTTCGTCGAGGCGCTGGCGAGGGCGGGGCAGATGGTCCGTGAGCTGGATGAGGAGACGCAGTGTTCCCGCTGCACCGCAGCAGCTGTCGAGTCCAAGGAGTGAAAGGAGCGCAGTCATGATCGTCGCGTTCGCCATCGCAATCATCGCCACCCCGCTGCTGGGCTTCCTCGTCGCCGCCAGCGTGCACTGAACCGGGTTTGCTCGAGACCAGGGGGACGGGAAATGAAGCTGAACCGAAGAAGCTTCCTGAAGATCGCCGGGGCGACCGGGGCCGCGGGCATGCTCGCGCGGCCCGCGGCCGCGTCCGCCTCGGAGGCGGGCGGCGTCCCGGGCGAGAACGAGCGCTCCATGCTCGTCGACACGACGCTCTGCGCCGGCTGCCGCGCGTGCGAGGCGGCGTGCTCCGAGGCGAACCACAACCCCGCGCCGCCCGAGGGTGACGCGGTGTTCGACGCGCCCCGCGAGCCGTCGCCGGACGCGTTCACGGTCGTGAACCGCGGCCCGAACGCCCACGACGGCACGCCGCGGTTCGCGAAGAAGCAGTGCATGCACTGCGTCTCGCCCGCGTGCGCGTCGGCCTGTCCGATCAAGGGCATCGAGAAGCAGCCCGAGGGGCCCGTCACGTACCGCCCGGAGCGGTGCATGGGGTGCCGCTACTGCATGATCGCGTGCCCGTTCGGCGTGCCGAAGTACTCGTACAACGAGCTCGCGCCGCGCGTGCGCAAGTGCACGTTCTGCTTCGAGCGCCAGAAGGAAGGCAAGCTGCCGGCGTGCGGCGAGGTCTGCCCGACCGGCGCGCTCACCTTCGGCTACCGCGGCGAGCTGCTCGAGCTGGCGAAGACGCGCATCTACTCGAACCCGGGCAAGTACCACCCGCACATCTACGGTGAGAACGAGGCCGGCGGCACGAACTGGCTCTACATCACGGACGTCCCGGTCGAGAAGCTCGGCCTGCCCGGCGGCATCGAGAAGTCGTCCTACCCCGACCTCATCTCGGGCGCGCTCAGCGTTCCTCCGTTCGTCATGACGCTCTGGCCGCCGCTCTTGATGGGCCTCTACGTCTTCGCGAACGGCCGCCACAAGGAGCACGGCGAGCACGGCGACGACCACGGCAACGGCAACGCTCACGGAAAGGAGGACCGCCATGGCTAACGCCGCGGTCACGACGGCCTCGCCCGTGAGGGCGTGGGTCCAGGAGAAGATCTTCCTCGGGATGACTGTGAAGGAGTATGTCCGCTCGCTCGCGACGCCGGCCAACGTGGTCCTCGGCGGGCTCGCGGCGATGGGCATCGCGCTCATGGTCTACCGCTTCGCGGTCGGTCTCGGCGCGACGACCAACCTCTCGCAGTACTCGCCCTGGGGCATCTGGATCGGCTTCGACATGATGACGGGCATCGTCCTCGCGGCGGGCGGGTTCACGCTCGCGACGACGGTGCACCTCTTCGGTCTGCACGCGTACCACCCGATCGTCCGTCCGGCGCTGCTCACGGCGTTCCTCGGGTACATGCTCGCGGTCGTCGGCCTCATCGCCGACCTCGGCCGGCCCTGGAACATGGTCTTCATCTTCGTGCGGCCCGGGACGACGTCGGCGCTCTTCGAGGTCGCCTGCTGCGTCGCGCTCTACAGCAGCGTGCTGTTCCTCGAGTTCCTGCTGCCGACGACCGAGTGGCTGGGGCTCAAGCGGATCCGCGGCGTCCTCATGAAGATCATGCTGCCGCTGACGATCCTCTCGGTGGTCTTCTCGACGATGCACCAGTCGGCGCTCGGTTCGCTCTTCCTCCTCGCGCCCGGCAAGCTCCACCCGCTCTGGTACACGAAGTTCATCTTCATCTTCTTCTTCATCAGCGCGGTGATGGCCGGCATCTCGATGGTGCTCTTCGAGGGGTCGCTGTCGCACAAGGCGTTCGCGTCGCGCATCACCAGCCACTTCGACGTGGACCGCCTCCAGATCGGGCTCGCCCGCGCCGGCGCGATCATCTTCTTCGCCTACTTCTTCCTGAAGCTGCAGGGCGTCGTCGACAACCACGCCTGGGGCCACATCCTGACGGGCTGGGGCGCGTGGTGGGCCGTGGAGATGCTCGGGTTCGTGCTCTTGCCCGCGCTCCTCTTCGCGTACGGCGCGCGCAACATGAACGTGAAGTTCGTGCGCATCGGCTCGGTGCTCGGCGTGCTCGGCATCGCGCTGAACCGCCTGAACGTCTCGGTCATCGCCTTCAACTGGAAGCTGCCGTCCGCCGTCAGGTACGTGCCGTCGCTCATGGAGGTCGGGGTCTCGGTGGGCCTCGTCGCGCTGGGCGTCGTCGCCTTCCGGTTCATCGTCAATCGCATGCCGATCCTGGGGGAGCACTCCAGCTATCGCGGCAGCGAGTACTAGGAGGACGCCATGACACACGAATTCCTGTCGCTCTACGCGGCAAAGAACGCAGAGTACCTCCTGGCCGTCGGCTACATGGTGGCGTTCATCGGCTGGTGGAAGTTCGTCAACGGCGGCAAGCGCGCCGTGATGGAGGCCCGCGCCGAGGCCGAGACGCCCAAGGCGAAGCACGCCGCAGCCCCCGCGAAGCAGCCCGAGGCGCACGGCTGGTTCGAGATCCCGACCGGCGTGTGGCTGCACCCTGGCCACACCTGGGCCCGCGCGGCCGACGACGGCTCCGTCACGGTCGGCGTGGACGACTTCGCCCAGAAGCTCGTGGGCGGCGTCGCGCAGATCGCGCTCCCGAAGCCGGGCGCGCCGGTCGCGCAGGGCGTCCCGGCCATCGCGCTGGCCGCGGGTGAGAAGGCGGTCCCGATGCTGTCGCCGGTGGACGGCGTCGTCTCCGAGGTGAACTCGAAGCTCGCCGAGGACCCGACGCTCCTCTCGGAGCCGTACACCCAGGGCTGGCTGTTCAAGGTCCGCCCGGCGCGGCTGCAGGCCAACACGCGGCAGCTCATGGAAGGTGAGACCGCCCGCGCGTGGCTCGACAACGCCGCCGCGTCGCTCGCCGCGCGCCTCTCGCCCGAGCTCGGGCACGTCCTCCAGGACGGCGGCGCGCCGGTGTCCGGCATCGCGCAGGAGCTCGAGCCCGAGCGCTGGGACGCGCTCGCCAGGAAGTACTTCCTCACGTAGCCGCAAGGAGCTGCCATGAAGACTCGCATCCAGACGAAGTGGGCGGCGATGCTCCTCTGCGCCGGCCTCGCCACCGCGGCCTCCGCGGCCGACCTGAAGAAGCTCCCGGCGGACCAGGTCATCCCGCAGGGAGAGGGGAGCCCGGGGAAGGTGACGTTCAGCCACTCGAGCCACGTGGACTCGAAGAAGCCCGCGTGCACGACCTGCCACCCGGGGGACTTCAAGATCCTCGAGAAGGCCGCGACGGCGGACGGCACCCCGATCACGCACGCCCGCATGGAGAAGGGCGCTCAGTGCGGCGCCTGCCACGGGAAGGCGGCGTTCGGCTTCGACGATTGCTCGATGTGTCACCAGTAGGGGGGCAGCCATGAACGCGATCCTCGGGATTCTCGAAACGGTCGGAGTGTTCGTCGCAGGCGTCGCGGCGCGGACGGGCATCGTCCTCCTCGTGATCGCGGCGCTCCTGGTACCGGTGATCGCGGCGGGAGCGGTGAAGCGGGGGGTGCGCTGGGCGCGTCGGCGGGTGAAGGGGCTCGAGCCCGCCGGCGGCCTGGTGTACGACCCGGAGCTCCGGTACGCGCCCGGCCACACCTGGCTGAAGGACGAAGGCAACCGCGTGAAGGTCGGGCTCGACGACCTCGCGCAGCGCATCCTCCCGTGGGCGGTGTCGGTCCAGCTGCCCGCTCCGGGCTCGAAGGTCAGGGCGGGAGCGACCGCCGCGATCATCTCCTGCGGCGATCGCGAGGCGCGGATCGCCTCGCCGCTCGAGGGGACCGTCGTGGCGGTGAACAGCGCCGTGGCGCGCGACCCGTCGCTCGTGAAGAAGCAGACCTACTCGGGCGGGTGGCTCTTCGTGGTGGAGACCGAGGACCAGCGGTGGTCGACGCTGCCCACGGGCGAGGCCGCGAGGAAGTGGCTGAAGGACGAGGAGAGCCGCCTCACGCGGCGCCTCGAGCTGCAGCTCGGCGTCGCAGCCGCGGACGGTGGCGAGTTCGTCGCGCCGCCGCACACGTTCCTGTCTCGCGACGAGTGGCAGACGCTGGCGCGCGCGTTCCTCGCGCCCAACGCCGCCCACCGGGTTTGATCGAGCCCGGACGTTGGTACATTGTGAAGCCGGCGCTCCCGGGCGCCGGCTTCACTCTTTATGGCTGCGGCAAATCGTCGCGGCCCAAACGGCGCCAATCGCCCGCCCGGCGCCGGTCAGCACGCGAAATCTGCGTGCAGGTCGGCGGATGTCGCTTTGTCTTGACGCCAATCAGGCCATACGGGCGTATTTTTCGCGACGTCCGAGCAGAAATTGCGCCAGGTCAATCGCAAAGAGCAGTCATTCGCACGACTTAGCCCATCACCGTGCATGGACAACGGGCCCCGCGACCGCGTAGAAATCCTCGACGCCCGAAGGGGGCCGATCATCATCCAAGGGGTCCGAGGCATGGTGCTGGCGAGGCGAATTTTACTGTTGGTGTTGTTCACGGCGGCTGCCCCTGCGTGGGCCGCGATTCCGGCCGAGCAGGACGACTGCCTCGGCTGCCATGGCGACCCGTCGTCGGTCTCTCCGATCGACCTTCCGAGTGGCGAGAAGCTCGACGTCTTCGTGGACGTCGCGGTGTTCGCGAAGTCGGTCCACGGCGGCGACCTGCGCTGCACGGATTGCCACGCGGACAAGAAGGACTATCCGCACGACTCGAAGCCGTTCCAGACGCGGCGTGACGTGACGGTCGCGTACTACGAGCAGTGCAAGTCCTGCCACTTCGACACGTACACGAAGGCGCTGGACGGCGTGCACTACGCGGAGCTCGCGAAGGGCAACAAGAAGGCCGCGCTGTGCGTGGACTGCCACGGGTTCCACGACATCAGCAAGGCGGCGGAGCCGCGCGCCCGGATCTCCGAGACCTGCGCCCGCTGCCACGGCAAGGAGAACGAGATCTACCGCAAGAGCGTCCACGGCGCGGCGCTCGCGAAGGGCAGCGCCGACGTGCCGGTCTGCACGGACTGCCACCGCGCCCACGACATCGTCGATCCGCGCAACGGCAAGTTCGCGCTCGACACGCCGCAGATCTGCGGGCGCTGCCACACCAACCCCCAGATGATGGGCAAGTACGGCCTCTCCACGAAGGTGGTGGACACGTACCTCGCCGACTTCCACGGCATGTCGGCGACGCTGCAGAAGCGGAACGCGCCCGAGAACGGCCGCCTCGCCGCGACCTGCACCGACTGCCACGGCGTCCACGACATCGCCAGCTCCAAGGATCCGTCCTCCAAGACGCTCCAGGCGAACCTCGTGAAGACGTGTCAGAAGTGCCACGCCGACGCGAACGAGAACTTCCCGAAGAGCTGGATGTCGCACTACGAGCCGAGCTGGGAGAAGGCCAGCGTCGTCTACATGGTGCAGCTCTTCTACAAGGTCCTCATCCCGTTCATGATCGGGGGCCTCGTCCTGCAGATCGCGCTGCACGTGTGGCGCATCGTGGTGAACCGATGAGCGAGTACATCGTCCGATTCAACAACCGCCAGCGCGTCGAGCACGCGGTCAACCTCGTCGTGTTCGTGCTGCTCTGCGCGACGGGCCTGGCGCAGAAGTTCTACACGGCGAGCTGGGCTCCTCGCCTCCTCGACCTGTTCGGCGGCGTCGACACGGCGCGGCTCATCCACCGCACGTGCGGCGTCATCATGGCCGTCGCGACGGTGATCCACTTCGGGTTCGGGCTCGGGTCGATCGCGGGCAAGAAGGTCCGCCTGTCGATGATCCCGACGCGCAAGGACTTCGAGGACGCGATCGGCACGCTCAAGTACTACCTGGGCGTCACCGACAAGCACCCGCTGTACGATCGCTTCGAGTACAAGCAGAAGTTCGAGTACTGGGGCGTCGTGATGGGCAGCATCATCATGGTGTTCTCGGGTCTGGTGCTGTTCTTCCCGACCTTCTTCACCCGGGTGCTGCCCGGCGAGCTCGTCCCCGCGGCCAAGATGATGCACTCGAACGAGGGCCTCATGGCGTTCCTCGTCATCGCCATCTGGCACATGTTCAACTCGGTCCTCGCGCCCGAGGTGTTTCCGCTCGACACGGCCATCTTCACTGGCAAGATCAGCCGTGAGCGCATGCTCCACGAGCATCCGATGGAGCTGGCGCGCATCGAGGGCAAGACCGTGGAGGAGCTCCTCGCCGAGAGCCACGGCGGTCACGGCCGCGGTCACGGCGAAGCGCAGCATGCCGAGCGAAAGGTGGGTTGATCTCCTCGCGCAATCGATCGTCCACGCGCTCGTCGCCGCGCTGGCCGTAGAGGCTTTGATCCGCCACTGGCGGGTCGACGCTCCCTCCGAGCGGCTGGTCCTGAGGCTCATCGCCCTGGTCCAGCCGCTCGTCGTGTCTCCGCTGCTGGTGCTCGGGTGGAGCGGTCGGACCAGCGAGGAGTTCCGCGACGGGTGGGCGATCTTCACGGCGCGGCGCTGGGAGGACGTGCAGTTCTTCTCGGCGCCGTCGCTGTTCTGGATCTGGCTCTTCGCGCTCGTCGGGTGCGGGGTCGCGCTGCTCACGCTGGACGTGCGCCCGCTGCTGCGACGGCGTCCGCGCACCGCGCGCGCCGCGCCTCCGCCCGGCCTCATCTCCGAGATCGAGCGGATCTGCGCGAGGCTGGGGGTCCGCGCCCCCGCCGTCCGCTTCGTCGAGAACCCCGTCCCGGCGTTCTTCTGCACCGGAGTGCGCCTGCACAGCCTGGCGGTGTCGCGCGGCGCGCTCGATCTCCTCGACGAGGACGAGCGCGCTGCGGCGCTGGCGCACGAGATCTCGCACCT
>DASSQI010000174.1:0-10280 GCA_035702585.1 Anaeromyxobacteraceae bacterium
GCCGCGCGCGCCCAGAGCCCGCGGGGCGCATCGGGAGGCGGTCGAGCGGCAACGGACACGCTAGCGGACATGGGGCGGGACAGTCCTTGGTCGTGTCGAAGGATCGGTGGTAATAAGGACGCATGCTTGCGCGTGCAGCTCGCCGGTCCTGGATCCGGACATGAAAGCGGACGTCACGAACGCCGATCGAGGAGAGTCGCCCGCAATGATGGAGCCTCTCCTCGTCACTGAGGGCTCCCGTCATCGACCTGGGCTCACCGACCTGGCCGTGGATCTCGCGGCGCGCGCCGCCGGGTTCAGGCGGAGCCTTCCCGACGGCGTCCGGTCGGCACTGAGCAATCTCGTTCGCTCGATGAACTGCTACTACAGCAACCTTATCGAGGGGCATTACACGCATCCGATCGACATCGAACGGGCGCTTCGAAACGATTACGCCACGGATGCGCGGAAGCGGGAGCTGCAGCTCGAGGCCAAGGCTCACATCGAGGTCCAGCAATGGATCGATGCAGGCGGAGTGAGCGGGCGAGCCGCGAGCGAGGGGGCGATCCGGGAGATTCACCGCCGGTTCTGCGAGCTATTGCCCGACGAGCTGCTCTGGGTGGACGACCCCGATGCGCACGAGCGCGTGAAGGTGTCGCCGGGAGAGCTGCGGCGGCGCGACGTCAAGGTCGGGAACCACGTCGCGATCACCGCCGGTGCGATTCCGCGGTTCCTCGCGCGGTTCGAGGAGGTCTACGGCGCGCTCGGCAAGGCCGATTCGATCGTCGCCGTCGCAGCCGCCCACCACCGCCTGCTGTGGATTCACCCGTTCCTCGACGGCAACGGGCGCGTCGCGCGGATGATGTCCGACGCGCTGCTGCTGGACGCGCTGGACTCCGGCGGGATCTGGTCGATCTCGCGTGGGCTCGCGCGCAACGTCGCTGCGTACAAGGCGCACCTCCAGAGCTGCGATGTGCCGAGGCGCAACGACCTCGACGGACGCGGCGCATTGAGCGAGGAGGAGCTGGCGCGCTTCACGCGCTTCTTCCTCGAGACGTGCATCGACCAGGTGATGTTCATGGAGGGCCTCGTCGAGCCGAACCGCCTACGTGCGCGGGTCATGCTCTGGGCCAACGAAGAGGTGCAGGTCGGGCAGCTCCCGGCGAAGGCCCCCAACGTCCTTGAGGCGATTCTCTTCCGCGGGGAGCTCCCGCGCGCGGACGTGGCGCACCTGCTCGGCATCACCGATCGTCACGGACGCCGTACCGTGGCGGAGCTCGTGAAGCGTGGCGTCGTCACGTCCGACGCGCCGCGCGCGCCGCTGCGGCTCGCGTTCCCCGCCGCCCTGGCGTCTCGCTGGATGCCGGGGTTGTTCCCGGAGAAGGTGCCGTAGCAGAGCTCAAGCTCTTCGCTTGGGTCTTGAGCGCCGCCAGCGCTGACGGCGACTCCACCTGGGCGAGCTCGCCGACGCGCGGGGCCCGCGCTCGAAGCCGCGGAGCTCACCGTGACGGAGGCGGTCTGCGCCACCAGCGCCACGCGTGCGCGGACGGCGTCGCGCCGACTGGAGTGAGCCGTCCCCGGCACGCAGGGCACCAGCCGTCGAGGGCAGACGCCGCATCCTCGACTTGCGGCAGCGGGTCGTCACCGGGCTCGGCGCCCACCCACACGACGGATTCGCCGACGGTTCGGCGGTGTGCACCGCAGCGAGAGCAGACGTCCATTCGCGGCTCGATCCGGGGCGCCTGCTACGGCGCGCAGCGTGACATCGCGAGGCCTGCCGGCGGGAGCAGCGCGTCCAAGGCCGCGTCGATGCTGGACACGATCTCCCGAACGGACCCCAGGTGCTCCACGGCTCGCTCCGGGATCCGGGTGACGCTCTGGCCCGTGTAGAAAAGGCCGCGCACGGTGTCTCCGAGGATCGCGCCGCGCAGCAGCGCGTCGGTGATGCAGAAGCTCTCGCGGAAGCCGCTCGCGCGACACTTGCAGAGCCCCTCGGCGAGGCACTCGATGCATGCCTTCGTCCGGCCCCGGTAGCCTTCCTTCCCGAAGAACCAGGCCTTCGACCTGGGCGGGAACCGCTGCCCGGCCGCGAGCGCGTCGGTGAACGCGTTCCGGATCGCCCGCGCCTTCATCCCCTTCACGCAGCTCGTGATCACGGTGACGTCGTCGGCCGTCTTGCAGAGGTGCATCGACTTGAACGCAGGGGCGCTGTCTCCATCGGCGCAGGCGATGAATCGTGTGGCGAGCTGCACGCCCGCCGCGCCGCGCATCAGCAGCGCCGCGATGTCAGCGGCGTCGATGCCGCCGGCGGCGATCACCGGCAGGCTCGACGAGCGCCGGACGTCATCGAGGAGGACTCCCAGCGGATGATCGATGTCGCCGATGTGGCCGCCCGCCTCGGCGCCCTCGGCGACGAGGAAGTCGGCGCCCCATTTCTCGTACATCGCGGCGAGCCGCCCCGATGAGACGATCCCGGCGAAGGGCGTCGCAGCCTCACGGCACCAGCGGATCACCTCTCGCGAGATCCCAGCGCCCTGTACCAGGAAGCTCACGCCTTCCTCGAGGGCGGTGTGGGCGAGATCGGCGAAGTCCTGGTGGTTGATCGCCGCCATGACGTTGACGCCGAAGTAGCCGCCAGGCGCGTCCGCCTTCGCACGGCGAATCTCACGCCGCAGCATCTCGGGGGTCTTCCCGACCGCCGAGATCGTCCCCGCGCAGAGGAACCTCGTACTCGTCGCGCCCGCGACCTTCCCGGCGAGGCCGTCCGAGACATGAAGGCCCATGCCGCCCTGGATCAGGAGCGCGCGCCCGGAGGCCACGGCGGTGTGGATCGTCTGACCGTCCAGCGGAGGCGTGCTGCGGACTGCCATGGCGATCCCTCCTCGTGCCCCGCGCGCGGCTTCGCGCCCGTCGCATAACTTACGGTTGCGTAAGGAGCGAAACCCTAGACCCCTGGAGCAGCGCCGCCAAGAAGCCCCCGAGGGGGCGCTCTGTATCCGGGCCTGCAATCAGCGATCAGGCGCGCAAACGCTCCCGAGAGGAAGCAAACCGGTGCTGTCTAACTTACGCGCTCGTAGTACGGGCACCTCGCGCTGGCGGCGCGGGACCACGCTCACGCCGCGAGCTGCCGCAGCCGCTCGACGACCTCCACCATCGCGAGCGTGTCCTGGCCGCAGTACTCGAGGAGCTGCGAGCGGAGGCGTTCGCGGTCACCGTCGGCGAGCCGGTCGTCGGCCAGGAGGAGCGACTCGAGCGCAGCCGACGCGGTCCCGCCGTCGCCGATGGCGAGCTCGGTGTAGCTGAGGTCGTCGACGAGCGCGGGCGCGACCGCCTTCATGCTGAAGCTGCCGCCGAACTTCGGGTGGTAGACGTTCTCGCGGACGATCGGGAGCAGGTCGACGAGGCGGCTCGCCACCTCGAGCAGCGCGCCGCGCCGGGATGGCACGCGCTCCGCGAGGTGCTCGATGCAGCGCCGCTCGAAGCTCGCGTTGTAGGCGACGACGGTCCTCGCACCGGTGCACGATTCGACGACGGCATCCGCCATGGCGGGCCGGGGGTCGCCGGGTCCGTCGGCGAGGTGCTGGAAGTGCCGGATGACGCCGCCCGGTCCGGCGAGATGGCAGCTGAGCTGCACCGGGACCTGCGCGTACGGGCTGCAGCCGTTCCAGACCGGGACGGCGGGGTTGATGGTCTCGAAGTCGAGGAACGCGATCGGCGGCGCCAGCCGTGTGAGCGCGGCCGCGAGACCCGGTCCGACGACGACCTCGCCCGATTTGACGGCGCGAACCTGCCGCGCCGCGATGACCGGCAGCTCGGCGTCGTCGGGGACGTCGTGGATCGACTCGACGCCGCGCGCGAGGAGCGATTCGACGGCGCTCCGCGCCTTGTACAGCCTCGACACGTGATCCTCGGATACCGCCGGATAGCAGCGGCCGACGAACGGGCACTCGTACGGTGACGAGCACTGCGGGCCGGGCACGGCGGGCGGAAGGTCGCCGTCGAGGGCGTCCTTCATGCGCCGCAGGTGGCCCGGGATCTCCGGCAGGAACTCCTCGGCGGCCGCGGTCACGTCCTCGCGCACGAAGAGGTTCGAGAGATCGGGGAAGCGGCAGGCGCGGTTGAGGTGCATGACCTCGGCGCGACGGACGTCGAGCCCCGACCTGCGCGCGACGTGGAGCTGGATCGCGACGTCCGGGATGAACTGCTCCTTCACGTCGAGCGTGGACTTCACCTCGACGATGCAGTGGCCGCCCACCCGGCGGTCGAGCACGTCCACCGCGACGAAGACGTCGTCGGCGGAGAAGCTCGCCTCGTAGATGGCGGGGGCGTTCGCCTGCAGTGCGGCGCGAGTGTCGGCGATCTTCTCGGGCGTCTCCCAGTACTCGCGGCCGACGAGGACCCCGCCCGGGAACTCCGCCTGGGCGAGCTCGCCGACGCGGTGCCCGCGCTCGAAGACGACCTGCAGCGAGGGCGGCGCGACGAGCTCGGGCGCATCGGGCTCGTGCACGCGCCACCAGAGCTGCCGCAGGCACTGGAGCCCGTAGCAGAACCGTGACTTCGAGAGGCCCTTGAAGCGCGCCTTCACCATGGCTGCGATTCTACGCTGCCCCACGGACAAGCCGCGTCCGCGCCCGGGCCTGGCGGATCCAGCTCTCCGCCGCGGTTAAGCTCCGCGCAGCAACCGCACGCACATGAAAGCTTTGACGCTGCGACAGCCCTGGGCGTGGGCGGTGCTCCACGCCGGCAAGTGGGTCGAGAACCGGACCTGGCGGCCGCCAGCAGGGATCGTCGGCGAGCCGTTCGCTATCCACGCCGGCTTCAAGGAGCCGGAGGCGGAGGACGTCGCGAGCGCGGTGGAGCGCGCCGGCATCATCGGGAGGACCACCGTCAGCGCGCCGGCCGAGTTCCAGCGCGGGTGCGTCGTCGGGGTGGCGACGGTCACGGGATTCGTGGAGGTGGACGGCGACGGGCGGATCACGGCGCAGCACCCCGCGCACACCCGGCTGGCAGCCCAGGCGCTCGCCTCTCCGTGGTTCATCGGCCCGGTCGGGATGTTCCTCGCCGACGTGCGCGCGCTCGCGACTCCGATCCCGTGTCGCGGGATGCTCGGGTTCTGGCCGCTGCCGCCCCAGATCGAGGCGGAGGTGCGGCGGCAGTTCGGGTGACGAGAGCGTCCCTCTGAGGTGTCACTTGGATTTCCGATTGCCACTTTCGGCCGCGCGGCCGCGCCGCGGTTATGCCTGAGAGGTGAGCATTTGCGCGGAAGTGCTGCAGTGACCGTCAACGACTTCTCCATCCAGATCGCGACGCCGAACGGATCCGGTTCACAGAGCTCGAACAGCGTGCTCCTCCGCTCCCTCTTCCAGATGGGAGTGCCGGTGTCGGGGAAGAACCTCTTCCCGTCCAACATCGCGGGCCTGCCGACCTGGTTCACGATCCGAGCGTCGAAGGACGGCTGGATCGCGCGGAAGAAGGAGATCGACCTCCTCGTCGAGATGAACCCCGAGTCGGCGAACGCCGACGTGCTGGCGCTCGCTCCCGGCGCGGCGGTCATCTCGGACGCGCCGCTCGGGGTCGCGAACCTGCGCGACGATCTCGTCCACTACGTCGTCCCGTTCGACAAGGTGGTGGAGCCGATCACCCGCGAGCCGAAGCTGAAGAAGCTCCTCAGGAACATGGCGTACGTCGGCGTGGTCGCCCGCCTGTTCGAGATCGAGCAGGCGGAGGTGGAGCGGGCGATCGCGAGGGTGTTCGGGAAGAAGGCGAAGGCGGCCGAGCTGAACGTCGCCGCCGCGCGGGCAGGGTTCGAGTACGCGCTCGGTCTCGAAAAGCGCGACCCGCACGTCGTCCGGAGGATGGACGCGACCGCGGGGAAGATCCTGGTGGACGGGAACACCGCCGCCGCGCTCGGCGCCGTGTTCGGTGGCGTCACCGTGCTCGCCTGGTATCCGATCACTCCGGCGAGCTCCCTCGCGGAGGGCGTGATC
Organism: Anaeromyxobacteraceae bacterium; assembly: GCA_035702585.1. Classification (GTDB taxonomy): domain Bacteria; phylum Myxococcota; class Myxococcia; order Myxococcales; family Anaeromyxobacteraceae; genus DASSQI01. Next base: position 5,967 of record DASSQI010000174.1, read on the forward strand.
TCGTGGCTGAAGGAGCTTCGCCACCGCCCCGATGGCAGCGCGACGTACGCCGTCGTCCAGGCGGAGGACGAGATCGCCGCGGCTGGCGTCATCATCGGCGCCGGATGGGCGGGCGCGCGGGCGATGACGTCCACCTCGGGACCGGGCATCTCGCTCATGGGCGAGTTCGCGGGGCTCGGCTACTTCGCCGAGATCCCGGCGGTGATCTGGGACGTGCAGCGGGTCGGGCCGTCGACGGGACTTCCCACCCGGACGTCGCAGGGCGACCTCCTCTCGACTGCGTTCCTGTCGCACGGCGACACGCAGCACGTGGTGCTGCTCCCCGGGAGCGTCGCCGAGTGCTTCACCATGGCGGGCGACGCGTTCGATCTCGCCGAACGGCTGCAGACACCGGTCTTCGTGCTGTCCGACCTCGACCTCGGGATGAACGTCTGGATGTCGGATCCGCTCCCGTATCCGGAGAAGCCGCTCGACCGCGGCAAGGTGCTCTCGGCCGAGGAGCTCGACCGGCTCGGCGGGTTCAAGCGCTACGCCGACGTGGACAAGGACGGCGTCGGCTGGCGTACGCTGCCCGGCACCGACCGTCCCAACGCGGCGTACTTCACCCGCGGCACCGGGCACGACGACGCGTCCGGCTACAGCGAGAACCCCGAGGTCTTCCAGCGGAACATGGACCGGCTCCGCCGGAAGCTCGACACGGCGCGGACGCTCGTGCCGGCGCCGATCGTGGAGGGAGACGGCGCGCGCGTGGGCATCATCGGGTTCGGCTCTTCGGACGCGGCGATACGCGAGAGCCGCCATCAGCTCCATCAGGAGCGCGGCGTCGCGACCGACTACCTGCGGATTCGCGCGTATCCGTTCCCGCTGGAGGTGGACCGGTTCGTGGAGCGCCACGACCGCGTGTACGTCGTCGAGCAGAACCGCGACGCGCAGCTCGCGTCGCTCCTCCGGCTGCACCTCGCGCCGGAGCTGGCGCCGCGCATCCGGCCGGTGGCGCACATCCACGGGCTTCCGCTCGACGCGCGCTCCGTCACCGACGAGATCGCCGCCCTGGAGGGCTGAACATGGCCACCACGACTTCAACCGCTCCGAAGGTGAACCGCATCGGGCTCGCGGTGCTCGACTACCGCGGCGGCACCTCGACGCTGTGCGCCGGCTGCGGCCACAACGTCATCTCCGAGCGCATCCTGGAGGCGTTCTACGACCTCGGCGTCCCGCCCCAGCGGGTCGCGAAGCTTTCGGGGATCGGGTGCAGCTCGAAGAGCACCGCCTACTTCATGAGCCGCTCGCACGCGTTCAACGCGCTGCACGGGCGGATGCCGTCGGTCGCGACCGGGGCCGTGCTCGCGAACCGCGAGCTCCTCGCCATCGGCGTCTCGGGCGACGGCGACACCGCGTCGATCGGCATCGGGCAGTTCATGCACATGATGCGGCGCAACGTGCCCATGATCTACGTCGTCGAGAACAACGGCGTGTACGGGCTCACGAAGGGCCAGTTCTCCGCCACCGCCGACGTGGGCTCGACGCTGAAGGGCGGGACGCCGAACGCGCTCCCGCCCATCGATCTCTGCTCGCTCGCGATCCAGCTCGGCGCGACGCTGGTCGGTCGATCGTTCTCCGGCGACAAGCGCCAGCTGGCGGCGCTCCTCAAGGCGGCGATCGTGCACCGCGGCACGGTGTTCCTCGACGTCATCTCTCCGTGCGTCACGTTCAACGACCACGAGGGCTCGACGAAGTCGTACGCGTACGTGAAGGCGCACGACGAGCCGCTGCAGGAGCTGTCGTTCATCCCAGCGTACGAGGACGTGGCGGTCGAGTACGACCCGGGCACGAGCGTGGACGTGACGATGCACGACGGGTCGAAGCTGCGACTTCGGAAGCTCGAGGAGACGTACGACCCGACCGACGCGTCAGCGGCGGTGATGCGGCTCCTCAAGGCGCAGGAGGCGCGCGAGGTGCTCACCGGGCTCCTCTACGCGAACCCCGCGGCGCCGGCGTTCACCGATCAGCTCGGGATGGTCCAGGAACCGCTCGCGACGCTCGCTGACTCCGACGTGCGGCCGCCGAGAGAGGCGCTGGAGCGGATCAACGAGCAGCTGCGGTGAGGCCGCCCGGGTAGAAGAAGGGCGCACGGCAAGGAGGCCTCCATGGAAACTCGGCCGGTTGCGGCACTCGAGGCGGGAGAGCTCGAGCGGTTCGCGACGATGTTGCGTGGCGAGTTGATCAGGCCCGCGGACGCCGGGTATGACGCCGCGCGTCGCCTGCACAACGCGATGATCGACCGTCATCCCGGCGCGATTGCTCGATGCGCCGGCGTCGGTGACGTGCTGGCGGCCGTCGACTTCGCTCGGCGGAACCGTCTCTGCGTCGCGGTGCGCGGCGGCGGTCACAACGTCACCGGCAACGCGATCTGCGATGACGGCCTCGTCATCGATCTGTCACGCATGAAAGGTCTTCGGATCGACCCTGCGCAGCGCACGGCGCGCGCCGAGCCCGGGCTCACGTGGGGCGAGCTGAACCACGATCTCCAGGCGTTTGGTCTGGGCGCGACGGGCGGCTACATCTCCGTCACCGGGGTGCCGGGCCTCACCCTCGGAGGCGGCCTCGGCTGGCTGGTGCGGAAATACGGCCTCGCAATGGACAACCTCCTGTCGGCCGACGTCGTGACCGCCGACGGCCGTTTCCTGACGGCGAGTCCCACCGAGCATCCCGACTTGTTCTGGGGTATCCGCGGCGCCGGCGCGAACTTCGGGATTGCGACGAGCTTCGAGTTCCGTGTCCATCCCGTCGGGAACGTACTCGCCGGCCCGATCATCCACCCGATGACGCGCGGGAAGGACGTGCTGCGGCTGTTCCGCGAGAACGTGCCGCGAGCGCCGGACGACCTCACGTGGGGGGTCATCTTCTTCACCGGTCCCGAGACGCCGGAGTTCCCGCCTGCATTGCACGGCGCGCAGCTGATCACGCCGGCGGTGTGCTGGGCCGGACCGATCGGCGACGGCGAGGCGTTCCTGAAGCCGATCCGGGAGTTCGGACCCCCCATCGCCGACCTCGTCACGGTGATGCCGTACAGCGCCGCGCAGCGCGCCGCGGACTTCCTCTTGCCGCCGGGGCTGCGCAACTACTGGAAATCCAACTTCCTGCGCGATCTCGACGACAAGGCGATCGACGTGCTCGTGGAGCACTTCGCGCGTGTGCCGTCTCCGCGGACCATCATGATCCTGGACCACAATGGCGGCGGAGCGATCAGCCGCGTTGGCGACGCGGAGACCGCGTACGGCCACCGAAGCTGGACGTACAACCTCGTCGTGATCTCCGCCTGGCGGGACCCCGCCGATGACGACCGGAACATCGCGTGGCTGCGCGGGCTCTGGTCCGATCTGCAGCCGTCGCTCGCCAACGTGGTGTACGTGAACTACGCGGGAGAGTCCGGCCCGGAAGCGATCATGCAGGCATATCCGTCGGGTGTCCGCGAAAGGCTCGTGGCGCTGAAGAACCAGTACGACCCCGACAACTTCTTCAGGATGAACCACAACATCAGGCCCACTGCTTAGCGCGAGTGGGCGCCTACGTCCGGCTGGCGTCGCGCCACGCCTTCGCGAACAGGCCGACGAAGTCGACCTGGGACCGCGTCTCGAGGGCGCCCGGCCGGGCGGCGCGGACGATCTCGACGGCACGATCCGGATCGACGCCGCGCGCGGCGAGGACGCACGCGGTGATCGTCCCGGCGCGCCCGAAGCCGCCCATGCAGTGAACGACGACGGTGTCTCCGTCGCGCAGGTGCTCGATGATCTCGTTCACGACGGGGATCGGCGCATCGACGGTGTGCGGCGTCGACACGTCGGGGATCGGGAACCAGATCGACTTCATCCCGGCGCGCTTCACCGACTCGAGCAGCGTGGGAATGCTCACCCGGTGCATCTCGAACTTCTCTATGAGCGAGACGAGCACCTTCGCGTCGTACTCGTGACGAAGGCGCGCGAGGTCCTTCTCGAGGTCGCGATCCCAGCTCGCGTAGGGGCCCTGTCCGCACTTCCCGGGCGCGTAGGTGATGCCGAGCCGGCCGGGCAGCCCGTGCGCGTCGGCGGATACGAAGTGGATCTCGATCGGATCGTTCTCCGAGGTGCGGGTCAGGGTGTCGAGCATGTCGTTGGTCCTATTCGGCGTCCGTTTCCGTCGCCCGCTCGTTCCTCTACGCAGACGCCGGCCCGGGCACGCCGAACACGGTGTCGCCGGTCCCGAGCGCTGCCGCCTCGACCCGGGCCTGCTCGGCGGCCGCCGTGTCGCCGGTCGCCGCCGCCACGGTGGCCTTCA
>DASSQI010000175.1:0-2605 GCA_035702585.1 Anaeromyxobacteraceae bacterium
GGCCGTCGTGCGCGAGGCCGGTCGCGAGCACGTGCCGGAGCTCGTTCTCGTCGGCCGGCGCGGCGACGACCATGTTCGGGATGCAGCGGAGGTACGAGAGATCGAACGCGCCCTGGTGCGTCTTGCCGTCGGCGCCCACGAGGCCGCCGCGGTCGAGCGCGAACGTGACCGGCAGCTCCTGGAGCGCGACGTCGTGGATGATCTGGTCGAACGCGCGCTGCAGGAAGGTGGAGTAGATCGCGACGACCGGACGCAGCCCCTCGCACGCGAGCCCGGCGGCGAAGGTCACCGCGTGCTGCTCCGCGATGCCCACGTCGTAGGTCCGCTCCGGGAAGCACTGCTTGCACTTCACGAGGCCGGTGCCCTCGAGCATCGCGGCGGTGATCGCGACGACCCGCTTGTCCTTCTCCATCTCGGCGCAGAGCGCCTCGGCGAAGAGGTCGGTGTAGGCCTTGGGGCCGCCGCTCTTCTTCGCGATCGGCTTGCCGGTCGCGACGTCGAAGAACGAGAGCGCGTGCCCGCGGGTGGCGCGGTCGTCCTCGGCCGGGGCGTAGCCCTTCCCCTTCGTCGTGATCGCGTGGAGGAGGATCGGGCCGTCGCTGGCGCGCAGCTTCTGGAAGGTCTGCACGAGGCCGATCACGTCGTGCCCGTCGACGGGGCCGACGTACTGGAAGCCGAGCCCCTCGAAGAAGATGCCCGGCGACACGAGGACCTTGGTCGCGTCGATCGCGTGCCGGAGGGCGGCGATGGCGTCCTTCCCCCGCGGCAGGTGCTGGAGGATCTCCTTCGTCGCGCGCTTCCAGTTGCCGAACGTGCGGCTCGCGAACTTCTTGGTGAACCACTCCGACAGCCCGCCGACGTTCGGCGAGATCGACATGTCGTTGTCGTTCAGCACGACGAGCAGGTTCGACTTGAGGTAGCCCGCCTGGTTCAGCCCCTCGAACGCGACGCCGCCGGTGAGCGCGCCGTCCCCGACGAGGGCGACGACCCGCCCCTCCTCGCGCTTGCGGCGCATCCCCTCGATCATGCCGAGGGCGGCCGAGACGGCGGTCGACGCGTGGCCGACCCCGAAGGCGTCGTGCTCCGACTCGGCGCGCTCCGGGAACCCGGCGAGCCCCCCCGCCGTGCGGATGGTGCGGAACCGCTCGCGCCGGCCGGTGAGCAGCTTGTGCGCGTAGGCCTGGTGGCCCACGTCGAACACGAGCTTGTCGAGCGGCGAGTCGTACACGCGGTGCAGCGCGACCACGAGCTCGACCGCGCCGAGCGACGAGCCGAGGTGGCCGCCGTTCCGGGCGCAGGTCGCGATGATCTCGTCGCGGATCTCGCGGCAGAGGAGCGGCAGGTCTTCCAGCGGGAGCCGCTTCACGTCGAGCGGAGCGTCGATACGGTCGAGCAGCGGGGCCATCTCTCACCTCCTGCGGGACACGACGAAGCGGGCGAGCGCGCGCAGCGGTTCCGCGCGCGCGCCGAAGGGCGCGAGCGCCTCGAGCGCCTCGGCGGTGAGCGCCTCCGCCCGGCGGCGCGCCTCCCCTGCGCCCACGATCGACGGCACCGTGGCCTTCCCGAGCGCGGCGTCCTTGCCCGCGCGCTTGCCGAGCGTCGCGGCGTCGCTCTCGAGGTCGAGCAGGTCGTCGGCGATCTGGAACGCGACCCCGAGCTTCGCGCCGGCGGTGCGGAACGGCTCCTCGGGCGCGCCGGCGGCGCGCGCGCCCCCGAGCACCGCCGCCTGCAGCAGCGCGCCGGTCTTGCGCGCCATGAGGTCGTGGACCTCGTCGAGCCCGAGCGAGCGGCCCTCGGCCTCGACGTCGATGGCCTGCCCCTCCACCATCCGCGCGGCGCCGCGGGCGAGCAGCAGCGCGAGCTCCGGCGCGCGCGGCTCGGCGGTGGCGAGGAGGTGCGCGAACGCGAGCGCCTGCAGGCCGTCGCCCACGAGCACCGCCGTCGCCTCGTCGAAGGCCTTGTGCACGGTGGGCCGGCCGCGACGGAGGTCGTCGTCGTCCATGCACGGCAGGTCGTCGTGCACGAGCGAGTAGGTGTGGATCATCTCCAGCGCGACCGCGAACCGCATCGCGAGCGAGCGGTCGGAGGCGTCGCCGCCGGCCGCCGCCGCGGCGGCGAGCGCGAGGGCGGGGCGGAGGCGCTTGCCGCCGCCGAGCAGCGCGTGGGCGATCGCCTCCGCGAGTCGGGAGGGGCCGGCGCGGCGCGCGTCTTCGCAGACGGCCGCGAGCTGGGCCTCCACGCGCGCGGCCACGGACCGGAGGTGGTCCTCGATGGGAAAGGCGTCCAAGGGGGCCCCTTCTACCACACCCTTCAACGAAGGTTGAAGGGTGGCTCGGGCGTCACGCCGGGGCTGCCGCCGCGGTGGCGCGGGCGTCGAGGATCTCTCGCAGCCGCGCGACGAGCCGGTCCATGTCGAGCGGCTTCGTGAAGTACTCGCACGCGCCGGCCTCGAGCCCGGCGCGCTCGTCCTCGACGCTCTTCCGCGCGCTGATGAAGATGACCGGGATCTCGGCGAACGACGCGTTCTTCTTGATGGCCCGGCAGAGCTCGAACCCGTCGATCCAGCTCATCATCACGTCGAGCAGGATCACGTCCGGGCGGTCGA
>DASSQI010000176.1:0-5944 GCA_035702585.1 Anaeromyxobacteraceae bacterium
TGGACGAGTTCGTCGCCGACAAGATCCGCGAGATGCGCGAGCGGCGCGAGAAGTTCGGCGACTCGCTGTACCTCCTGGAGCCGAACGTGAAGCAGTCGGAGGGCGGGCTCCGGGATCTGCAGTCCGCGCTCTGGATCGCCCGCGCCCGCTTCAAGGTCTCCGGCCTCTCCGAGCTGCTCTCCCGCGCGCTCCTCCCCGAGCGGGAGATCCGCGAGCTGCGCCGCGCGCGCGACTTCCTCTGGCGCGTCCGGAACGAGCTCCACTACCAGTCCGGCCGCAAGGTGGACCAGCTCACCTTCGACGTGCAGCCGCAGGTCGCCGCCTTCCTGGGCTACCACGACGGCGAGGACGGCACGGCGGCCGAGCAGTTCATGCGCCACTACTACCTCGCCGCGAAGACGGTGCTCGTCGCGTGCGACGCGATCGTCGACCGCGCGCTCGAGCCGCAGAACGCCACGGGGTGGCGGCGCGTGCCGGCGCCTGCTGCGATGACCGGCGCGGAGGCCGCGGCGACCGCCGACAAGGACGGGTGGACGCTGCCCGGCGGCGAGCTGAAGGTGTTCCGCGGCCGTCTCACGGTCGCGGACCCGCAGGCCTTCAAGCGGTCGCCGGCGGCGCTCGTGCGGCTGTTCGCGACGCTCGACCGCGAGAACCTCGAACTGCACCCGTACGCGCGAGACCTCGCCACCGCCGCGGCGGCGGAGCTGCCCGCGAGCGCGGCGCGAGACCCCGAGCTGAACCAGGAGCTGCTGGCCTGCTTCGTCCGCCCGGGGACGCGCGGCCGCTTCCTCACCGTGATGCACCAGCTCGGCGTGCTGCCGCGGATCTTGCCGGAGTTCGCGCGCGTCACCGCGCGCCGGCAGATCGACGTCTACCACGTGTACACCGTCGACGTTCACTCGCTGTTCGCGGTGCGGCGGCTGTTCGCGCTGCGCAACGGCGACGTGGACGAGCCGGTGCTCGGCGAGCTGGCGCGCCGCTTCGCGCGCCCGCTGCCGCTGTACCTCGGCACGCTGTTCCACGACATCGGCAAGGGGGCAGGGCAGGACCACTCGGCCCGCGGCGCGGAGATCGCGGCGCCCGCGTGCGTGCGGCTCGGCGTCGACCCTGCCGACGCCGCCGACGTGGAGTGGCTCGTCCTGAAGCACCTGCGCATGAATGCCATCGCCCAGCGGCGCGACCTCTCGGATCCGCACCTCATCCACTCGTTCGCGGAGGAGTGCGGCTCGGCCGAGCGGCTCGACATGCTGTACCTCCTGACCTACGCGGACGTGGCGACGGTCGGCCCGGGCACCTGGACCGACTGGAAGGCCCGGCTGCTGCGCGAGCTCTACGAGAAGACGCGCGCGGTGCTCGAGTCGGAGGGCGGGCTCCGCCGGCCGGTGCCGGGCACGGCGGAGTCGTACGGGCGCAGCCGCGTCTGGGCCGCCCTGGCGGAGCGCCCACAGCGCGATCCGCTCGCGAGCCGCTTCATGCAGGCGATGCCCGCGCGCTACTTCATCACCGTCGACCCGCGGCTCGCGCCGCGGCACCTGCGGCTGCTCGAGCTCGGACGCCAGCTGCCCTTCGCGACGGCGCTGACCCACCGCCACGACGAACAGTACTCCGAGCTCGCGATCACGGCGCCAGACCGGCCGGGCCTGCTCGCGATCATCGCGGGAGTCCTCGCCGCGAACCGCATCGACATCCAGGACGCGGAGGTCTTCTCCACGCCGCCCGACGAGGCGCTCGGGTGGCTTGCGTCTCGCGCGCTCGACCTCTTCGAGGTGCGCGGACCGGAGGACGGCCCCGTCGAGCCGCAGCGCGGTCGCGCCGCGCGCGCCGATCTGCGTCGCGTCCTGTCGGGCGAGGTGTCGCTCGAGGATCTGCTCCGACAGAAGCTGCCGAAGCACTCTCCGCTGCTCACGAAGCCGCTGCCGCGCGTCGCGACGAAGGTCGTGATCGACAACGACAGCGCGCGATCGTACAGCGTCGTCGACGTCTTCACGGCCGATCGCGTCGGCCTGCTGCACACGCTCGCGAGCACGTTCCACCAGCTCGGCGTGAGCGTGGACCTCGCGCGGATCTCGACCGAGGGCCACCGCGCCGCCGACGCGTTCTACGTGCGCGGTCCCAACGGCGCGCGCCTCCACGGAGAGAGCGCCGAGCGCGTCGAGGCGGCGATCCAGGCTGCGCTCGCGCGCTCATAGGCGACCGCTGCTCGCCGGGCGCGGTCACGTGCTCGCCAGCGTGCGCCCCCTCCAGAACGTGCGCACCGGCCCCAGCCCCGCGTAATTCGAAAAAAACCTCCATCTGGCGCCCCCTTGCTCACCCGGCCCTGCGTGGCCAGCGTTTGCCCCGGGCGGCTGGTGGAGGAGGAGGTAAGCGACCGTTGGAGAAGCGCGGCGAGATCAGGTTCGGGCTCGTGACCGCATGGGCCGAGGAAGACTGGCACAGCCGGCGCCTGCTCGCCGCCTGCTCCAGGCACGGCGTCGCGATCACGGTCGACCCTGCCGAGCTCGCCGCCCGCGTCGGCGACGACGGCTTCTCGCTCCGCGCGGGTCGCGTCGAGATCAGCGCGTTCGACGCGGTGCTGCTCGTCAGGGGACTGGGACGCACCGGCGACGCCGACCTGCAGTTCGAGTGCTACCGCGCGCTCGAGGAGTCGGGAACACTCGTCGTGAATCGCATCGACGCGCTCCTCGGAGCGCAGGACAAGCTCCGCACGTCGTGGCTCCTGTCGCGCGTCGGCGTTCCGACGCCTCCGTGCGCGGTCGCCCAGACGCGGCGCGCCGCGCTCGACGCGCTCTCCTGGATAGGGCGCGCGGTCCTGAAGCCGGTGGCGGGATCCCTCGGCGAGGGCGTCGAGCTCGTCTCCGCGGATCGCGCTGGACGCAAGCGCGTGGTGGAGCGGCTCGAACGGGACGGCGCTGCCTACCTCCAGGGTTGGATTCCAAACCCCGGTCGGGATCTCCGGCTCTTCGTCGTGGGCAGAAACGTCGCGGGAGCCATCGAACGGGTCGCGCAAGACGGCGCCATCGTTGCCAACGTATCTCGGGGCGCGCAGGTCAGGCCGGTACGTCGCGATCCTCAGATCGAGGAGATGGCCGTCGCTGCCTCGCGGGCGCTCGGGCTCGACTGGGCCGGCGTCGACGTCGTGAGGGGCCCGCGCGGGCCCCAGGTCATCGAGGTGAACGGGAACCCCAGCTGGCAGGGAATCCTGGAGGCGACCGGGGAAGACATGGCGGAGCCGATCGCGCGGCATGTACTCGCTCGGGCACTGCGACGATCGGGAAAGAGCAAGGCCGTCTTGGAGGACGCGAGGGCGACACATGGCTGACGAGAAGAAGGCTGATGAGAAGAAGGCTGGCAGCAAGGGCGCGATGACCGTCTCGGAGGCAGGACGCAAAGGCGGTGTGCGCGTTCGCGAGACCCGGGGACGGAAGTTCTACGAGGAGATCGGCCGCAAGGGCGGTGAGACCGTGAAGGCCGAGCGCGGTCGGAAGTTCTACGAGGAGATCGGGAAGAAGGGCGGCGACACGGTGAAGGCCGAGCGCGGCCCGCGCTTCTACGAGGAGATCGGCAAGAAGGGCGGCGAGACCATCAAGGCGGAGCGTGGAACGCCGTTCTACGAGGAGATCGGTCGCAAGGGTGGCCACAAGGTCCGGGAGTTGATCGAGAAGGGAAAGGCGGGGCCTGCCGAAGGCAGCAGCACCACCGAGGATCACACCGGTCGGCACGAGTAGCCCGGCTGGAGCCGGGCTAAGGGGAGGGGGAAGATGGATTACGAGAAGCCGGGCAGCGGCGTGGGCCAGCCCGAGCAGGGCAACGGTACGCAGCAGCGCAAGGCGATGACGGTCTCCGAGGCGGGCCGCAAGGGCGGCATCACCGTCCGCGACGAGCGAGGGCACGCGTTCTACGAGGAGATCGGCAGGAAGGGCGGACAGAAGGTCCGTGAGCTGATCGAGCGCGGCAAGTCGCGCGGCTAGCGCGCGCATCGGCCTCGCGCCGACGTTGCGTACCGCGGCGAATCGTGAGCGGGGGCTCAGGGAAACCTGGCCCCCGCTCCGTTTTCTGCTAGAACGGCAACGTGCCGCCGGCGCCCATCATCGCGATCGATCCCGTCCACCCGCAGCCACGCATCGTGGAGCGCGCGGTGAGCGTGCTGTCGTCGGGAGGCCTCATCGCCTTCCCGACCGACACGTACTACGGCATCGGCTGCGATCTGTTCGACAAGCGCGCGATCGAGCGGATCTACCAGCTGAAGCAGCTCCCGAAGTCGCACGAGCTCTCGTTCATCTGCGCCGATCTCGCCGAGGTGTCGCGCTACGCGATCGTCGACAACGCGGCGTACCGCGTGCTGCGCCGCAAGACGCCGGGCCCGTACACGTTCGTGCTTCCCGCGACGCGCATCGTGCCGGACCTCGTCGTGCGCCGGCAGAAGACGGTGGGCATCCGCATTCCGGAGTCGCCGATCGCGCTCGAGATCGTGCGGCTGCTGCAGCACCCGCTGATCTCCACGTCGGCGGCGACGCCGGGCGGAGACGTCCTGATCGATCCGAAGGACATCAAGGATCAGCTCGGTCACGGGCTCGAGCTCATCCTCGACGGCGGCTACAAGCCGAGCGAGCCGTCGAGCGTGATCGACCTCTCGGGGCCGGCGCCGGTCGTCGTCCGCCAGGGCAAGGGCGACGTCTCCGACCTGTTCGTCTAGCGGGCGACGCGCGTCGGTGCGGAGCGCCCGAAGTCGTGCACCATTCTTGTGTCCTCTCCGCGCGGCGTTATCGTCGCCGGGTGGCCTCTCCGCTCGAACCCGCGCTCGATCTGTTCCTCGTCCACGTGCGCGTCGAGAAGGGCCTCGCGGCGAACAGCGTCGAGGCCTACGCGCGCGACCTGCGCCGCTGGATCGCCGAGCTCGATCGCGCCGGGATCCGGGACTGGGACTCGGTCGAGCGCGAGCAGCTGCTCACGCACCTCGCTGCGCTGACGCGGGCCGGGATCTCGTCCCGCAGCCAGGCGCGCGCGCTCTCCGCGATCCGAACGTTCCACCGGCTGCTGCTCGCCGAGAAGCTCACCGCGTCTGATCCGACCGAGAACGTCGACGCGCCGCGCCCCGCCCGCGCGCTGCCGCGGCTGCTCACGCGAGACGAGGTGGACGCGCTGCTCGCCGCGCCTTCGCCGCGGACCTCGGCGGGCGCGCGCGACAAGGCGATGCTGGAGACGCTCTACGCGACCGGGCTCCGGGTATCCGAGCTCGTGTCGCTCGGCGTGAACGACGTGCAGCTCGAGACGCGCATGCTCCTCGCCCGCGGCAAGGGATCGAAGGAGCGGATCGTGCCGCTCGGCGCGCCGGCCGCGGACGCGCTGCGCGGCTACCTCGCGAGCGCGCGGGAGAAGCTGCTGCACGGGCGGAGATCGAAGGACCTCTTCGTCACGCCGCGCGGCAAGCGCATGACGCGGCAGGGCTTCTGGAAGCTCCTCAACCGCTACGCGCGCGCCGCCGGGATCCGGCGGCGGATCTCACCCCACAAGCTGCGCCACTCGTTCGCGACGCACCTGCTCGAGGGCGGGGCTGACCTGCGGTCGGTGCAGGCGATGCTGGGGCACGCCGACGTGGCGACGACGCAGATCTACACGCACGTCGAGCGCAGCCACCTGAAGCGGCTGTACGAGAAACATCACCCGCGAGCATGATCGACGAACAACCATGGATCCACGACGCCGTGCGTTCGTCGATCTTCTCGCCGAAGGGCTCCCCCGTTCCGAGCACTGTGCGCAGTGGACGAAATCCGACGGGCCCACCACGTCGCCGCGGTGAGCCCGTCGAATCACTAGAGACCAGCAGCACGTTGGCAGCGTTGCTGACCCGCCGTGCCGTCTTCGCCAAAGGTCGGCGGACGGTGGCACCGAGGCGGTCACCGTCGTCCGCCGACCGGTGAGTCGTCCGCCGACCGATGGGTCGTCC
>DASSQI010000177.1:0-11690 GCA_035702585.1 Anaeromyxobacteraceae bacterium
GGCTTCGACGTGTCGCTGAAGGGCACGAACAGCTACGAGGACATCAAGGGCGCGAACGTCGTCATCGTCACCGCCGGCCTGCCCCGCAAGCCCGGCATGAGCCGCGACGACCTCATCTCCGTCAACTCGAAGATCATGACGAGCGTGGCGGAGGGCATCAAGCAGTACGCTCCCGACGCGTTCGTCATCGTGATCTCGAACCCGCTCGACGCGATGGTGACGCTGTGCCAGCGCATCACCGGGTTCCCGCACCACCGCGTCGTCGGTCAGGCGGGCGTGCTCGACTCCGCGCGCTTCGCCGCGTTCATCGCGTGGGAGCTGGGCGTCTCCGTGAAGGACGTCACCGCCGTCACCCTCGGCGGCCACGGCGACGACATGGTGCCGCTCGTCCGGTACACCGCCGTCTGCGGCGTCCCCGTGATGGAGCTGCTCGAGCAGAAGTACGGTGACGCTGCCAAGGCCAAGGAGGTCATGGCTGCGATGGTGAAGCGGACCCGCGGCGCGGGCGGCGAGGTCGTCGCCCTGCTCAAGACCGGCAGCGCGTTCTACTCGCCGGCCTCCAGCGCGATCGCGATGGCCGAGTCGTTCCTCAAGGACTCGAAGCGCGTGCTCCCGACCTGCGCCTACCTGAACGGCGAGTTCGGCGTGAAGGGCCTGTACGTCGGCGTGCCGGTCGTCATCGGCGCCAAGGGCGTCGAGCGCATCCTCGAGCTCAAGCTCAACGACGAAGAGCAGGCGATGATGAACAAGTCGGTCGCCGCCGTGAAGGATCTCGTCGGCAGCATGAAGTAGCCGTCCCCCGACGGCAGTCGTTCCACGGGAGCCCCGGTCGCCTCACGGCGACCGGGGCTTTCTTCATGGGGCCCGGGCCTGTGTTGGGGCGTCTCGTTCACGGCGTTCTGGCGCGTGTCGTATCTGACGCCTACATCCCCCACACCACGGAGGAACGCATGCCCGACGCGAAGCCTTTGGTGCCGCAGGACGGTTCCAGGATCACGCTCGTGAACGGCAAGCTGACCGTTCCCGACAGGCCGATCATCCCGTTCATCGAGGGCGACGGGACCGGCCGTGACATCTGGCGTGCCTCCTACCGCGTGCTCGACGCGGCGGTCGAGAAGGCCTACGGGGGCAAGCGGAAGCTCTGCTGGATGGAGGTGTACGCCGGCGAGAAGGCGTTCACGAAGTTCAACAACTGGCTGCCCGACGAGACGATCGCGGCGTTCCGCGAGTACATCATCGGCATCAAGGGGCCGCTCACGACGCCGATCGGCGGCGGCATCCGCTCGCTCAACGTCGCGCTCCGCCAGATGCTCGACCTCTACGTCTGCCTGCGGCCGGTGCGCTGGTTCAAGGGCGTCCCGTCGCCGGTGAAGAACCCGCAGAAGGTCGACATGGTGATCTTCCGCGAGAACACCGAGGACATCTACGCCGGCATCGAGTGGGAGTCCGGCAGCGAGCAGGCGAAGAAGCTGCTCGGCTTCCTCGAGAAGGAGTTCCCGAAGGAGTTCAAGAAGATCCGCTTCCCCGGGACGAGCGGCCTCGGGGTGAAGCCCGTCTCGCGCGACGGCACCGAGCGGCTCGTCCGCGCGGCGATCGACTACGCGCTGCGCGTCGGGCGGAAGAGCGTCACGTTCGTGCACAAGGGCAACATCATGAAGTTCACCGAGGGCGCGTTCCGGAACTGGGGCTACGCGCTCGCGGAGCGCGAGTTCGCGGACCGCGTCTACACCTGGGAGCAGTGGGAGCGGACCAAGGCCGCGAAGGGCGAGGACGCCGCGAACGCCGAGCAGAAGGCGGCGCTGCAGGGCGGCAAGCTGCTCGTGAAGGACGCCATCGCCGACATCACGCTGCAGCAGGTGCTCACGCGTCCGGAGGAGTTCGACGTCATCGCGACGCTGAACCTGAACGGCGATTACCTGTCCGACGCGCTCGCGGCGCAGGTCGGCGGCATCGGCATCGCTCCCGGCGGGAACGCGAACTACGTGACCGGCCACGCCATCTTCGAGGCGACGCACGGCACGGCGCCGAAGTACGCGGACCTCGACAAGGTGAACCCCGGGTCGGTGATCCTGTCCGGCGAGATGATGCTGCGGCACATGAGCTGGACCGAGGCCGCGGACCTCGTCATCAAGGGCGTGGACGGCGCGATCGGCGGCCACCGCGTCACCTACGACTTCGCCCGCCTCATGAAGCAGGAGGGCGTCCCCGACGTCGTCGAGGTGAAGTGCTCGCAGTTCGGCGACGAGATCATCAAGCACATGTGACGGGGTAGACTCCGCTCGAACGAACCGCCTTCCTCGAACGACGTCCGACGGAGACCGACATGTCCCGCAAGAAGATCGCGCTCATCGGCGCCGGCCAGATCGGCGGCACGCTGGCCCTCTTCGCCGCGCAGAAGGAGCTCGGCGACGTCGTGCTGGTGGACATCGTGGAGGGCGCCGCGAAGGGCAAGGCGCTCGACCTGCAGGAGACGCGCGGCGTGACCGGGATCGACGTCCAGGTCTCCGGCGGCGGCACCGACGACTACTCGGTCATCGAGGGCGCCGACGTCTGCATCGTGACGGCCGGCGTCGCGCGCAAGCCGGGGATGACGCGCGAGGACCTGCTCAAGGTGAACCTCGACGCGATCACGAAGGTCGCGCGCGCCATCAAGCAGTACGCGCCCTCGGCGTTCGTCATCGTCGTGACGAACCCGCTCGACTCGATGGTGTACGCGCTCTACAAGGTCACGGGATTCCCGCGCAGCCGCGTCGTCGGCATGGCCGGCGTGCTCGACGCGGCGCGGTTCCAGTACTTCGTCGCGGAGGCGGCCGGCGTGTCGCCGCAGGACGTCAGCGCGCTCGTCCTCGGCGGCCACGGCGACGACATGGTCCCGCTGCTGCGCTACTGCTCGGTCGGCGGCATCCCGGTCACGAAGCTCGTCGACCGCGCCCGCCTCGACGCGATCGTCGAGCGCACGCGCAAGGGCGGCACCGAGATCGTCGCGCTGCTCAAGACCGGCTCGGCGTTCTACGCGCCCGCGGTGTCGGCGATCGCGATGGCCGAGGCGTACCTCCGGGACAAGAAGCGCGTCATGGCGGCGTCGGCCTACCTCGACGGTCAGTACGGGGTGAAGGGGCTGTTCCTGGGCGTCCCGGTGGTGATCGGCGCGGGCGGCGTGGAGCGGGTCCTGGAGGTGGACCTCGACGGCGAGGAGCGCGCGATGCTCGCGAAGTCGATCGAGAGCGTGCGCAAGTCGGTCGCCGAGACCGAGCTCTGATGGCAATGCCGGGTTGACCTGCTCGCGACGGGATCAGGCGAACCGGGCACCGCCGTGAGCGGCGGCGCGGTGCGTCAGGTGGGGCGGACCCGGGTGTCCGCCCACGCTCCGACCGCCGGGCGGTGCCGTTCCGGGCGAAGGCCCGCGTTTTTTCTGCACCCCGGGGGCTCCGCGCGGCTATCTTTCGCGCGCCCGAGAGCGCGCTCCCCCCGGGGCGGTCCGGTCCTCGGGCGGGCAGGGGTCGCGTGAAGATCCACGAGTATCAGTCCAAGGAAATCCTCCGCAGGTTCGGCGTCGCGGTTCCGCGCGGCTACCTCGCGAGGACGGCGCTCGAGGCCGAAGGCGCCGCCAGACAGCTCGGCGGCGGCATCTGCGCGGTGAAGGCGCAGATCCACGCGGGCGGCCGCGGGAAGGGCGGGGGCATCCGCCTCGCGAGATCGCCGGAGGAGGCGCGCCAGCACGCGCACGCGATGCTGGGGATGCAGCTGCGCACTCCGCAGACCGGGCCGGAGGGCCAGGAGGTCCGCAAGCTCTACATCGAGGAGGGGTGCCGCATCGCGCGCGAGCTCTACCTCGGGATGACGCTCGACCGGGAGAGCGGCCGCGTGACGGTCATGGCGTCCACCGAGGGCGGCGTCGACATCGAGGAGGTCGCGAAGAAGCACCCGCAGAAGATCCTGCGCGAGGCGGTGGACCCCCTCACCGGGCTCATGCCGTTCCAGTCGCGCCACCTCGCGTTCGGCCTCGGCCTCACCGGCGACAGCGTGAACGCCTTCGTGCGCTTCGCGTCCGGCCTGTGCAACGCCTACGTCGCGACCGACGCGTCGCTCTCCGAGATCAACCCGCTCGTCGTCACCGTCGCGGGCGAGGTGCTCGCGCTCGACGCGAAGATGAACTTCGACGACAACGCGCTGTACCGCCACCCGGACATCGCAGACATGCGCGATCCGGACGAGGAGGATCCGAAGGAGAACAGCGCCCGCGAGCACGACCTCTCGTACATCGCGCTCGACGGCGACATCGCCTGCATGGTGAACGGCGCCGGCCTCGCGATGGCGACGATGGACATCATCAAGGCGGCCGGCGGCCGCCCCGCCAACTTCCTCGACGTCGGCGGGGGCGCCGACGAGGCGCGCGTCACCGCGGCGTTCAAGATCCTGCTCGCCGACAAGAACGTGAAGGCCGTCCTCGTGAACATCTTCGGCGGCATCATGAAGTGCGACGTGATCGCGAACGGCATCGTGGCCGCGGCGCGCCAGGTCGGCCTCACGATCCCGCTCGTCGTGCGGCTCGAGGGGACGAACGTGGAGAAGGGCAAGGAGATCCTCGCCCACAGCGACCTCGAGATCGTCCCCGCGGACGATCTCGGCGACGCGGCCCGCAAGGCGGTGGCCGCGGCGAAGGCCAAGGCCACGTAGGCCCACCGGAGGATTCGTGGCGATCTTCGTCGACAGGAACACCCGCGTTCTCGTGCAGGGCATCACCGGCTCGGCCGGGAGCTTCCACGCGGAGCAGATGATCGAGTACGGCACCCAGGTCGTGGCGGGCGTGACGCCCGGCCGCGGCGGCACGCGCCTCGGCGAGGTGCCGGTCTTCCACACCGTGCAGCAGGCGGTGAAGGACACCGGCGCCAACGCCAGCGTCATCTTCGTGCCGCCGCCCGGCGCCGCCGACGCCATCATCGAGGCGGCGGAGGCGGGCATCGAGCTGGTGGTGTGCATCACCGAGGGGATCCCCATCCTCGACATGGTGAAGGTGCGGCGCTGGCTGGAGTCGCGGCCGAAGGTCCGGCTCCTCGGCCCGAACTGCCCCGGGATCATCACGCCGGAGCAGTGCAAGATCGGGATCATGCCGGGCCACATCCACCGGCCCGGCCGGATCGGCGTCGTCTCCCGATCAGGCACGCTCACCTACGAGGCGGTCGCGCAGCTCACCGAGCTCGGCCTGGGGCAGTCGACCGCCGTCGGCATCGGCGGCGATCCGGTCCACGGTACCGACTTCATCGACTGCCTCTCCCGGTTCGAGGCTGATCCCGAGACGGAGGCGGTCATCCTCATCGGGGAGATCGGCGGCCAGGAGGAGGAGAAGGCCGCCGCGTACGTGAAGAAGAAGATGACGAAGCCGGTGGTTGGCTTCATCGCGGGCCGGACGGCCCCTCCCGGGAAGCGGATGGGGCACGCCGGGGCCGTCATCTCCGGCGGGAGTGGCACCGCGGAGGCGAAGCTCGCTGCGATGCGGGAGGCGGGGATCGCGATCTGCGAGGGGCCGCACCTCCTCGGCCAGACGATGAAGGAGGTCCTCGGGCGACCCACCCGCAGGCCGGCGCCGCCGGCTGCGAAGCGGGCGGCCGGGGGAGGCCGCGGCGCCGACGTGCCGGGCGCAGCGGCCGCGCAGGGCGGTAGCGAAGGCAGCGGCCCCAGCGGCCGCGATACGTGAAACGACGAGGAGAACACTGAAAATGGCGATTGAACGGACGCTCTCCATCATCAAGCCGGACGGCGTGGAGAAGGGACTCATCGGCAAGATCATCGCGAAGTTCGAGGAGTCCGGCCTGAAGCCGGTCGCGATCAGGCTCACGCACCTGTCCCAGAGCGAGGCGGAGGGGTTCTACGCGGTCCACCGCGAGCGGCCGTTCTTCAAGGACCTCGTGAAGTTCATGACGGGCGGCCCGTCGGTGCTGATGGTCCTCGAGGGCGAGGACGCGGTCGCGAAGAACCGCGAGATCATGGGCGCCACCGACCCGAAGAAGGCGGCCGAGGGCACCATCCGCAAGCTGTTCGCGACCGACATCGAGAAGAACACCGTCCACGGCTCCGACAGCCCGGAGAACGCCCGGATCGAGGTGGCATACTTCTTCCCGCAGACCCAGATCCACGCCTACGGGTGGAAGAAGTAGTTTCCAAGTAGCCGGAAATGCGGCGGTTTTCCGGGCGACGCCGCTCGGGAAGCCGCCGCGCGGCTTTTGGATTAAGATCATGCCCTCCCCGCCATGAGGCGGGGTTTTCGTTCCTGGAGAGGAGACGCGCGGACGTGGACGCAGAGGTTCCGAGTTGGCAGTGGTTTTGGGGCTTCGTCTTCGTCCTCGGGTCAGCCTTTCTCGCCGCCGCCGAAACCGCGCTGAACACGCTCGGTGAGCGCCGCGCGCGCCTCCTCGTCGAGGGGGGCGGTCCGGTCGCGAAGCTGCTCTCGATCTGGATCAAGCACCCCGAGCGCGTGCGCGCGACCCTCACGGTCGGGAGCACCATCTGCTCGGTCGGACTCGGCGCGCTGGCGGTGCACGTCGCGGTGAGCTTCGGCCTCTCGCCGATCGCCCTCCGGACCACCGCGGTCGCGGCGCTGCTCGCCGTGGTCGCCTTGCTCGTCGTCGGGCAGCTCGTGCCCCGCGTCCTCGGCCGGCGGTTCCCGGCGACGACCGCCGTCCTCGCGATCCCGGTGGTGCACGTGCTCCACTGGCTGCTGTGGCCGGCCGCCGTGGGGGTCGAGCGCGGCAGCCGGTTCTTCGCCGCCCGCCTCGGCAACGGCGAGCCGGAGCAGGCGCTCACGAGCGACGAGATCGAGTACCTCATCGAGCGAGGCGCCCGGCAGGGAGCGATCGACGCCGTCCGTGAGGAGCTGCTCTCCAGCGTCCTCGAGTTCGCGGACCGCGTGGTGCGCGAGATCATGGTCCCGCGGACGCGCATGGTGGCGATCGACCGGGACGCTCCGCCGGAGGAGATCCTGCGGATCGTGACCGAGAACCCCTACAGCCGGATGCCCGTCTACCGGGGCTCCGTGGACGAGGTGCTCGGTATCCTGCTCGTGCGCGCGCTCATCCCGGAGCTCGCGCGCAGCTCGCGGACGCTGCCGCAGCTCGAGAAGCACCTGCTCGCGCCGCTCTTCGTGCCGGAGCAGATGAAGATCTCGAAGCTCCTGCGCGAGATGCAGCGCCGCAAGATCCACATGGCGGTGGTCGTGGACGAGTTCGGCGGCACGTCCGGCATCGTCACCCTCGAGGACGTCATCGAGGAGATCGTCGGCGAGATCCAGGACGAGGCGGACACCGAGGCGGCGCCCATCCGCCCGATCGGCGAGGCCGCGTGGCTCGCGGACGGCAGCATCTCGCTGCGCGACCTCGAGGAGTACCTGAACGGCCTCGCCCCGGTGGAGGACGAGGCCCGCATCGAGTTCCCGGAGAACGGCGACTACGAGACGCTCGCCGGGTTCGTCACCGCGACCGCCGGGCGCGTCCCGTCGACGGGAGCGCGCGTCGACTGGGACGGCCTCACGTTCACGGTTCGCGCCGCGGACGAGCGGCGGGTCACGAAGGTCGAGATCGCGCGCCGCCGCGAGAACCCCGGCGAGGGCGAGGGTGCGCCCGCGCTCGTGCGCGCGGCCCAGCAGGGGACGTGATGCATCCCAGCGAGCTCCACGAGCTGCCGCCCGATCTCCGGGCGCTGCCGCTGCATCGGCTCGGCGAGGCGCTCGCGGCCCTGGGCGCTCGGCCCTTCCGCGCGAAGCAGATCTTCCGCTGGGTCCACCAGAAGGGCGCGGCGACGTTCGACGAGATGACGGACCTCCCGCGGGAGCTGCGCGTCGCGCTCGGCGAGCGCTTCACGCTGCGGACCCTCGACACGGCCGAGGAGCTGCGCTCGTCGGACGGCACGATCAAGTGGAAGTGGCGGACCTTCGACGGGCGCTTCATCGAGTCCGTCTACATGCCGCACACGTCGGACGAGGACTCCGACGACGCGCAGCAGAACCGCGATCGGCGGACGCTCTGCGTGTCGACGCAGGTCGGCTGTGCCGTCGGCTGCACGTTCTGCATGACCGGCACGATGGGGCTCGTGCGGAACCTCGGCGCCGGCGAGATCGCCGACCAGGTGCACCGCGCGAACCGCCGCCTCGTCGAGCTTGGCGAGGGGCCCGCGCCGCGGCCGCTCACGAACCTCGTCTTCATGGGGATGGGCGAGCCGCTGCACAACTTCGAGAACCTCAAGACCGCGCTCAACGATCTCCTGCTCGCCGAGGACGGCCCCAACTTCTCGCACCGGCACGTGACGGTCTCGACGAGCGGGCTCGTCCCGCAGATGAAGCGGCTCGGCGAGGAGACGGCGGTGAAGCTCGCCGTCTCGCTCAACGCGACGACCGACGAGCAGCGCGCGACGCTGATGCCGATCGACAGGCGCTACCCCCTCGCGAAGCTCATCGAGGCGTGCCGCGCGTTCCCGATGAAGCAGGGGCGCCGGATCACGTTCGAGTACGTGGTGCTCGGCGGGGTCAACGACTCCGACGACGACGCGGAGCGCCTCGCGCGCATCGTGAGCGGGCTGCCCGCCAAGGTGAACCTCATCCCCTACAATCCGAACCCCGGCCTCGGCTTCTCCGCCCCGGCGCCGGGCCGGGTCGAGGCGTTCCGCGACGTCCTCGTCCGCCGGAACGTCACCGCGGTCGTGCGTCGGAACCGCGGCCAGGACATCGCCGCCGCGTGCGGTCAGCTCGCCGCCGAGGGCGGCCCTGGCGATCCGCGGCGACGCGCGCTCAGGCCTGCCTGATCCCTGATAGAAGGTCCCCGGGCCGATGGAAGGTCCCGGGCCGCCCTGGCGAGCCCTCGCTCACGATAGGACTGCACGAATGTCCCTCCTCGTTGTTGGATCCGTCGCGCTCGACTCCGTCGAGACCCCGTTCGGCCGCCGCGACGACGTCCTCGGCGGCTCGGCCAGCTACTTCTCCACCGCGGCGAGCTTCTTCGGCCCGGTGCGCCTCGTCGCGGTGGTCGGCGACGACTTCCCCGAGGAGCACGTCGCGTTCCTGCGCTCCCGCGCGGTCGATCTCGGCGGCCTTTCGCGGGTCCCGGGCCGGACGTTTCGCTGGAAGGGGCGCTACGAGTTCGACCTGAACCAGGCGCACACGCTCGACACCCAGCTCAACGTGTTCGCGTCGTTCCGGCCGGAGCTCCCGGCCGTGTACCGCGACTCGGAGTTCGTGTTCCTCGGGAACATCGACCCCGACCTGCAGCGGCAGGTGCTCGACCAGGTCCGCTCGCCGCGGTTCGTCGCCTGCGACACCATGAACTTCTGGATCGCGTCGAAGCGGGCGAGCCTGCTCGAGACGCTGAAGCGCGTCGACATGCTGTTCGTGAACGACGCCGAGGCGCGCGAGCTCGCCGGCGAGCACAACATCGTGAAGGCCGCTCAGGCGATCCTGTCGATGGGTCCGAAGCGCGTCGTGGTGAAGCGCGGGGAGTACGGGGCGCTCTTCTTCGGCGCCGGCGAGGTGTTCGCCGCGTCCGCGTACCCGCTCGCCGACGTCTTCGATCCGACCGGCGCGGGCGACAGCTTCGCGGGCGGGTTCATGGGGTACGCCGCGCGCGCAGGCCGGCTCGACGGCGGCGTGCTGCGCCGCGCGATCGTCCTCGGGGGGGTGCTCGCGAGCTTCGCGGTCGAGGAGTTCAGCCTCGAGCGCCTGCGACGGCTGACGCCGGCGGAGATCCGCAGCCGCTACGGCGAGTTCCGCCAGCTCGGGTACTTCGACGACCTCGAGCTGGATCTGTTCTGAGATCACACGACGCCGAGGTGCGTCGCCACGCGCAGCGCGGTGACGAGGCCCTCCGCGTCCATGGCGACGAGCGACAGGTCGGCGCCCACGTGCAGGTGAGCCGGCGCGCCGCAGCGGGCGCTGCCGAGCACCGCGCCCGTGGCCGGATCGAGCACCTGCACCTGCTCGGACGGGACGAGCACCAGCCCGCGCGCGGGCACCGGCGCGAGGTTCGCCGAGGGCGGGTGCGGCGCCGCGCGGCGCTGCGTCCAGAGGACGCTGCCCTCGCGCGAGATCGCGGCGCAGGTGCCGGACGCCGTCTTCACGATGACCGTCGAGGGCAGGCTCGCGAGCGCCAGCGGCCCGCCGGGGACGGGGGCCGACTCGGTCCACAGCGCCCGCCCGCTCGCGGGGTCGAGCGCGGTGACCACCGGGTCGCCGCCGATCGTCCCGGTCGTGGCGAGCAGCCCGGCGAACGCGGCAGGCGCGGTCGAGGGCACGAAGTCGAGCGGCGCCTCCCAGCCGCGCGTGCCGGTCGCGGGGTCCACCAGCAGGAGGGCGCCGCCGAGCGCGGTCGCCGACGCGAGCAGCGCGCCCTCCGACACGTGGCGGGCGGGCGCGGCCGCGGGCCCGGGGAGTCGCACGCGCCACGCCGTCCGGCCCGTCTCGTCGATGCCGTACGCGAGGCCGGCCTCGCTGGCGACGATCGCGAGCGCGCCCGATCCGGCGGCGTGCAGCGCGGACGCGCCGGGCGCGACGAACGTCCACAGCGTCCGCCCGGAGCCCACGTCGAGCGCCTCGAGCGCGCGCGCGTAGGCGAGCACGAGCGGGCCGCCCCGCAGCGCGAACGCGGCGCGAGGGAGGCCGTCCTGCGACTCGAGCGGACGCGTCCAGCGCGGCGCGCCGGTCGCCACGTCGCGGCAGTGGAGCGACGTCCCGGAGATGGCGAAGACGCGGCCGGCGGCCACGGTCGCCCACGCCGCGCCCGGGGCGCGCCACCGCTCTGCGCCGGACGCGAGGTCGAGCGCGACGACCGCGGCGCTGCCGGCCGCGACGATCGCCTCCGCCCGCGCGAAGAGCCCTGCCGCGGCGGGGATTCCGACGTCGACGCGCCACGCCCTGCGGAACACCACGCGGCGCGTGCGCCCCGCGCCGAGCGGCGCCCGCGGGAGCGTCACGCGCGGCCGCGCGCGCGCGGCGAGCGGCTCCGTCGAGGGCTGATCGCCCGCGGCGAGCTCCTTCACGAGCTCGAGCCGCTCGGCGGCGGATGCCCGCAGCTCAGCGACCCACGGGTTCTCCGCCTGCCACGGGTTGCGGGCGGCGGCGACGCCGCAGAAGTCGACCGCCGCCTCCAGGAACGCGCGCGCCAGGAGCAGGGGGGAGACGGCGATCGCCGGACGCTCGCCGACGGTCAGCACCGCTCGGGTCGTGTCGAGCGCGAGCGACAGCGAACGGCCGCGGCCCGGCACGGCGAGGTCCTGCACGAGCACGGGGTCGGCGCCCCCTCCGCCGGCGGCGATGCGCGCCGCGAACGCGGCGAGGTCGCGCAGGGCGAGGAACGGCGCGCAGGCGAGCGAGAAGATCTCCTCTCCGCGGCCGGTCTTCGCGAAGACGCGCCCGGGCGCGAGGAGCGATCCCAGGTCGGCGCCCGGGCCGCGGTACGAGCCGAGGAGCCCCTCCGCGTCGTGGAGCT
Source organism: Anaeromyxobacteraceae bacterium (assembly GCA_035702585.1). GTDB lineage: Bacteria > Myxococcota > Myxococcia > Myxococcales > Anaeromyxobacteraceae > DASSQI01. The sequence goes on from DASSQI010000177.1 coordinate 11,466, forward strand.
CGAACCCGCAGGTGGGCGCGTCCCGGCGACTTCGCTTGCGCGAGCGGACGGGCCGCGGGGCGATCGGCGCCGACTCCTCCGGCGCGCGGGTGCGGGCGGCGGCCAGCCGGGAGACCGCCACGCGCAGGCTGCTCGCGAGCTCCTCGCCGGACGCGGGCGCGAGCCCGACGACGTCGTCGACGAGCTGCTCGCCGGCGGCGCGCGCGGCCTCGGCGAGCGCCGCGA
>DASSQI010000178.1:0-9830 GCA_035702585.1 Anaeromyxobacteraceae bacterium
GGTGTCGGGGCGTTCCGGGTGGTGGTCGATGACGACGTCGGGGAAGATCTCGGACGGGAGGCTGTGGTTCCCCTGCTCGGGCTGGGTGTCGACCATGCAGACGAGGTCGAACTCGTCGAAGTCGACGCGCGCCAGCGGAGATACGGGCAGCTTCAGGACGCGGATCAGCGCGCGGTTCTCTGCGCGGCCGACGATGCCGCCGTAGGCGACGACCGACTCGACGCCGGCGAGGCGCTGGATGATGTGCGCGAGCGCGACGGCCGAGGCGAGCGAGTCCGGGTCGGGGTTGTCGTGGGTGACGATCAGGGCGCGCTCGTGGGAGCGCGCGAAGTCGACGAGCCGCTCGAGCTTCATGCGGCGGGTCTCGCGAGCGCCCTTGTGCCGCAGCATCGTCGAGTGCGGTTTTCGTTCGAGCGCGGCGGCGCGATGCCGAGCGCTCGCGCTGGGTCTTGGGAGGTTCATAGGGTTACGGGGGGCGCTCATCGCAGCAGCGACCGGAGCACGTCCAGGTTCTCCTTGAAGCGCAGATCCGTCTCGAGGAACGCGGGGACGTCCGCGAACCGAGCGTCGTTCACCAGGCGGCGGAACGGCTCGAGCCCGAGCGCGCCCTGCCCGATGTGCTCGTGCCGATCCACGCGGCAGCCGAGCCCCTTCTTGGAGTCGTTCAGGTGAAAGGCCTCGACGTTCCGCAGGCCGACGACGCGTTCCAGCTCGCGAAAGGTCTGGTCGTACCCGTCCGCGCTGAGGAGGTCGTACCCCGACGCGAAGACGTGGCAGGTGTCGACGCACACCCCGGTGCGCCGGCGCAGGGAGGCCGGGATCGCGGCGCGGATCGCGGCGACCTGCTCGAAGCGCCAGCCGATGCTGCTCCCCTGTCCGGCGGTGGTCTCGATGAGCAGCCGGGTGCGCCCGGGCACACGGCGGAGCGCCTCCGCCATGCCCTCGGCGGCGAGCGCGATGCCCCGCTCGGTGCTGCCGTGGGTACCGGGGTGGAAGATGAGCCAGCGGATGCCGAGCTGGTCGCAGCGGCCGAGCTCGTCGGCGAGAGCGTCCCAGCTCTTGCGCCGGATCTCGGCGTCCTCGCAGCAGAGGTTGATGAGGTACGTCGAGTGGGCGGCGACGGGCTTGCCGGTCCGCCGGGACTCCGCGCGAAACCGGGCGATTTCGTCAGGGTCGAACGGGCGAGTCGCCCACGCACGAGAGCTGCGAGTGAAGATTTGCACGCAATCCGCGCCGTCGGCCTCGGCCCGTGCGAAGGCGGTCGACACGCCGCCGGCTACGCCTTCGTGGGCTCCCAGGATCATCGGGCGCTGCTCTATACATTACCCGCTGCACGCGCGCCACGCCCGGCGGGCCCAGCCGCGGCAGATCCCGCAGCGATGTCGAGCGTTTGAGAGCGCTCGCCGACGCTCGCCGGTCAGCGGGCGGCGCGGCGGGCGCGCGCCCGGAGGGCCTGCTTCAGGTACTTCTCGGCGTTCGAGAGCGCGTTGTCGACGGAGTCGAGGAGCAGGTCGCGAAGGTGCGGCTCGCCGAAGCGGAACGACTCGAAGTAGCGCTGCCGGTCGATGGAGTGGATGACGCAGGGCAGGTAGCGGGCGTGCATCAGGTGCAGGTTGCCGATGAGGCGCGCGATCTTTCCGGAGCGGTCCGTGAACGGGAAGATCCGCATGAACTCGTACTGGAACCGCGACGACTGCTGGATCGGGTGGAGCTGCCGGAAGTCTGCGCTGTCGCAGAGCGTCCAGAGCTTCTCGAGCAGCGCCGGGATCTTCGCCGGGGGCGCGATCTCGTGGAAGTAGGTCCGGTGCAGCGGCACCTCGGCGCGGAGTTCGGCCTTCGCCTCGGCCTCGTCGTCGAAGCCGAGCCCGAGGGTCCGGTAGAGCGTCTGCGCCGTCGCGAGCGTGACCTTGAGCTTCTTCGACTGCGACTCGGTGCGGACCCACTCGAGCGCCGCGCGATCGTTCGTGATCTCGCGGTAGCCCTTCATCGTGCTCGCTTCGGCGACCGTGATGCCGGACAGGGCGGCGCTCAGCTCGTGGACCGAGTACATGGTCCCCTCGAGCGCGTTCTCGTGATGGAACAGCGACAGCTCGTACTTGGTGAGGAAGTCGAGCGCGATCGCCTCGTCCTCTCCGAGCAGGTCCTTCACGTCCTCGTTGCGGTCATCGATCTCGACAAAGCGGGTCTGCATCCGGCTCCTCGCGCGTCCTGCCTGTGTTCCCAGTCAAGTAAGGCCCTGGAAAGACTAAGCTTTTCGCCTATTGGCGAAGGGCGGGCAATCTAGCCGAACGGATCCGATCCGTCAACGGTCGTCTGCCGCGCCCCGAGGCCACCCTCCGGTACGGAGAGGGCCGCCGCTCGTCACAACGGCCGGGAGGGACAGGTTGTTTCCGGACTCGGCGCGATATCGCCCGCGACTCGTTGAAGCAGCGCGTCATGCCGGGCTCGGCGCTGCGGCTCTGCCTCGAAAGGACGGCGGGGCGGGGTCTCGAAAGACCTCCGCCCCGCGCGGTGCGACGAATGCGAGCTGCGGCCGCGGTCGACGAGACCACCGGCCGCGCCGCGGACCCATGGTCCGCGAACCGGTACTCCGGGTCCGGTCAGCGTGGTCCGCGAACCGGTACTCCGGGTCCGGTCAGCGGTCAGTACGTCGTGAGCCACTCCCGGTATCGCGGATCCTCGCCCTTCACCGCCTTGAAGAACGTCTCCTGGATCTTCTTCGTGATGGGCCCGGGGCTGCCGGTGCCGATGCGCCGGTTGTCGACCTCGCGGACCGGCGTGACCTCCGCGGCGGTGCCGGTCATGAAGAGCTCGTCGGCGAGGTACACGGTGTCGCGCGTGAACCTCTGCTCGACGACCGGGATCCCGAGGTCGCGCGCGATCTTCATGACCGAGTCGCGCGTGATGCCGGCGAGGACGGCAGAGGAGAGCGGCGGGGTCGCGAGCACCCCGTTCTTCGCGATGAAGATGTTCTCGCCCGCGCCCTCGGCGACGTACCCCTCCGAGTCGAGGAGCAGCGCCTCGTCGTAGCCGCTCAGCGCCGCCTCGCGCGTCGCGAGGAAGCTGTTCACGTACTGGCCCGTCACCTTCGCGCGGGTCATGTTCGAGTTCACGTGGAAGCGGGTGAAGCTCGACACCTTCACCCGGATGCCCTTGCTCAGGCCCTCCTCGCCCAGGTACGCGCTCCACGGCCACGCCGCGACCGCGACCTGCACGGGGTTCGGCGCGCCGACGCCGAGCGCGCCGTAGCCGAAGAAGGCGACGGGCCGGATGTAGCCCTCGACGAGCTTGTTCGACCGCATGAGCTCGACCGTCGCCTCGTGGAGCTTCTCGATGGGGATCGGGATCTCCATCAGCATGATGTGCGCGGAGTCGTAGAGCCGCTGGAGGTGCTCGCGCAGGCGGAATACCGCGGACCGACCGTCACTCGTGCGGTAGGCGCGGATGCCCTCGAACACGCCGACGCCGTAGTGCAGCGCGTGCGTGAGGACGTGAACCTGCGCCTCGTCCCAGGGGACGAACTTGCCATCGAGCCAGATCGTGTCGGCCTTCTTCATGTGCGGACTCCCGAAGATTGAAGGGGGGAGAGGATAACCGGCTAGACGAGTGCAGGGAACGGGCGAAGCATCCGGGCGATGAGCGGCATGTCCGGGAGCAGCTCCTGCTTGCCCCACTGGATGACCCTCTGCAGCTGGCGCTCGCCTGGCACGACCTCGATCGGCGACAGCACGCGCGTGAACGCCTTGTGCACGTGGATGTAGGGCCGGTTCCGCGCGACGTTCTGCGCCACCACCTGCTCGAGCCCGAACCAGAGCGGCTGCCCGATCTTGGGCGCGAACCCGTCGAGCGCGAGGACGAACGCGTTGCGCGTGCCGAGGACGCCCTCCTGCACCTTGGCCCACGCCGCGCGCGCGGGGACGTTGTCGCTGATCCCGCCGTCGACGAGGCGGAAGAGGTCGTAGCGCGCGAACAGCTCGGACAGGAGCTGGTGCATGCGCTCGTCCTCGCGCAGCACGTCGTAGTGGATGACGCCTGGCAGGGCGGAGGAGAACCCGACGGCGTCGATCGCGTCGAAGTCCCGCGTGTGCTCGTCCGACCCGAGGTAGAGCCGCACGAACCGCTCGCGCTGGGTGACGAGCTCCGTCGTCGTGTTGAGGATGCGCGACGCCATGCGCTTGATCGCGTGCGGCCTGAGCAGCGCCGGGCCCGACACGTCGACGAGGTTCTCGTAGTACGAGGCGTCGTGAGGTAGCGCGCCGTTCCGGACGCCGGTCACGGCGACGATGAACGGGATCGGGAGCTGGCCCAGCGTGAGGGGGTGCCCGTCCGGGCCCTTCAGGAACTCGCCGATTCCGTGCCGCAGGTAGAGCCGCATCGCCGCGGGCAGCCCGTAGCGTGACTCGGTCTGCAGGAACCGGAACAGGGTGCGGAAGCTCAGCTTGCGGACGACGTCGGCGATCTCCTCGGCCGAGTAGTGGATGCGGCGCGCGCGGAACAGGAGCAGGATCGAGCCCATGCTGGCGCCCGCGAGGAACCGTGGCGCGATGTTGTACTGCTCGAGCAGGGCGAACCCGCCGAGCGCGACGTAGGCGACGCCACCTCCGCCGCCGCAGACGAGCACGAGCGCCTTCTCGCACACCTCCCGGTCGACGGCCTGGATCGGCAGCCTGCCGGCGAACGTCTCCGCGATCTGGCGACGCCACGCGCGCGCGCGCTGGGCGAGCCACTCGGCGAGCTGCGCGGTGGAGCGCCGGTCGATGCCGGAGCCGCGAAGGAGGGCTGGTTCTATCGCGGGGAGTACTTCCTCGCGCCACGGCGCGAGGAAGTCGGTGAGGTCCACGTCCTGGCCGTCCGGCGCGCGCACCCGCGTCACGCGTGCGAGGTTGAGGGCGTATCGCAGCCCGTTCTCCTCGCGCTCGGAGATCCACGGCTCCGAGCCGACCACCGCGCGCTCGAGCGCGAGCTCCGCCTCCTCGAACGGTCGCACGCGGGCGCGGAGCGCATCCAGATCCGGCGGCGACGCGGCCACCGGCTGGGCGGGCGAGGCGTCGTGGACCGCGGGCTCCGGCATGGGGCTCTCTTAAGCGGGATGGCGGGCGTGCGCCGTCCGGGTGTTGCACGCGACCCGGCGCGGCAACAAGCGATATCGCGTGGGAAGCCCCGGAACGCAGGCGGGATTCCGGCGGCGGCGCCTCGCCCGACTCGGTTGACGTTTCGCGGGGCCAGTCGATCGCCTACAGTTCGCGCCCGTTTCCATGGACCGACCCCCATCAGACGTCGCGTCGCCGATCCCCGCACAGCCCGGGGCGGCCACGCCGTCACCGCACGCGCCGGCCCCGACTCCAGCGTCCGGCGCGCCCGCGGCGGGGCACGGCACCGGCCACGCCTCGGTGTTCGGCCTGGCGCTCGCGGCGCTCGGCGTCGTCTACGGCGACATCGGCACGAGCCCGCTGTACGCGTTGAAGGAGTGCTTCATCGGGTCGCACGGCGTGGAGCCGAGTCCGGAGAACGTCCTCGGCGTGCTCTCGCTCGTGTTCTGGGCGATGACGTTCGTCGTCACGTTCAAGTACCTCACGTTCGTGATGCGCGCGGACAACCGCGGGGAGGGCGGCATCCTCGCGCTCATGGCCCTCGTCGCGCAGCGAGAGCGAAAGGCCGCACGCGGCGCGCTGCTCATGGTGGGGCTGTTCGGGGCGACGCTCCTCTACGGCGACGGGATCATCACCCCCGCGATCTCGGTGCTCGGCGCGATGGACGGCCTCTCCGTCGCGGCCCCCGCCTTGGAGCCGCTGATCGTCCCGCTCACGGTCGTCATCCTCATCCTGCTGTTCATGCTGCAGTCGCGCGGCACCGCGACGGTCGGCGCCGTGTTCGGGCCGATCATGCTCGTGTGGTTCCTCATGATCGCGGTGCTCGGGATCGGCGGGATCCGGCACGACCCGACGATCTTCCGCGCGATGCTCCCGACCTACGCGATCGGCTTCTTCGTCCGGAACGGCATGACGGGGTTCCTCGTCCTCGCGGCCGTCGTCCTCGTGATCACCGGCGGCGAGGCGCTGTACGCCGACATGGGCCACTTCGGGCGGCGCCCGATCCGCATGGCCTGGCTCTCCATAGCCATGCCCGCCCTGCTCCTCAACTACTTCGGGCAGGGCGCGCTGCTGCTGCACGACCCGGCGGTCGCGCGAAATCCGTTCTACCTGCTCGCGCCGTCCTGGTTCCTCTATCCCGCGACCGTGGTCGCGACGCTCGCGGCCGTCGTCGCGTCCCAGGCGCTCATCTCCGGCGCGTTCTCGCTCACGCGGCAGGCGGTCCAGCTCGGGTACTGCCCGCGCGTCACCATCCGCCACACGTCGCACACGGAGATCGGCCAGATCTACGTGCCCGAGGTGAACTGGGCCATCGCGGTGTCGTGCGTCGCGCTGGTGCTCGGCTTCCGCACCTCGTCGAACCTCGCCGCGGCGTACGGCATCGCGGTGACCGGCACGATGGCGACGACGACGGTCCTGTTCCACCGCGTCATGCGCGACCGCTGGCACTGGTCGCGGCCCAAGGCGTGGACGCTCACGACCGTGTTCATGTCGGTGGACCTCGCGTTCCTGTTCGCGAACCTGGCGAAGATCCCGCACGGCGGCTGGTTCCCCCTCGCGGCCGCGGGAGGGATCTTCGCGCTGCTCTCGACGTGGAAGCGCGGCCGCTCGGAGCTCGCGCAGCAGATGAGCCAGGCGGGTCTCCCGATGCAGATGTTCCTCGACGAGCTCGGGCGGAAGCCGCCGGTGCGCGTCCCCGGGACGGCCATCGTCATGACGGGGAACTTCGGCAACGTGCCCCCCGTGCTGTTGCACCACCTGAAGCACAACCGCGTGCTCCACGAGCAGGTCGTGCTCGTGTCGATCCACACGCCGGAGATCCCGTCGGTGCCCGACGGCGAGCGCGTGCAGGTGAACGAGCTCGGGCACGGCTTCTTCCAGGTGGTGGCGGAGTACGGCTTCATGGAGACGCCCGACGTGCCGGCGCTGCTCGCGAGCATCAAGGCGCGCCGCCTCGCGCCGGCGCTGCGGCTCGAGCCGATGCAGGTGAGCTACTTCCTCGGGCGCGAGACGCTCTTGCCCGGCGGCCCGTCGAAGATGGCGAGGTGGCGCAAGCGCCTCTTCATCGTGATGTCGCGGAACGCGCAGACGGCGAGCGCGTTCTTCGGGCTGCCGCCGAACCGCGTCGTGGAACTGGGCGCGCAGATCCAGCTCTAGCTGACCACCGCCTCGAACGCCGCGCGCACGTCCTCCGTCACGCGCCCGTACTCCGCCATGAGCCGCGCGGCCGGGTTGTCGCCGCCGTAGCCGAGCCTGCGGGCGAGCTGCGCGAGCGGGCGTGGCGCCTGCGGCAGGTGGTCGATCGTGTAGTCGTGGACGATCCGGAGCCGGAGCTCGAGGCGCCGCAGGAACTCGTAGCCGCGCGCGAGCGCCGCGTGCTGGGCCTCGCGCAGGATGCCGGCCTCGTGCAGCCGCTCGAGCGCCGCCGGCGTGGACGGCGTGCGGATCGCCGGGTGAGCCCACCCGTGCGCGAGCTGGAGGAACTGCGCCGCGAACTCCACGTCGACGAGGCCGCCGCGCCCCGACTTCGGGTTCTTGCCGCGCGCGGCCTCCCGCCCGACCTCGGACTCGATCCGCTCGCGCATGCGCCGGACCTCGGTCGCGAGCGCGGCGCGGTCGGCGGGCGGCGCGTAGACGACGGGCGAGAGCACCCGCTCCTCGATCTCGGCGAACAGCGCCGCGTCGCCGCCCACGTGACGCGCGCGGAGCAGCGCCTGCCGCTCCCAGAGCTGGCTCGTGACGTGGGGCGAGCCCTCGCCGCCCATGTGGTAGCGCGCGAACCCCTCGGCGCTCGTGACGAGCGCGCCCTGGTTGCCGCTGGGGCGGAGCCGCGTGTCGATCTTGTACAGGACGCCCTCGCGGAGCGGCATCTGGAGGAACGACATGAGGCGCTGCGCGAGCCGCGCGATGTCGGCGTGCGCGCCGGAGGCTTCGCCGGCGCTCCGGTACAGGAAGACGAGGTCGAGATCGGAGTGGTACCCCAGCTCGCGCCCGCCGAGCTTCCCCAGCGCGATCACGCACAGCGGCGTCGGCGGCATCCGGCTGCGGGCCCGCGCCTCCTCCTCGGCGAGCGCGAGCGCCTGATCGAGGCTCGCCTCGGCGAGGCTCGAGAGCTGATCGGCGACGCTCGCGAGCGGCAGCCCGCCGGCGATGTCGTGGATCGCGATCCGCAGGACCTCCTCGTTCTTGAAGCGGCGCAGCTCGCCGAGGCTGCGCTCGAGGCGATCGTCGACGCCGTCGCCCTCGATGAGCGAGAGGCGCTCCTCGAGCTCTCGCCGGAACGTCTCCGGCGTCTTGATCCGGACGACGGTGTCCTCCCTGAGCAGCATGTCGAGCAGCTCGGGGTGGCGGATGAAGCGCTTCGACAGGAAGTCGGACGTGCCGAACAGCGAGAGGAGCAGGCGCGCCGCGCGGCGGTGCTCCGCGAGCAGGTGGAAGTAGGACTCGGGCGCGTGCAGCGCCATCGCGAAGTCGGCGAGGTGCGTGAGCGCCTGGTCGGGGTCGGGCGTCGCGAGCACCTCGGCGAGCAGCGTCACCGCCGCCGCCGGATCGCCGCTCGGGTTGAACGGCGTGCGCCGCCGCGCGAGCGCGTCGAGCGCCGCCACGGCGCGCTCGGGATCCGCGAACCCCCGGCTCCGCGCCAGCTCGGTCCGGCGGGCGGTCTCGACCTGCGACTCGGCGAGCAGCGCCAGCTCCGGGTCGAGGGCGATCTGGCCGGTGCTGGCGCCGAGCAGGTTCGAGAAGAGGCTGCTCACGAGCGCGCGGTGGCGCGTCAGCGCCTCGTCGAAGGCCTGCTCCGCCGGGAACCCCATCGCGCGCGCGAGCAGCCGGCGATCGCCCACCGGCGGCATGCGGTGCGTCTGCCGTCCGTCGACCATCTGGACGCGGTGCTCGGCGCGCCGCAGGAAGAGCCACGCGTCGAGCAGCGCGTCGCGATCGCGCGCCGGCACGACGCCCGCGAACAGGAGCCGGTCGAGCGCGGGGAGGAAGCCGCGCTCGCGCAGCTCGGGCTGCTTCCCGCCGTGCAGGAGCTGCAGCGCGTTCACGAAGAACTCCGCCTCGCGGATCCCGCCGCGGCCGAGCTTGAGGTCGTCGCGCCCCTCGGCGCCGGCCCGCGCGTCGATGCGGGCCTTCATGGCCTGCATCTCGGTGATGACGCCGAGGTCGAGCGAGCGCCGCCAGATGAACGGCTCGAGGAGGCGCAGGAGCTCGTCGCCCGTCGCGAGATCGCCGGCCGCCGGCCGCGCGCGCACGAGCGCGCTGCGCTCCCAGCCGCGTCCGAACGACTGGTAGTACAGCTCGGCGGCGCGGACGCTGTTCACGATGGGGCCGCTGTGGCCGTCGGGCCGCAGGTTCAGGTCCACGCGGAAGACGAAGCCGTCCTCGGTCGGCCTCGCGATCGCCTCGGTCACGTGCTCGGCGAGCTTCGCGTAGTAGGCGAAGTGCGTGAGCGGGCTGGGCCCGTCCGTCGTCCCGTCCGTGCCGTAGACGTAGAGCAGGTCGATGTCGGAGCTGAAGTTCAGCTCGCGCGCGCCGAGCTTCCCCATCGCGAGCGCGCAGAACCCGGCGCCGGGCTCCCGCTCGGCGAGCCCTTGCGGAGCGCCGTGCCGCGCGCGCAGCCGGCGGTCGTGGAAGCGGATCGCGGCGTCCACGCAGGCGCAGGCGAGCGCGGAGAGCTCGCCGGTCACCTCGACGACGCGCGCGCGGCGCAGGTCCCGCAGCACGATCCGCAGCACCTCG
>DASSQI010000179.1:0-19669 GCA_035702585.1 Anaeromyxobacteraceae bacterium
GCCCCGCGACCGTGCCGCCGCCGTCGCGCGGGCGCAGCGTGAACCCGGCGCGGTGCTGATCGGCTGCGCGCGACACGATGACGAGCCCGAGGCCGGTGCCGCTCGCCTTCGTGGTGACGAACGGCCGCGTCACCTCGTCGAGCTGCTCCGCGGGGATGCCGCAGCCGCGGTCCCGCACCTCGATGATCACGGCGCCCTCGCCGCCGCTCGCCTCGAACAGCGAGACGACCTCCGGCGGCGTGGATCCGCCCGCGTCGAGGGCGTTGTCGAGGAGGTTCACGACGGCCTCGCTCACCATCTCGACGTCCACGTCGATCGGCGGCAGCGCCTTCGCGAGATCGAGCGAGACCGCGCCCTGCGGCATCCCGCGCGCGACCGTCGCCTTGCGCACCGCCTCCTGCAGCAAACGGTTCACGCTGCTCGGCGTCAGCACCGCCGAGGACGGCCGCGCCACCTTGAGGAGCTCGCCCACGAAGCGGTTCACGCGCCGGACCTCGTCGTCGATCAGCTCCGCGTACTCCTTCACCTCGGCGTGCTCCGGCAGGATCCGGCGAAGGTACTGCGCCGCGCCCGTGATCGCGTTCAGCGGGTTCCGCAGCTCGTGCGCGACCTGCGCGGACATCTGGCCCACGGCGGCGAGGCGCTCCGCGTCGAGGAGGCGCCGCTCGAGGTTTCGCCGGTCGGCGATGTCGCGGATGACCATGACCACGCCGAGGTACTCGCCGGTCGTGGAGCGAACCGGGGCGTAGGTGGTCTCCCAGCGCCCCTCCTTCTCCTTGATGATCGAGTGCGCCGGCCCCGCGTCGCTGCCCTCGCGCAGCCATCCCATGACCCGGTCGAGCATGTCGTGGGTCGCGGCGGGGTGGCACTCGCGGATCGGCCGCCCCGGGCCGCCGGACAGGTTCCGCAGCGCCTTCGCGCGCTCGTTCACCAGCGCGACGCGGTTGTCGGCGTCCACGAAGATGACGCCGTCCGCCATGGAGTCGACGACGACCTGCAGCCGCGTGAGGGCGTTCGTCCGCTCGACGCGCGCCGAGTCCACCTCGGCGACGCTGCCCTGCACGATGAGCACGGCGACGATCACCGCCGTGAAGGCGAAGACGCCGAAGAGGGTGGGGCTGTCGGCCAGCCACGCGCCCGCGAGCGCCAGCGCCGACACGAAGGCGAGCGCGTAAGCGGCCAGGTCGGGTCGCCACAGACGGCCGAGGATCGGGTGCACCGATCGAGGCTACGGCAGCGCCGACGCAGAGGAAAGGGGCCCATCCGACGCGCCGTCGTTCCGTTTGCGCCGGCGGGCGGCGCCGCGCATGAACACGGGCGGCCTCGGACCCGGGCGGACGCATGTCTGCTTGAACGGAAAATTCATCCGTTTTATAGGACACGCGTCTACCCACGAAAGGACCCCAATGCGAATCGCAGAAGACGTCACGAAGCTGATCGGCAACACGCCGCTCGTGCGCATCAACCGGATCACGGCCGGGCTGCGCGCGCAGGTCGTCGCGAAGCTCGAGATGTTCAATCCGTGCTCGAGCGTGAAGGACCGCATCGGCGTGTCGATGATCGAGGCCGCCGAGCGCGCCGGGAAGATCAAGCCGGACACGATCCTCCTAGAGCCCACCAGCGGGAACACCGGCATCGGCCTCGCCTTCGTGGCGGCGGCGAAGGGCTACCGCCTGGTCCTCACGATGCCCGAGACGATGAGCGTCGAGCGCCGCAAGCTGCTGAAGGCGCTCGGCGCCGAGATCATCCTGACCCCCGGCGCGGAGGGGATGAAGGGCGCGATCCGGATCGCCGACGAGATGGCGGCGAAGGACCAGCGCTACTTCGTCCTTCAGCAGTTCGAGAACCCCGCGAACCCCGAGATCCATCGCAAGACGACGGCCGAGGAGATCTGGCGCGACACCGACGGGAAGATCGACATCTTCGTCGGCGGCACCGGGACCGGCGGCACCATCACCGGCGTCGCGGAGGTGCTCAAGCCCCGCAAGCCGAGCCTCAAGATCATCGCCGCGGAGCCGGCCGACTCGCCGATGATCTCGCAGAACAAGGCGGGGCCGCACAAGATCCAGGGCTGGGGCGCCGGCTTCATCCCCAAGGTGCTGCGGACGGACCTCCTCGACGAGGTCATCACGGTGAAGAACGAGGACGCCGGCGAGATGGCGCGGCGGCTGTGCAAGGAGGAGGGCATCCTCTCCGGCATCAGCTGCGGCGGCGCGCTCTGGGCGGCGATCGAGGTCGCGAAGCGCCCCGAGAGCGAGGGCAAGCTCATCGTGACCGTGCTGCCGGACACCGGCGAGCGTTACCTGTCCACCTGGCTCTTCGAGGACCAGGCGAAGTAGCGATCCGGTGCGCGCCCCGGCCGCACGATGCGTCGGGGCGCGCTCTCCTCGTCAGGTGACGATCACCCCGGTGTCGAGGTGCTTGCCCGAGGCGCACGCCTTGAACAGGTTCGTCGAGGCCTTGTCGAGGCGCTTCACGACGACGAACTCCCCCATCGCGACGCGGCCGCCCGACACCGCCGAGAGGTCCTCCTCGCGCAGCGGCTCGATGTCTCGACGCAGCTCCACGGACGGCTTCACCCTCGAGCACATGGCCGCGGCGGCGCGCAGGAACTCCTTCTTGCCCTTCATGTCGACTCCCGGGAATGAGGGGGCCTGCACGACTCGGCAGCGCTCCCTCCGTTTCCGGGACGACCGCGCGCGGCGCGGAAGCTGACATGTCCCCGATGGGGCGTGATCACCGCACGAAGTAGCCGGAGACGCGCCACCTGCCGTCGGGATCGCGCATCGGCGTCACCGTCTCGACGGCCGCCTTCTTGTGCTCGAAGTCGGTGTCGTACTGGAGGACGACGTACTCGCCGTCGGGTGCTCCCGGCAGGCTCGTGCGCGGCGTCGCCGAGCGGAACTGCCGCTTCAGCACCTTGCCGAACGGCGCGCGCACCGTGGAGATCTGCTGGACCCACTGGTCCATGCGCACGGACTGCCGGAAGAGCGCCGCCGCGTCGGTCCAGCTCTCCGCGTAACGCCCGTCGTCCACGAGCCCGAGCCAGGCGCGCGCCGTCTCCTCCGCCTGCTGGACGTCGGCCTGCGAGGGCTTCGCGTCCGCGGGATTCGCGGCCCCGAGCCACGCGATCGCGACGAGCGTCGACGTGATTGTGGTCACGGGGAGGAAGGATACCTCAACGGCTGACGATCAGCCGCGAGCCGAGCGTGACGAAGACGCTCCCCGCCAGCCGATCGAGCCACATGCCGGAGCGCGGGCTGCGCTGCAGCCAGGCGCCGACGTGCCCGGAGAACCAGCCGAGCGCGCCGAAGAGGATCGCCGAGACAGTCGTGAACACGATCCCGAGCTGCGCGGTCTGCACCCCGACGCCGCCGCGCGCGCGGTCGACGAACTGCGGCAGGAACGCGAGGAAGAAGAGGATCACCTTGGGGTTGATCGCGTTCGCGAGGAGGCCCCTCGCGAAGAGCCCGCGCAGCGATCGCGTCGCGCCGCCTCGATCGCCCGTTCCGCCTGCGTCGGAGGACGCCTCGAACGACGACCCGCGACTGCGGAGCGCGCCGATCCCGAGCCACACGAGGTACGCGCCGCCCGCGAACCGCAGCGCGGTGAACAGCACCGGCGAGGCAGCGATGAGCGCGCTCACGCCGACGGCGGCGAGGAACGTGTGCGAGAGGCACCCGAGCGCGCAGCCGAGGCCGAACGCGAGGCCGCACAGCCGCCCGCGGGAGATCCCGATCGACAGCACCATCAGGTTGTCGGGTCCGGGCGAGACCGTGAGGACGATTGCGGCTGGCAGGAACGCGAGAAGCTGGGAGAGCTGAAGCGGCGCCATCGAGGTCCTCGGCGAGTCGAGCGCACCGCGACGTCTGCCGAGGCGCCGTCGTGGACCGCCTCGGCGGACCGGCTGCGCCGGCGGGACCGTTGTCTCAGCCGAGGTGGCTTCGTGTCCAGCGGACGATGTCCGCCACGCCCAGGGCTCCCGCCTGCCGCGCGACCTCGCTCCCGCCGCGGAACAGCGCCAGCGTCGGGATGCTCTGGATGCCGAAGCGCGCGGCGAGGTTCTGCTCCTCGTCGGTGTTCACCTTCGCGAGCCGGACGTGCGGCTCGAGCTGGGCGGCGGCCTCGACGAACTGCGGCGCCATCGACTTGCACGGCCCGCACCACGGCGCCCAGAAATCCACGAGCAGCGGGACGTCGCTCCGCGCGACCTGCTTGTCGAAGGACGGCTCGGTGAGCTCCACCGGCTTCGAGAAGAAGAGCGGGTTGCGGCAGTTCCCGCAGGTCGGGGACTCACCGATGCGCGCCGAGTCGACCCGGTTGACCGTCTCGCAGTGAGGACAGACGACGTGAAGTGAGGTCGGCATTCACCTCTCATCGTGTGAGGTGCTGGCGCCGGGCGCGAGGACAAGGAGGGGCCCCTGGACCGCCCAGGAGCCCCCTGTGGTGTTGGCGCGCGCCGAAGCGCGCGCGGTCAGGCGGCCGCGAAAGCCTCGGTGAAGTCTTCCTTGATGTCGTCGATGTGCTCGATGCCGACCGAGAGCCGGATGAGCTCGGGCGTGACGCCGGCGCTGAGCTGCTCGTCGCCGGTGAGCTGCTGGTGCGTCGTCGAGGCGGGGTGGATGACGAGCGTCTTCGCGTCGCCGACGTTCGCGAGGTGCGACGCGAGCTTCACGTTGTCGATGAACTTCTTGCCGGCCTCGTAGCCGCCCTTGATCCCGAACGAGATCATGCCGCCGAACCCGTTCCGAAGGTACTTGCGCGCGAGCTTGTGGTGCGGGTGGCTCTCGAGGCCGGGGTAGCTCACCCAGGTGACCGCCGGATGGCTCGTGAGCCACTTCGCGATCTCGAGGGCGTTGTCGCAGTGCCGCTGCACGCGCAGCGACAGCGTCTCGAGGCCGAGCAGCAGGTTGAACGCGTTGAACGGCGACAGCGCCGGCCCGAGGTCGCGCAGGCCCTCGACGCGCGCGCGGATGATGAACTGGATGTTGCCGAACGGGCCCTTCGGGCCGAACACGTCGTTGAAGACGAGCCCGTGGTAGCCCGGCGACGGCGACGTGAACACCGGGAACTTGCCGGACGCGGCCCAGTCGAACTTGCCGGAGTCGACGATGACGCCGCCGATCGACGTGCCGTGGCCGCCGATCCACTTCGTCGCCGACGCGACGACGATGTCGGCGCCGTGGTCGATCGGGCGAGCGACGAAGCCGCAGCAGCCGAAGGTGTTGTCGACGATGAGCGGGATGCCGTTGTCGTGCGCCAGCTTCGCGAGCGGCTCGAAGTCCGGCACGTTGTACGCGGGGTTCCCGATCGACTCGACGTAGAGCGCCTTCGTCTTCGGCCCGATCGCCTTCTTCCAGTCGGCGAGGTCGTCGGTCTCGACGAACTTCACCCCGATGCCGAGGCGCGGGAGCGTGACCTTGAACTGGTTGTAGGTGCCGCCGTACAGGCGGCTCGTCGAGACGATGTCGTCGCCGGCCTGCGCGAGGTTCGCGATGGTGAGGAACTGCGCGGCCTGGCCCGACGCGGTCGCGAGCGCCGCCGCCCCGCCCTCGAGCGCTGCGACGCGCTTCTCGAAGACGTCGGTCGTCGGGTTCATGATCCGCGTGTAGATGTTCCCGAACTCCTGCAGCGCGAAGAGCTTCGCGCCGTGCTCGGCCGAGTCGAACGTGTAGGAGGTGGTCTGGTAGATCGGCACGGCCCGGGCGTTCGTCCCGGGGGCGGGCTCCTGACCAGCGTGGACCTGCAGCGTCTCGTAGTGGAGCTTCCGGTTCGGGGGGATCGACATGCGTTCGACCTCTGGCGTGAGCGGTGTGTGTCCGACATCCTATTTAGCGGACGCGTGGATGTCCATCCGCTGTAACGGAATCTTTCGTTTCCCCCGGCCGCGGGGGGTCAGCGGGCGGCCGCGAACGGCCACGCCATCGGGACGGCGACCACGATGATCGCCACCAGGACGAGCGTGATCGGCGCGCCCACCCTGACGTAGTCGGCGAACCGGTACCGGCCCACTCCGTAGACGAGCATCGACGACGGCTCGAATGGGGTGACGAGCGCGATGGAGGCGGCGAGCGTGATCCCCATCGCGAGCGGGCGCGGATCGACGCCGAGCTTCGCCGCGGCGCCGACCGCGATCGGGAACACGACGAGCGCGGCCGCCTGGTTGCTCATCGGGATCGAGAGCGCCATCGTGAGCACGACCAGCGCCGCGAGCACGCCGTGAGGTCCCGCGTACGTCGCGACGCCCGCGATGGCGTCGCCGATGAGCGTGCCCGCGCCGCTCTTCTCCATCGCGAGCGCGAGCGCCATCATCGAGGCGATCATGAGCACGATGCGCCAGTCGAAGCCGAAGGCGTTCCGCGTTCCGAGGCAGCCCGTCACGATCATCGCGAGCATGCCCGTGAGCCCGGCGACCGAGAGCGGCAGGACGCCGAAGCTCCCGACCGCGAGCGCGCCGGCGAAGATCGCGATGGCGAGGAGCGCCTTGCGCGGACGCAGCGCGTTCTCCTCGACGCCCGAGAGGACGAGCAGCATGGTGCCGTCGCCGAGCTCCTGGACGCGCTCGCGCGGGCCGCGCAGCAGGATGACGTCGCCGGGCGCGAGCGGGAGCGATCCGAGCGGGCTCGCGCCGCGCGATCGCCCGAGCAGCTGGAGGCGCGTCATGCGCTGCAGGGAAGGCCGGCGGTGGATCGCGAGCGCTTCCAGGCCGAAGCGGGTCGAGAGCTGCGCCTGCTCCAGCGATCGGCCCGCGAGGCGCGATCCCGGCGGGACGGACGCCTCGACGAGGACGTAGTCCTCGTCCGGCGTCGGCTCCGGCGCATCCGTCGCCGGCGCGTCCCTCGGCGTCGCCTCGACCGCCACGCCTGGCAGGTGCTTCGCCGTCGCGATCTCGTCGCGCCCCGCCTCGACCAGGAGCCGGTCCTCGTCGCCCACCGGGTGCTCGCCGTGCGCGGGCAGCGGCTGTCCGTGGCGGATGATCGCGAGGACGCGCACGCCCAGCCAGCCGGCGAGATCCGCCAGCGGGCGGCCGAGGTGGGGCGACGATTTCGGCACGAACATCTCGGTCAGGTACTCGCGCGAGGGCATCGCCGGCGCCGCGGCGTCCGCCGGAGGCGCGCGCAGCAGCCGCGGGGCGATCAGCACCAGCATGACGAGCCCCGCGACGGCGAGGGGGAGGCCCACGGGGGCGAGCTCCGTCACGCCGATCGGCTTCATCCCGGACCGCGCGATCACCGCGCTCATGACGAGGTTCGTGGAGGTGCCGAAGAGCAGGATGGTGCCGCCCAGCATCGACGCGAACGCCATCGGCATCAGCACCTCGCGCTTCGGCACCTTGGCGCGCGCGGAGGCCGCGACCGTCACGGGCAGGAAGGCCGCGGTCGTCACGGTGTTCGACACGAACGCCGAGAACGCCGCGACGACGCAGCACGTGGAGAGGATGAAGCCGCGCTCGCCCAGGCGCGCGAGGAAGCCGAGCCGGCTCGTCGCGAGCTGCACCACGCCGGTCGCGGCGAGGCCCTGGGCCATCGCGAGCAGGGTGAAGATGAAGACGACGGTGTCGTCCGAGAACCCGGCGAACGCCTCCTTGGGGGTGAGGACGCCGGTCGCCGCGAGCGAGCACACGACCAGCAGCGACGTCACCTCGAGCGGGAACAGCTCCGCCCAGAACGCGATGAGCGCGACGGCGACGATGCCGAGGACGAGCACCGCCATGCGGCCGTCAGATCCCGGCCGCGAGCGCGTCGCGTCGCCGGCGCTCCTCGTCCGACTCGGGGTCCGACGCGTCCGACTCGCGCGACTCCTGCGGCGTCTCCGGGCGCGTCTGCACCGGCAGGGCGCGCACGAACTCGACGGCGCACAGCGCGACGGCGTGGTCGAGCTCCTCGTCGAAGCGCCGCACCTCGCTCGGGCTGACGTCGCCCGGCTCGGACTCCCAGAGCTCCAGGACGGCGTCACGGAGCAGCGCCAGCTCGGAGACGAGCTCGACGATGTCGAAGCCGAGGGCGAGCCGGCCGCGTGCGTGGTGGATGGCGAACTCGTCGCGCTCGGCGTCGGTGGCGTCGCCGTCGTCACCGCTCTCGAGGCGGCCCGCGACCCAGTCGAGGAACGCGGGCAGCTCGTCGAACAGGATCTTGGGAGGGACGTTGGCTGCGCTGGGCAGCGTCCGGACTCCGGCCTCCCAGGACGCGAGGATCTGGTCGTGGTGGGCCCGGATGAGCTCGGTCAGCGGATGCGCGTCGGCCATGGCGATTGCCTCACCGACAAGATGCGCACGCCGGTGCCGGCGCCCCGCCACGATCCCCCACCGGGGCTGCTCCCCCTCGGGAATCTTCAGAGCTGCTCGGCGAGGAGGGCGAGACCGCCGAGATCGTGCACGTCGGCCTCGAGCCGCGCGATCGCGGCGCGCACGCCGCCGACGCCCCGGAACAGGCGCTCGATCTCGCGGGCGTCCGCGCGAGCCACGCGCTGGTGCTCGTCGAGGTTGCGCGCGAGCCGCTCGGCCAGGCCGCCGGGGTCCTCGAGCTGCGGTGCGTGCGCGGCGAGGCCCGCCTCGAGGTCGCTCGCGGCCGGCAGCGGGGCGGCGTCCGGCCAGAGATCGCGGGTGACGCGGTTCGCGACGGCGCCGACGATCGGCATCGACTCCGCGTGCAGGCGCTCGTGGAAGAACAGCGCCTCCTCGATCGACCGCGGCGACGGGCTCGCGACGAGCACGAAGCCGACCTCGGGGCGGGACAGGAGCTCGTGGACGGCGGCGGCGCGCTCCTTGAACCCCTCGTACATGCCCTGGAAGCTCGACATGAAGTCGGCGAGGTCCGTGAGCACGTCGGTGCCCGTGAAGCGCGAGAGCGTCTTCGCGACGTAGCTGCCGCCGAGCTGGAACAGCTTGAACCCGATCCTCCCGGCCGGCACGAGGAGCGCGCGCGCGGTCTCGTTCCCGAGGAAGTCGAGGATGCGGTCCGGCGCGTCGAGGAAGTCGAGCGCGTGCGCGGTCGGCGGCGTGTCGAGCACGATGAGGTCGTAGCTCCGCTCGGTCGCGAGCTCGTACAGCTTCTCCATCGCCATGTACTCCTGCGAGCCGGCGAGGACCGTCGAGAGCTGCTGGTACATGCGGTTGCTCAGGATCCGCTTCAGGCGCTCGCGGTCCGGAGCGTGGCGCGCGATGAGGTCGTCCCACGTCCGCTTCACGTCGAGCATCATCGCGAAGAGCTCGCCGCGCGGCGCGAGCCCCGCCTCAGCGAACTTGTGGTCGGGGACGTGCGCCTCGATGTTGCCGAGCGCCTCGAGGCCGAGCGCGTTCGCGAGCCGGCGCGCGGGGTCGATGGTGCACACGAGCGCGCGGCCTCCGCGCATCGCGCGGTCCATGGCGATCGCGGCGGCGACCGTCGTCTTCCCCACGCCGCCCGAGCCGACGCAGACCGCGATGCGCTTCGACTCGAGCCCTGCGAGGATCCCCGCCATCAGAGCGCGCCTCCGAGCGACTCGGCGATGCGCTGCACCGCGGCGCGATCCCAGCGCTCCACGGCGAGCAGCGGCAGGATCGCGGTCGGGAGGTCGAGCGCAGCGCGGGCCCGATCCACGTACCGCTGCGCCTGCTCGCGGCGCACCGCGTGGAGGCGCGCCGCCTCGGCGGCGGGTCCGAGCGGGGAGGGCGCGCGCGCGAGCGCGCCGAGCGCAGCGGCCTCCGCGGGCGTGAACCGATCGTCCGGCATGGCGTTCACGACGAGGAGCCCACGCGGCATGCCGAGCGTGCCGCGCACCTGCGCGTCGAGCTCGATCGCCTCGTTGACCGGCATCTCCTCCGGGAGCGTGACGATGTTCACCGCCGTGGTGCGCGGGTCCACCAGCAGCGCCTCCATCCACTGCGCGTCCCGGCGCAGCGGGCCCGGCGGGACGGTGTCGAGCAGCGCGGCGGGGACGCGCAGGAGCTGGACGGCGTGGCCGGTCGCGGGCGCGTCGAGGACGACGAGGTCCCAGCGCGGGCGGCCGTTCTCCTCCGTGCGCACCTCGTGGAGGATCTTGCCGAGCATCACGGTCTCGGCGAGCGAAGGGATGACGTGCAGGAAGTGGCGGACGACGCGGTTCTCGAACACGGCGTCGTAGATGGTGCGGAACCGCAGGACCATGATGCCGTACTCGCGCATGGCCTCGGGCGGCGTGACGTTGATGGTCCATACACCGTCGGTCGCGAGCCGCGCCGCGTGGCCCGCCGGGGGTGCGCCGAGCAGAGGCGCGATGCGCTCCTGCGCGTTCACCTCGCAGACGAGGACGCGCTTTCCCCGCCGGGCCGCCACGAGCGCGAGCGCCGCGGCGACGGTGGACTTCCCGACACCTCCCTTTCCGGTCACGACGAGGAGGCGCCTCTCGAGGAGCGCAGGCCCGGCCACGGCGCTTGACAAGCTAGTGAGCAGGGGGGGACAAGTCCACACATGATGGGCGAGATCCTGAAGACCCCCGCGGTGAAGAGGGCGCTGGAGATGGGCGAGGAGCGGATGGGGCGCCTCGTCACGCAGCTGCTCTCGAACGAGAAGGTCATGCACGGCGTGCAGACCGTCGTCTCGTCCGCGCTGCAGGCGAAGAGCACGTTCGACCGCGGCGTGAAGACCGCGATGCAGGCGGTGAACCTGCCGTCGTCCGACGACGTCGAGGAGCTGCGCCGCAAGCTCTCCGAGCTCGAGTCCACCGTGGACGGCCTCCGCGCGAAGGTCGCGCAGACCGGCGAGAAGAAGGGCGGGAACGGGGCGTAGTGCGGCGCGTCGCCTTCATCAACGAGAAGGGCGGCACCTGCAAGACGACGCTGTGCGTGAACGTCGCGGCGTGGCTCGCGCGGCGGCGCGGCGTGCGCGTCCTCGTCGCCGATCTCGACACGCAGGGCCACGCCGGCAAGTCGCTCGGCGTGGACGTGCGCGGGCTCTCGCCCACGATCCGCGAGCTCTTGCTCGGCAGCGCTCCGCTCGACGCGGTGGCGCGCCCTACGGACGTCCCGAACCTGGACCTGCTCGCGGCGAACAAGGACCTCGCGACGCTGCCGGTCGACGCCGCGGCGCGCGACGACCGCGCCGACCTGCTCCGGAACGCGCTCGACGCGGTGCCGCCGGACCGCTGGGATCTGTGCCTGGTGGACTCGCCGCCGTCGCTCTCGCTCATCACCGAGAACGTGCTCCGCGCGGCGGACGAGATCGTGATCCCGGTCGCGCTCACGTACCTCGCGCTCGACGGCTGCGCCGAGATCGTCGCGACCCTGGAGCGCATGCGCGCCGCGGTCGGGTTCGCGCCGCGCGTCGCGATGGTCGTGCCCGCGCTGTACCGGAAGACGCAGCTCGCGGACGAGATCCTCGCGAAGCTGCGCGAGCGGTTCCCCGGCGAGGTCTCCCGGTCGGTGCTGGGCTACTCGGTGAAGATCGACGAGGCGCAGAGCCACGGGCTCACGATCTTCGAGTACGCCCCCTCGTGCAGCGGCGCGGGCGCGATCGCGTCGATCGCCGAGGAGCTCGTCGCGCGCGATCCGGCGGCCGGCGCGCGGCCGGCGCGCAGCGCCTAGGCCGGATCGCCGGCCCTCACTTCTTCTTCTCGAGCTCGTCGAGCTTGCGCTCGAGGTCGCGGATGCGCGCGGACAGCTGCGCGATGTCGCGCTGCAGGTCCGGGAGCGCCGACATCCCTTCCATCGCCGTGCGGACGCGCTCGTCCACCTTTCGCTGGAACGCCCCGAACGTCTCCTGGGACGTCGTCACGAACTCCTTCGCGCGATCGCTCGTCATCTGGCTGCGCGTGAGGATGTTCTGGACGCGCTGCTCGGCCGCCGCGCGCACGGCCTCGACGCGGCCGCGCAGCTCCGCCTGGGCGCCCTCGACGACCTGCGCGGCCCGCTCCCCGCCGTGACGGATGAGATCGCGCAGCGTCTTGAGGCTCATCCGCGAGGTCTTCTTCTCCTCCTCGAAGATGATCTGCGCGAGCGTGACGCTGGTGAGATCCTCCTTCGTGCGGTTGTCGATGATCTTCACGTCGGCGCCGGCCTTCACCATCTCGGCGATCTCGTCGAGCGTCACGTAGCGGGACTCGACCGTGTCGTACAGCTTCCGGTTCGTGTAGCGCTTGATGATCTTCGGTTCCCGTGCTGCCCCGGACGCCTCGCCCGCCGGTGTCTCCTGCTCGTCCGCCATGGTGAGGTCCCTCGCGCTGTGGCTGCGGATCGCGGCCGTCGGACGCTTCCGTCTTTTGGCTGCGAATTCTTCCCGGTGTAAGCTTCGCGGGCCGCACGCGCGGCCGCGATGATCGTCACCTGCCATTCCTGCCAGACCCGGTTCCGGGTTGCGGACGAAAAGATAGGACCAAAAGGGGCACGGGTCCGATGTAGCCGGTGCAAGACGGTTTTCGCCGTCCGGCTCCCGACGCCCAATCGCGGTCACGCGGTGGGTCCCGCGAGTCCCGCCCCGTCGCCCCCGGCGCAGCGAGCGCCGGACGCCCCGGCTTCGTTCCAGGACGAGGCAGCGCCCGCCGACGATCCGTTCGCGCGCGCCGCCGCGGCCGCCCCGGAGCGCCCGCTACCGGACCTCGCGCTCGAGGAGACCGAGCGAGCCGAGCGGCTGGTCCGGTCGCGGCCGGAGCCCAGCGTCGCGTCTCGCGATCCAGGGCTGCTGGACTTCGGCGACGTCGATCTCACCGGGCCCGACATCTTCGATGCGCGGCAGCCGTCGCTCGACGCGCAGGCCCGACCCGAGGCAGCGCGCGCGAGCGAAGGCTCCGACGACCCGCTCGCCGGGTTCTCGCTCGACCTCGGCGCGCCCGTCGAGCCCGCCGCCTCGAGCACCTCCATGCTGCCGCCGCCGGTCGACGCGCCGCCGCTGCAGGCGCCGCCTCCCGCGCCGAAGCCGCCGGTGCCCGCCGCGCCGGCGGCCGCGACCGAGCCGGAGCCGGACGCGGTGGCGGCCGACGCCGAGCGTTCGCGCCGGCGCCTGCGCGCCGTCGGGATGAACGCGCTGTCGCTCGTCGCGCTCCTCGCGCTGGCGGTGGTCCTCTTCCAGGTCTGGCGCGGGCGGCAGCACGACGAGCTCGCGGCGGGCGCGCGAGACCCCGCGGCGGCGCTCGACGTGTCGAGCGCACCGTACGAGAACGCCGCGGGCAAGCCGGTCGTCGTCGTGCGCGGACGCGTGCGCGCGGCGGAGCCGCTGCGGCGGGTCGAGGTTCAGGTCGAGCTGCTCGACGGCGGCCGGGCGGTGGCGAGTGGAACGGTGCTGGCCGGGGCGGTTCCGAGCCCCGAGCAGATCCACGCCGTCGTCGGTCGTGCGGAGGCGGAGCAGCTTCGCGACGAGCTCGCGTCGCGAGCGCCCGCCAGGATCGCGGCGGGCGAGCTGCTGCCGTTCGCCGCGGTGGTGCCTGATCCGCCCCAGGACCTGCGCCGGATCGAGGTCCGCGTGTCGCTGCGGACCGAGGCGCTGCCTCCGTAAGGCCCTAGACCTTCTTCTCGGCCGTCTGCTGCTGGGTGGCGGTGTGCGCGGGCGGAGCGCCCTCGTCGAGCCGCTCCTGCTGCTGCGGCCGCGGCGTCACGTCGATGGCGTCGTCCTCGTCCTTCGCCTTCTTGAAGTTGCGGATGCCGCGCCCGAGCGCGTCCCCCAGCTGCGGGATCTTGTTCGCGCCGAAGATGAGGAGCACGACTACGAGGATGACGAGGATTTCGCCCATTCCCATGCGCATGGAATGAGATCATACCCGTGCGCGTCCCCCCACGCCACGCACACCTTCCATGCGCCCGATCGCTCCGAGCACGCCGGAACGCCCACTCGTCCTCGCACACCGAGGCGCGAGCGCCAGCGCGCCCGAGAACACGCTCGCGGCGTTCCGCCTGGCCGTCGAGCAGGGAGCCGACGGAGTCGAGCTCGACGTGTGGCGCTGCGCGAGCGGCGAGCCGGTCGTCATCCACGACGCCGACGCGCGCCGGACCGCGGGCGTGGAGCTGGACGTCTCGAAGGCCTCGCTCCGCGAGCTGCGACAACTCGACGCAGGGGCGTGGAAGGGCGCCCCCTTCCGCGGCGAGCGCATCCCGACCCTGTCCGAGGTCCTGCGGGAGCTGCCTCGCTCCGTCGTCAACGTCGAGCTGAAGTCCCGCGGCCGCTCCGACGCCCGGCTCGCGCGCGCGGTCGCCCAGGTCATCCGCGACCTCGGCGCGGCGAGGCGGGTCGTCGTCTCGTCGTTCGATCCGACGCTGCTCGCGGCGTTCAGGATCGCCGCCGGCGAGATCCCGATCGGCGCCCTCGTCGAGGCCGACCCGCGCTGGCGCTCGCGCGAGCTCGCGGCCCGGGTGCTGAGCCCCTCCGCGATCCATCCCGAGTGGCCGCTCGTGGACGCGCGGGAGATGGATCGCTGGCGCGCGGCGGGCCTGGCGGTGAACGTCTGGACGGTCGACGCGCCGTCCGACGCCGCTCGCGCGTGCGCGCTCGGCGTCACCGCGATCATCACGAACGTGCCCGAGGCCGTACGCGCCGAGGTGCGGCGAACGACGGCGCGCTAGCAGCGAACGACGGCGGCAGCAGACCACCGCGGGCGGAGGAGCGGGGCCCCGCCGCCCGCGATGTCCGGCCGTCAGGCGGTGCCGTGCCCGTACCGCGGCGCGGCCAGCTCCTTCGCGATCTTGTTGTAGACGCCCATGATCAGGGCCGCGACGTGTCGGGCGGCGACCGGGCGTGCCGCTACCCGCGCGGCGCGATCCGGCGGACCGGCTTCAGGTTCTCCTGGAGCTTGTCGGCGCTGATCGCCGGGAGCTGGCACTGTCCGCGCTCGCAGACGTAGGCGGTCGGCTTGCCCCCGACCGCGATCCGGCCCTCGGCGACCGGGGCGACCTCCGCAAGCGCTTCGAGCTGCGCGCCCTCGGCCGCCGCGGCGAGCGCGCGGTTCGGCAGGAACGTGCTCCTCAGCGGCCGCACGAAGTCGTCGGGCGGCGCCTCGCCGTCGCGCCAGACGAGGATCACCTCGCGAGGCACGTCGGTCGCGAAGTCGACGGCGAGCAGCATCTCGCCGAGCGCGGCCGGGTGCTCCCGCAGCGTGGGCGCGTACTGAGCGAGGGCGCGGGCCGCGATCCGGCGCCAGCGGTCCTGGCCGGTGAACGCCGCGAGCCGCAGCGCGTTCAGCGTGGCGATCGAGGCGCCGGACGGCTCGGCGCCGTCGTGGGTCGGCCGCTGCCGGGCGATGAGCTCCTCGTGGTCGTCGGCGGTGCTGAACCACCCGCCGGCCCGGTCGGCGAAGCGCCGCTCGACCTCCTCGCACAGCGACACCGCCTCGACGAGCCACGGCACGTCGAACGTCGCCTCGTAGAGCTCGAGCAGGCCCTGCGCCAGGAACGCGTGGTCCTCCAGGAACGCCGGGACCGCCGCGCGGCCGTCCCGCCACGTCCGCTGCAGCCGCCCGTGCGGGCGCATCCGCTCGAGGACGAAGCGCGCGGCGCGACGCGCGGCCTCGACGTAGTGCGGCTCGTCGAGGACCCTGCCCACGAAAGCGGCGGCGCCGATCGCGAGGCCGTTCCAGGCGGCGAGCACCTTGTCGTCGCGCAGCGGCCGCGGGCGCTGCTCCCGGACCTCGTACAGCGCAGCGCGGGCGGGGCCGAGCGCCTCCCACTCGTCCTCGTCCGGCCGCGGCACGTGCAGCACGTTCGCGCCCTCGAAGTTGCCGCCCGGCGTGACGCCGTAGAAGCCGATGAAGCGCTCCGCGCCGTCGCCGAGCGCGCGGCGGATCTCCCGCTCCGTCCAGACGAAGAACTTGCCCTCCTCGCCCTCGGAGTCGGCGTCGGTGGCGCTGAAGAACGCGCCCTCGGCGGCGGTCATCTCGCGCAGCAGGTAGTCCAGCGTCTGCCGCGCGACGCGCGCGAAGTCGCGCCGCTTCGTGACCTGCCACGCCTCGGCGTACGCGACGGCGAGGAGCGCGTTGTCGTAGAGCATCTTCTCGAAGTGCGGCACGAGCCACCGCTCGTCGGTCGAGTACCTGTGAAACCCGCCGCCGAGCTGATCCATGAGGCCGCCCGCCGCCATCCGCTCCAGCGTGACGGTGGCGATGTCGAGCGCCCGCTGGTCCAGCGTTCGCCGGTGCCACCGGAGCATCAGCCGGACCGGCATGCTCGACGGGAACTTGGGCGCGCCGCGAACGCCGCCGTACCGGTCGTCGTACGCCTGCGCGAACAGGGACACCGCCCGCGAGAGCTCGTCCGTGCCGATCGGGCCGTTGCCCTCCGGGACGCCGGCACCCGAGCCGAGCGCCACGCGGACGGCCTCGGTGAGCGACGCGGCGGCGCGGCCGACGCGATCGCGATCTCCGCGCCACACGGCGTCGATCTCGTGGAGCACGTCCTCGAACCCGCGCGGCGCTCCGCGATCGCCGGCCCGCGCCGGGAAGTAGGTGCCGGCGAAGAACGGCCTGCGCTCGTCGTCGAGGAAGGCGCTCATCGGCCAGCCGCCGCCGCCCGTGAGCGCCTGCACCGCCGTCATGTAGATGGAGTCGACGTCGGGGCGCTCCTCCCGGTCGACCTTCACCGGCACGAACCGCTCGTTCAGGAAGCGCGCTATCTCGACGTCCTCGAACGACTCGCGCTCCATCACGTGGCACCAGTGGCACGTCGAGTAGCCGATGGAGAGGAACACCGGGACGCCCCGCGCCCGCGCCTCCTCGAAGGCGGCGTCACCCCAGGGACGCCAGTCCACCGGGTTGTGGGCGTGCTGGAGCAGGTACGGGCTCGACTCCAGGACGAGCCGGTTCGTGAAGCGGGGCCGGTCCGACTCGTCGAGGTGGTGCGTACGCGCGCGCGCAGGCGCTGGCGCCGCCGCGGCCTCCGCGACGCGCGCGGCGAGATCCGACGGGAAGGGTGGTGCTCCGGGGAGCGGGCTCACCCGGACGGCATAAGGGCCGCGCTCCCGGCGCGCCGCTGTCGCGGCGCAGCGCGCGACGACCGCGAACGAAGAAGACCCCGGCGAAAGCATCTCGCCGGGGTCCGCGCGCCGGGGGGCACGCCTGCACCGCTACACGTCGTCCAGACCCTTCTCGATCTTGTTCTTGATGTCGCCCTTCGTCTCCCGGAAGGTGCCCTTCGCCTTGTCGAGGGAGCCTTCGGCCTTCTTGTCGGGATCGTCGGTCAGCTCACCGTACGCCTTCTTCACCTTGCCCTTGGTCTTGTCCCACATGCCCTGGGCCTTGTCGTCGTCGCCGATAGCCATGCGTGGCCTCCTCGGAAAACGTTGGGCACGACCATCGAGCGGCGAAACCCTCAGCGGGAGTCGTCCGGGGTGCGCTCGAGCGAGCGAGCGCGGCGCTGCTCGGCCTCCCGCCGGATGAGCCGGGCGGCGGCGACCGCGTCGCCGAGCGCGCGCCCCACTTCCTTGGAGGGGCCGCTGATGACGCGCAGCGATCTGCGACTCAGCCGCGGGCGCCCGGGCGAGCTGGGCGCGCGGCCACCAGGGAGCACGATGGGGCGAAAGCGCGAGGACTTCATCCTCGCAATCTAAGGACCGCCGGCGCGGCGGCAGGTGCCGCGGTGGACGTCAGCCCTTGATGACGCCCATCGGGACGAGGCGGGCGACCAGCCGGGAGATGCCGGCGCGATCCATCACGCCCACGACGTCGGCGACGTCCTTGTAGGCTTCGCTCATCTCCTCCGCGAGCGTCTTCCGGCCGCGCGCCACGACCTCGATGCCACGGTCGGCGAGCTCGCGCGCTATCGAGCGGCCCCGGCCCAGCTTCAGCGCGGCGCCCCGCGAGAGGAGCCGCCCCGCGCCGTGGCAGGAGCTCCCGAAGGTCTCGTCCATGGCGCGCGCCGTCCCGACGCACACGTACGAGTAGCGACCCATGTCGCCCGGCACGAGCACGGGCTGACCGACGTCGCGGTAGGGCTGCGGGACGCGCTCGTCTCCCGGTCCGAAGCAGCGCGTCGCGCCCTTGCGATGCACGAGCACGTCGCGCCGGCGCCCGTCGACGACGTGCTCCTCCACCTTCGCGACGTTGTGGCAGACGTCGTACAGGACGCGCGCTCCGAGCTCGCGGTCGCTCACGCCCAGCGAACGGCGCAGCGCGGCGACCGCGAGGCCGGACATCACCTGCCGGTTCGCCCAGGCGAAGTTCGCCGCCGCCTGCATCGCGCCGAGGTACTCGCGGCCCGCTTCGCTTCCCACCGGGGCGCACGCGAGCTGCCGATCGGGGAGGGCCGCGTAGTCGGGGCCGAAGGACGCGAGGCGCGAGCCGATGCGGTGGATCGCCTCGTCCGCGACCTGGTACCCGAGCCCGCGCGAGCCGGAGTGGATCTGCACGACGGCCGCGCCCGGCGCGAGACCGAACGCCTCGGCGACCGCGGCGTCGTAGATCTCCGCGACCTCGTCGAGCTCGAGGAAGTGGTTGCCGGATCCCAGCGTGCCGAGCTGGTCGAAGCCGCGCTGCCGCGCGCGATCGCTCACCTGGGACGGGTCCGCGCCGCGCAGGCAGCCGCGCTCCTCGCAGCGCTCCGCGTCGTCGTCGGCTACCGCGAACCCGCGCTTCACGGCCCAGCGCGCGCCCTGCAAGAGGACGTCGTCCAGCTCCGCGTCGGTGAGCGACGGGATCGCGCTGCTCGACCCGACGCCGGTGGGGATGTCCCGGAAGAGCTGCGCCGTGGCCGCGTGCAGCCGCGCCCGCACGGTCGCGGCGTCGAGCCCGGTCGTCAGCACGCGCACCCCGCAGTTGATGTCGTAGCCGACGCCTCCGGGCGAGATCGCGCCCTCGTCGAGATCCACCGCGGCGACGCCGCCGATGGGGAAGCCATACCCCCAGTGGATGTCGGGCATCGCGAGCGAGTAGCGGAGGATCCCGGGGAGGTGCGCGACGTTCGCGACCTGCTCGAGCGCGGGCTCGTCGGGAGCCGGGGGGCCGACGCTGTACACGCGCCCGGGCACCTTCATCCGGCCCTGCACCGGGATCTCCCAGAGGTCGTCGCGGACGCGCCTCAGCGCCAGTGCCATCGCTGCCCCCCGACGTCTCAGATGTCGAACACCACCTGCGCTCGCCAGCCGCCGCCGTGCGCCTCGAACCGAGCCGCGTGCCACGTCACCGCCTTGAGATCGACTCCCTCGCCGTGCCGCTGCGGCTCCCAGTGACCGAGCCCGACCGCGAGCGTGGCGCCGTCCTCGACGAGCGACTGCACCTCGCACCAGGCGGCGAGCTCGCGCCGCGTCGAGAAGACGAACAGCAGCTCGCGCAGGCACTCGACCGCGACCGCGGCCCGGTCTCCGCCGCGCACGGCGATCCGCTGCTCGCGCGCCGCGGCGACGGGTGCGCCGCCGGCGAGGAGCGCCGACTGCGCCAGCACGAGTCGCGCGAGCGCCTCCTCCGGGCTCGCGCCCTCGACCGACACCCCGACGTCGGCGGTGTGATCCAGATCCTCGAACGGCTGCGGCAGCTCCCAGCGCACCCCCGGAAGCTAGCCCTCTGCCGCGTCCGGCGCCCGCGCGGCCCGCTCGACGCCGAGCGGCACGATGTCCCGCCGCGAGATCGCGAGGAAGCGCCGCAGGAGCGCTACCGCCACCACCGAGAGCCCGGCGCAGAGACCCCACCACAGGCCCGTCACCCCGTGGCCGACGACGAGGCCGAGCACGATCGCGAGCGGGAAGCCGATGGCCCAGTGGCCCACCATGTTCGCGACGAAGGTGAAGTGCGTGTCGCCGACGCCGCG
>DASSQI010000180.1:0-10107 GCA_035702585.1 Anaeromyxobacteraceae bacterium
GCATGAACGCGATCGCCTGGAACTCGGCGATGGGCTTTCCGAACGCCTTGCGGTCCTTGGCATACGCGCGCGCCTCCTCGAGCGCGCCGCGGGCGAGCCCGACGCCGAGGGCGCCGATCGAGATGCGGCCGCGGTCGAGGATCGTGAGCGTGTCGAGGAAGCCGTGATCGACCTCGCCGAGGCGCTGGTCGTCCGGGATCTCGACGTCCTCGAGGTGCAGCTCGGCGGTATCGGAGCTGCGCATGCCGAGCTTCCCGTGGATCGGGCGCTGCGTGAACCCCTTCGTGCCCTTCTCCACGACGAACGCCGTGATGCCCTTCTGCTTCCGCTCGGGCGTCGTGAGCGCGAGGATCACGTAGACGTCACCGAACGCGCCCTGTGTGATGAACGTCTTCGAGCCGTTCAGGATCCAGCGCTCGCCGCGCCGGACCGCCGTCGTCCGCAGCGCGGCCGCGTCGGAGCCGGAGCCGGGCTCGGTGAGCCCCCACGCGCCGAGCTTCTCGCCGCTCGCGAGTCCCGGCAGCCAGCGGCGCTTCTGCGCGTCGTTCCCGAACGCGAGGATGTGCCCGGTGCCGAGGCCGTTGTGGCTCGACACCGTGAGCGCGAGCGAGCCGTCGAACCGCGCGACCTCCTCGACGACGACCGCCACCGCGAGCGGGTCGAGGCCGGCGCCGCCGAACTCCTCCGGGACCGTCATCCCCATGAACCCGAGCTCACCGATCCTGCGGACGACCTCGATCGGGAAGCGCTCCTCGTCGTCCCAGCGCCGCGCGTGCGGCTTCACCTCGCGCTCGCAGAAGTCGCGCACGGTGCGCTGGATGTGCTCGTGCGACTCGGGCAGGTCGAACGTCATACCGGCAGCACTCCTCGCTTCCGCTCCCGCGGAGCCTCGTAGCCCTCGGCATAGAACCGGTAGCGCCGCGTGAGCTCCTCCCGGAGCGCCTGCCCCGGCACGACCGCCTCGACGACCAGCTCGCCCGCGAGCTTCACGATGTCGATGTCCTGCCGGTACTCGTCACGCAGCCGCTGCACGTACGCGGCGCGCTCCGACTCCGGCTGCTCCTGGATCTTGTTGAAGAAGACGGCGTTCACCGCCGCCTCCGGCCCCATCACGGCGATCATCGCCTGCGGCAGCGCGAGCGTCGCCGACGGCCCGAAGCCCGGGCCGTCCATCGCGTAGAGCCCCGCGCCGTACGCCTTCCGCACGACGACGCAGATACGCGGCACCGTCGCCTCGGAGATGGCGCTGATCATCTTCGCGCCGGACCGGATGATCCCGGCCCGCTCGACCTTCGTCCCGATCATGAAGCCGGGCACGTCGGCCAGGTACAGCAGCGGGATGTTGAAGGCGTCGCAGAACCAGACGAACCTCGTCGCCTTGTCGGCGGAGTCGACGAAGAGCACGCCGCCCTTCACCTTGGGCTGGTTCGCGACCACCCCGACGACCCGTCCGTCGAGCCGGGCGAGCCCGGTCACGAGCTCGCCGGCGAACAGCTCCTTCACCTCCATGAACGAGCCCTCGTCGACGAGCGCGGAGATGAGCTCGCGCACGTCGAACGGCTTGTTCTGATCCTGCGGGACGATCGCCTCGATGGCGCGCACGGCGGCGGGCGGTCGCGCCGGCTGTGGCGGCGGCAGCTCGCGGTGGCTCCGCGGGAGGTACGAGAACCAGCGGCGGGCCGCCGCGATCGCCTCCGGCTCCGTCTTGCACAGGAAGTCCGCGCAGCCGGAGACCGAGCAGTGCATGCGCGCGCCGCCCAGCTCCTCGAGCGACACCTTCTCGCCGATGACCATCTCGGCCATACGCGGGGAGCCCAGGTACATCGACGCGTTGCCCTCGACCATGAAGACGACGTCGCAGAACGCCGGGATGTACGCCCCGCCAGCCGCCGACGGTCCGAAGAGCAGGCAGATCTGCGGAACCACTCCGGAGAGGCGCACCTCGTTGTGGAAGATGCGGCCGGCGCCGCGCCGGCCGGGGAACATCTCCACCTGATCGGTGATGCGCGCGCCCGCCGAGTCCACCAGGTAGAAGAGCGGCAGCCGCTCGCGCGCCGCGACCTCCTGGATGCGGACGATCTTCTCGACGGTCCGAGCGCCCCAGCTCCCCGCCTTCACGGTCGAGTCGTTCGCCATGACTGCGACGGGCCGGCCGTCCACGGTCCCGAGCCCGGTGACGACGCCGTCCGCGGGAAGCTCGTGGTCCATCGCGTTCGCGAGCGCCCCGTCCTCGACGAACGAGTCGGCGTCGAGCAAGAGCCGCAGCCGCTCGCGCGCGAACAGCTTCCCCGACTCGGTGTTCTTGCGGTGGTACTTCTCGGCGCCTCCCCGGCGAACGCGTTCCAGCTCTCCGGCGATGCGCTGGTCGGGCGAAGGATGCGGTTTGTCGTTCATCGTCGGCTCATGCGTGATCGTCGTCCCGATCACTCCCCCGTGAACACCGGCTTTCGCTTCTCCGCGAACGCGCGGAGCGCCTCCTGGCGGTCCTTCGTCTCGAGGCAGTCCTGGTACAGGGCGTTCTCGAGATCGAGCGCCTCCTCGAGCGGGAGGTGGAAGCCGTCGTCGATCGCGCGCTTCGCCTGGCGCAGAGACACCGGAGCGTTCCGTGCCACCAGCGCGGCGGTCTCGAGCGCCGCGTCCCGCAACCCCGTCGCCGGCGCGACTCGCGACACGAGCCCCCACGAGAGCGCCTCGCGCGCCGTGATGCGCCGCGCGGTGAGGACGAGGTCCTTCGCGCGCGCGACGCCGATGGCGCGGGCGAGCCGCTGCGTGCCCCCCCCACCTGGGATGATGCCGAGACCTACCTCCGGGAGACCCACCTCGGCGTGCTCGGCCGCGACGCGCAGGTCGCACGCGAGCGCGAGCTCGAAGCCGCCTCCGAGCGCCACCCCGTTCAGCGCGGCGACGAACACCTGGGGCGCCGTCTCGATCCCGCGCAGGGCGTCCCGCAGGCCGCCGTGGAACGCGTGCACGTCGTCCGCGGTCATCGCCGCGCGCTCCTTCCGGTCCGCGCCTGCGCAGAACGCCCGCTCGCCGCTCCCGGTGAGGACGACGCAGCGGAGCGTGCGTTTCGTCGCGGCCCGCGCGAGCAGCGCGTTGAGGCCGCGCAGCATCGCCATCGAGATCGCGTTGCGGCGCGATTCGCCGTCGATGATCCAGATCTCGACGTCGCCCCGCTCCTCGACGATCCAGCCTTCCACGTTCCCTCCCGGGCGCCGGACGCTGACCGCCTGCCCGCCCACTCACCGTAAGGGCGGCAACGTCCGTTTGCCACGCGTCCGAGGGGGAAGCGGCCGGCGCGGATTCAGGCGTGTCCGGCGGCTGCGCGCTCGCGCGCGCCGAGCTCGGCCTGGAGCGCCTTCCCCGGGAGCTTCCGGCCCACGATGCGCTGCGCGAGCTCGCCGGCGGCGATGAGCTTCTCGAAGTCGACGCCGGTCTCGAACCCCATGCCGCGCAGCATGTACACGAGGTCCTCGGTCGCGAGGTTGCCCGATGCGCCCGGCGCATACGGACAACCGCCGAGCCCGCCGATCGACGCGTCGAACGTGCCGATGCCCGCCTCGAGGCCGGCGAGGACGTTCGCGAGCGCGGTGCCGCGCGTGTCGTGGAGATGGAGCGCGAGCTGCTCGGGGCGCAGGCGCGACAGGAGGGTATCGGCGAGGCGACGCACCTGGTCGGGCACCCCTACCCCGATCGTGTCACCGAGCGAGACCTGGTGGCAGCCGAGGCCGAGGAGCCTCGTCGCGATCTCGACGACGCGGTCGGGCGACACGTGCCCTTCGTACGGGCAGCCGAACGCGGTCGAGACGTAGCCGCGGACCGCGAGTCCGGCGGCGAGGGCCTGCGCCACGACCTCCTCGTAGAGCTCGAGCGTCTCGTGGACGCCCTTGTTGATGTTCTTCCGGTTGTGGGTCTCCGACGCGCTGAGGAACACCGCGGCGTCGACGCGGGGCCGATCGGCGCCGGCGCGGTCGAGCGACTCGCGCAGCCGCTCGAGCCCCTTCGGATTCGGGACGAGGACGACGTAGCCGAGTCCCGGCCGCCGCGGCAGCCGCCCGACGACCTCCGCGGCGTCGGCCAGCTGCGGGATCCATCTCGGCGAGACGAAGCTCGTCGCCTCGATGCGGCGGAGGCCCGCGTCCGCGAGCCGCTCGATGAGCGCCAGCTTGTCCTCGAGCGGGACCTGCAGGGACTCGTTCTGGAGCCCGTCGCGCGGGCCGACCTCGTAGACCGTGATCTCTCTCGCCACGGCGTCGAACTTAACGCCGCGCGCCGGAGAGCGTCAGGTTCGCGGCGTCACGCAGCCTTGCCGGGCTGCACGTTGTTGCGGATCCACTCGACGACGGACTGGGTGCTCGTCCCCGGGAGGAACACCTCGGAGACGCCGAGCGCCTTCAGGCGCGGCACGTCGTCCTGCGGGATGATGCCGCCGCCGAACACCGCGACGTCGGAAGCGCCCTTCTCGCGAAGCAGGTCGATGACCGCGGGGAAGAGCGTCATGTGGGCGCCGGACATGATCGACAGCCCGATCAGATCCGCGTCCTCCTGCAGCGCCGTGGCGACGATCATCTCCGGCGTCTGGTGGAGGCCGGTGTAGATGACCTCGAAGCCCGCGTCGCGGAGCGCGCGAGCGATGATCTTGGCGCCGCGGTCGTGACCGTCGAGTCCGGGCTTGGCGACGATGATTCGCAGGGGGCGGGCTGTCGTCATGCGGCGATCCGTACCGCACCCCGTGTTGTCGGGCAACATCCCACCCGGTGACGTGCTCCGTCGGCCGGCCGAACGGCGGACCATGGTCCGCGGCGCGGAACTCCGGGTCCGGTTCGAGCGCTCAGAAGCGGCCGTCTTCGCGGTACTGGCCCCACACCCTCCGGAACACGTCGCAGATCTCGCCGAGCGAGGCGTACGCCTTCACCGCCTCGATGACAGGCGGCATCAGGTTCGAGCCATCGCGGCACGCCCGCTCGACGGCGGCGAGCGTCCCCGCGACCCGGTCGGCGCTGCGCTCCGACCTGACCGCGCGCAAGCGCTCGACCTGGGCGCGCGCGACGGTCTCGTCGATCTTGAGGATCGGGATCGGCTCCTCCTCCTCGGTCCGGAAGGCGTTCACGCCCACGACGATCCGGTCCTTCGTCTCGATGTCGTGCTGGTAGCGCCACGCGCTCTCGGCGATCTCACGCTGCGGGAAGCCCTCCTCGACGGCGCGGATCATGCCGCCCATCTCGTCGATCTTGCGGATGTACTCGAGCGCGCGGCGCTCCATCTCGTCGGTGAGCCACTCGACGTAGTACGAGCCGGCGAGCGGATCGACGACGCGGTCCACCCCCGACTCGTGCGCGATGATCTGCTGCGTGCGGAGCGCGATCGTGACCGCCTCCTCGGTGGGCAGCGCGTACGTCTCGTCGAGCGAGTTCGTGTGGAGCGACTGCGTGCCGCCCAGCACGGCGCCGAGCGCCTGCAGCGCGGTGCGCACGACGTTGTTGTACGGCTGCTGCGCCGTGAGCGACACGCCCGCCGTCTGCGCGTGGGTGCGCAGGAGGAGCGACTCCCGCTTCTTCGCGCCGAACCGCTCCTTCAGCGTGCGCGCCCATATCCGGCGCGAGGCGCGGAACTTCGCGACCTCCTCGAACAGGTCGTTGTGGACGTCCCAGAAGAACGAGAGGCGCGGCGCGAACGCGTCGACGTCGAGGCCGCGGTCCACGCACTGCTGCACGTACTCGAGGCCGTCCGCGAGCGTGAACGCCATCTCCTGGACCGCCGTCGCGCCAGCCTCGCGGATGTGATAGCCGCTGATCGACACCGGGTTCCAGCGCGGCATCTCGTTCGCGCAGAACTCGATCATGTCGCAGACGAGCTTCACCGCCGGTCGCGGCGGGACGATCCATTCTTTCTGCGCGATGTACTCCTTCAGCATGTCGGCCTGGATCGTGCCGCCGAGCTTCGCGCGCGAGACGCCCTGCTTCTCGCCGGTCGCGACGTACATCGCGAGCGCGACGATGGCGCTCGCGTTGATGGTCATCGACGTGGTGACGTCGGCGAGGGGGATGCCGTCGAAGAGCACCTCGAAGTCGCGCAGCGTCGCGACCGAGACGCCCTCCTTCCCGACCTCACCCCTGCTCATCGGGTGGTCCGGGTCGTAGCCCATGAGCGCGGGCATGTCGAAGGCGGTCGAGAGGCCCGTCATGCCGTGCTGCAGGAGGTACTTGAACCGGCGGTTCGTGTCCTCGGGCGAGCCGAAGCCGGCGAACTGCCGCATCGTCCAGAGCCGGCCGCGGTACATCGTCGGCTGCGGTCCGCGCGTGAACGGGTACCGGCCGGGGTATCCCACGTCCCGGCGGTAGTCGCTCTCGCGGCGGTCGGCCGGGTCGAGGATGTCCGGGATCGGGATGCCCGAGTCGGTCTGGAAGCGCGCCTTTCGCAGCGAGACGCGCTTCAGCACCTCGCCCAGCTCCTCGCGCGTCCACGCCTCGCGCTCCGCGAGGATCGCGCTCAGCTCCTCCCGCGAGAACGTCGAGTGCTCGGCGTGCGCGGGAGCATCCGGCGTCGGCGAGTGCGTCACGGGCCGCTCGGCGCGGCTCGACGCGGCAGGCGTGGATGCAGGCTTGGAGGCCATCGAGGGGCTCCCTTCGTGGTTCCCGCCAACTTATCGCGCAGAACGGGACGTTGCAGCCTCGCCGGTGCGGTGCTCACCGTTCGGTACCGCTCGTCGGCGGCCAATGCGGTGCGAAGGGGGGCCTTTGATCGCAAGGCGCGACGCCGTCGCCCTCGTCGTCGGGATCGTGGTCGGCACGGGGATCTTCCGTTCGCCGTCCGTCGTGGCCGCCACGACCGGGTCGTTCGGCTGGTCGATGGCCGCCTGGGCACTCGGCGCCGTGATCACGATCGCGGGCGTCATGTGCTACGCCGAGCTCGCGACGACGTACCCCCACGCGGGCGGAGACTACTTCGTCCTCCGGCGCGCGCTCGGAGCGGACGTCGGGTTCTTCTTCGCCTGGGCGCGCCTCACGGTCATCCCCACCGGCTCCATCGCGCTCCACGCTTTCGTGTTCGGGGACTACGCCTCCGAGCTGCTCTCGCTCGGCCCGGCGTCGAGCGCGGTCTGGGCGGTGATCTGCGTCGTCGGCCTCACCGCGCTGAACGTCGCCGGCCTCCGCCCCGGCGCGGGGACGCAGCGCATGCTGACCGTCCTCGTGGTCGTCGGCCTCGCGGTCGTGGCGATCGTCGGCCTCGGCGCACAGCCGCCGCCCGAGCCCGCCGGCGCGGCACCCGGCGGCGCGACGGCAGGCGGCTTCGCGACCGCCATGGTGTTCGTGCTGCTCGCGTACGGCGGCTGGAACGAGGCCGCGTACATCTCGGCGGAGGTCCGCGGAGGGCGGCGAGCGGTCGCGGTCGCGCTGCTCGCCGGGATCGCGATCGTCACCGTGCTGTACCTCCTCGCGAACGTCGGCTACCTGCGGGCGCTCGGCGTCGCGGGCACCGCCGCGTCGCACGCGCCCGCGACCGACGTGCTCGCGCGGGTCGCCGGCGCACGCTGCGGCGAGGTGATCTCGATCATCGTCGCGCTCGCCGCGCTCACGAGCGCGAACGCGACGATCCTCATGGGGTCGCGCAGCATGTACGCGTTCGGACGGGACTACCCGCTCTTCGCGCGGCTCGGCCGCTGGACGGCGCGCGACTCCCCGGCGCACGCGATGCTCGTCGAGGGCGGCGCGGCGCTCGCGCTCATCGCCTTCGGCGCGGCCACACGCGCCGGCTTCGAGGCGATGGTCTCCTACACGTCGCCCGTCTTCTGGCTCTTCTTCATGCTGACGGGGGTCTCGCTGTTCGTCCTCCGCAGGCGCGACCGCGACGTCGAGCGCCCGTTCCGCGTGCCGCTCTACCCGCTCACGCCCGCGGTCTTCTGCCTGTCGAGCGCGTACCTGCTCTACGCGAGCATCGCCCACACCGGTGTCGGGGCGCTGCTCGGGGTCGCGGTGCTCGCGACGGGGGCCATTCCGTTCTGGCTCTCCCGCGGCGCCGCCGCCGCTCGCGTCGCCGTGCGGCGCGCCAGCGCACCGGAGGAGAAGCACGCATGAAGCCCCGCATCTCACGCTCCGCCAGCGCCGCGGCCGCGATGCTCCTCGCGATCGCAGCCGTCGCAGCTCCGACGTTGGCGTCGTCGCAGGCGGCGCCCCAGGCCGCGCCGGCGCCGACGCCGCTCGAGCCGCTCAAGAAGGCGCCCGACGTCCCGTACGTCCCGACTCCGCCGAGCGTCGTCGACGCGATGCTGCAGCTCGCGAAGGTGAAGAAGGGCGACCTCGTCTACGACCTCGGCTGCGGCGACGGGCGGATCGTGATCGAGGCGGCGAAGCGCTACGGCGCGCGCGGGGTCGGCGTCGACATCGACCCGGCGCGGATCCAGGAGGCACGCAAGAACGCCGCGGCCGCCGGGGTCGGCGATCGCGTGCAGTTCCGGCAGCAGGACCTCTTCGAGGTGGACCTGCGCGACGCCAACGTCGTCACGCTGTACCTCCTCGAGGCGGTGAACCTGAGGCTGCGGCCGCGCCTCCTCGAGCAGCTCAAGCCCGGGTCCCGCGTGGTCTCGCACGCGTTCGACATGGGCGAGTGGAAGCCGGACCAGACGGTGCAAGTGAACGGGTACACGGTCTATCTCTGGACCGTGCCGAAGACGGTCCCGCCCGAGCTCAAGCAGACGGCGGACACGTCGATCGTGCCCAGCACGACGAAGTAGACGGGAACGACGAGCGTTTTCGTCCGGGATGCCGCGGCCCCGCGAGTCCGCAGCTACCGCCTCCTCGCCCGGCCGAGGCCCACAATGACCGGGGCCGTCCCGATTGATCCGCCTCCGGGCGGCGTTAGCCGTCAGCGGAGGTGCCACAGGAGGTGCGCGATGGCTGACCGGCCGGTGATCGCGATCGTCGACGACGAGCCCCAGGCTCTCGCGATGCTGCTCGAGGCGGTGCAGCGCAGGTTCGGCGCCGACTACCGCGTCGCGCCTTACCTCGAGGGCCGCACCGCGCTGGAGGACCTCGCGCGCATCAAGTCACGCGGCGAAGACGTCGCGCTCGTCATCGCGGACCAGTGGATGCCGGAGATGAGCGGCCGCGAGGTGCTCGAGCGCATGCGCTCCGTCGACCCGCTCGCGAAGCGGGCGCTGCTCGTGCCGTGGGGCGACCGCTCCGCGTCGCCGGAGATCCTGCAGGGCTGCGCGTACGGGCAGCTCGACTACTACCTCACGAAGCCCTGGTCTCCACCCGAGGTCCACCTGTATCCGGCGATCACCGAGTTCCTCGCCGAGTGGACGCGCGCCTACCGTCCCAGCCTCGAGATCGTGAAGGTGATCGGGAGCGACCCCGGCGCCCGCACGTTGGAGGTGCGCGCGCTGCTGACCCGGAGCGGTATTCCGCACGGGTTCTATCCCGCGACGGGCGCGGAAGGTCAGCGGCTGCTCGACGAGAAGGGCATCGCGCGCGACCAGCTTCCGGTCATCGTGCTCGCGGACGGGAGCGCGCTCGTCGACCCCACGAACGTCCAGATCACGGATCTGCTCGCCGAGCCCGGGCCCACCGAGCTGGAGTGCGATCTCGTGGTCGTCGGAGCGGGACCGGCCGGCCTCGCCGCGGCCGTGTACGGCCCGTCCGAGGGACTGCACACCGTCGTCGTGGAGCGCGACGCGATCGGCGGACAAGCCGGCGCGAGCTCGCTCATCCGCAACTACCTGGGATTCCCGCGCGGCATCTCCGGCGACGAGCTCGCGCAGCGCGCCTACCAGCAGGCCTGGCTGTTCGGCGCGAAGTACATCCTGGCCCGCGACGTCACCGCCCTCCGCGCCAGCGGAACGCAGCGAATCCTGACCCTCTCCGACGGCCGCGAGGTGACGGCGCGAGCGGTCGTCATCGCGACGGGTGCGCGCTACCGCCGCCTCGGGATCCCGCGCCTCGAGGCGCTCGTCGGCGCCGGGGTCTACTACTACACGTTCGACGCGCGGCTGACCCGCGGTCAGGAGGTCTACGTCGCCGGTGGCGGCAACTCCGCCGGGCAGGCGGCGGTCCACCTCGCCCGGCACGCCCGGCGCGTGACGCTCGTCGTCCGGGCGAGCGCGCTCGG
>DASSQI010000181.1:0-3916 GCA_035702585.1 Anaeromyxobacteraceae bacterium
GCTCGTGCCGCCGCCGCGCGACAGCACGGGCGCGTCGTGGCGGCGGCAGGCCGCCACCGTCTCCACCACGTCGGCCTCCGTCCGCGGCACGACGACGCCGATGGGTACCTGGCGGTAGTTGGAGCCGTCGGTCGCGTAGAGCGCGCGGCTGCCCGGATCGAAACGGACCTCGCCGTCGATGCGACGCGACAGCTCGTCCTCGAGTGACCGCGCGGCCGCTTCCCTCTCGCGCGCGTTGCGCTCCGGCAAGTGCGAGACGTGCTCCTCGTGGTGCTGCAGCATGGCGTTCGTCCCCTCCCCGAGCCGACCTCAGACCTTCACCTCGTACCGCTCGAAGTCCTGCCAGCGCGGCTCCACCCCGACTCCCGGCCGCGACGCATCGGGCCGGAGCTGCCCGCGTTCGATCTCGAGCGCGCCGTCGAACAGCATCCGCTCGATGCGAGAGTGATCGTGGAACCACTCCACGTGCACCGCGCGCGCCGCCGCGCAGCAGAGGTGCGCGTGCAGCTGCGGCCCGCAGTGAGCGGAGAGCGGCAGCCCGAACGCGTCGCACAGCGCCGCCGCCCGCAGGAAGCCGCTCGGTCCGCCGCAGCGGGTCGCGTCCGCCTGCAGGACGTCCACCGCGCCGGCCTCGAGCATCCGGCGGAAGTAGAAGGGGTCGTAGCCGTACTCGCCCGCGGCGACGTCCATCCCCGCTGGCGCGCGATCGCGCAGGAGCCGCAGCCCGGCGAGATCATCTGAAGAGACCGGCTCCTCGAACCAGGCGACGCCCTGCCGCGCGAACCGCTCCGCCTGCGCGAGCGCGAGCTTCCTCGAGTAGGCGCCGTTCGCGTCGACGAAGAGCTGCACCGCGGGGCCGATCGCCTCGCGCGCCGCCGCGACTCGCTCCACGTCCGCGGCGGCGTCGCGGCCGATCTTCATCTTGACGCGCGCGAGCCCCAGCTCCGCCCAGCCCCCGAGCTGCGCCTGCAGCGCCGGCACCGTGTAGGAGGTGAAGCCGCCGCTCCCGTACGCGTCGACCGCGTCGCGCGCCGCGCCGAGCAGCTTCACGAGGGCGAGGCCGAGGAGGCGCGCCTTCAGATCCCAGAGCGCCGCGTCGACGGCCGAGATCGCCATGGCGGCGATCCCGGGCCTGCCGAGGTTTCGGATCGACCGGTACATCCGCCCGTACGCCGCCTCGACGTCGAGCGCGGCGCGGCCGCGGACGAGCGGCGCGAGGACGTCGCGCGCGAGGCGCGCCGTCGCGGTGTCTGCGTAGGTCCAGCCGAAGCCGGTCTCGCCGCCGGCCCGCGCGACGGCGAGCACGATCGTCGTCCGGTCCCACTCGAAGGTGCCGTCCGACTCGGGCGCGTCGGTCGGGATCGTCGCCGCCCGGACGTCCACCGAGTCGATCGCGGGGTCGCTGCGGGCTCTGTGCTCGCCCGCCACGCTCACCTCTTGAGCCAGGTGTCCACGACCTGCCGCCACGATTGCCGGATGATGTCGCCGCGCGCCGGATCGCCCTTCAGGATCGCCTCCAGCAGCGACTTCGCCTGCTCGACGGTGATGTGCGGCGGGAGCGGCGGGACCTCCGGGTCCGTCACCGCCTCCACGACGCAGGGCCGGTCGGCCGAGAGCGCTGCGTCCCACGCCGGCCCGATCGCCTCCGGCCGGTCCACGCGCACCCCTCTCAGCCCGATGGACTCGGCGTAGCGCGCATAGGGGAAGTCGGGCAGGTCCTGCGACGCCTCGAGCTTCGGGTCGCCGGCCATCACCCGCTGCTCCCAGGTGACCTGGTTGAGGTCGCGGTTGTTGAGGACGAGCACGACGAGGCGCGGGTCCTTCCACTTCTTCCAGTACTTCGCGGCGGTGATGAGCTCGGCGAGCCCGTTCATCTGCATCGCGCCGTCCCCCACGAGCGCGATCGCCACGCGATCCGGGAACGCGAACTTCGCCGCGATGGCGTACGGCACGCCCGGGCCCATGGTGGCGAGGTTTCCCGAGAGCGACGCCCGCATGCCCGGGCGGATCTTGAGGTCGCGCGCAAACCAGTTCGCGGACGAGCCCGAGTCGGCGCACAGGATGCAACCGTCGGGCAGCCGCGGGGACAGCTCCCAGTAGAGGCGCTGCGGGTTCACCGGGTTCGCCGGGCTCATCGCGCGCGCCTCGAGCACCTTCCACCAGGTCGCGACCTCGCGCTCGATGCTCTCGCGCCAGGAGCGGTCCTGCTTGCGCTTCAGCATCGGGACGAGCGCGCGCAGCGTCTCCCGGGAGTCGCCGACGAGCGCCATCTCGACCGGGTAGCGGAGCGACAGCATGCGGCCGTCG
The DNA here is from genome assembly GCA_035702585.1 of Anaeromyxobacteraceae bacterium. Taxonomy (GTDB): domain Bacteria; phylum Myxococcota; class Myxococcia; order Myxococcales; family Anaeromyxobacteraceae; genus DASSQI01. The sequence continues at coordinate 2,308 of DASSQI010000181.1, forward strand.
AGGTCGATCTGGACGCCGCGGGCCTGGCCGTCCTTCGGCAGGAACTCCGAGTACGGGAAGCTCGTGCCGACCATGAGGAGCGTGTCGCACTCGGTCATGAGGTCCCAGCTCGGCTTCGTGCCGAGGAGGCCGATGGACCCGGTGACCCACGGCAGGTCGTCCGCGAGCACGTCCTTGCCGAGGAGCGCCTTCGCGCAGCCTGCGCCAAGCAGCTCCGCCACCTCCGCGATCTCGTTCTCGGCGCCGCGCGCGCCCGAGCCGACGAGCATCGCGACGCGCGAGCCCGCGTTCAGGATCTCGGCGCTCCGCTGGAGGTCCTCCTCCTTGGGCACGACGCGCGGCGTGAGCCAGCCGCGGCCGATGCCGGTGTGGATGGTCGAGTGCGCGTGCGGCGGGTCCTCGTAGGGGACCTCCTGCACGTCGTTCGGCACGATGATGCAGGTGACGGTCCGCTCGGCGAGCGCGATGCGGATGGCGCGGTCCACCAGCGTGCGGGCCTGCTGCGGCACCATGAGCGTCTGCACGTACTCGTGCGCCACGTCCTTGAAGAGCGACTGGAGATCGACCTCCTGCTGGAACGATCCGCCCATCGCGGTGCGCGCCGACTGGCCGACGATCGCGACGACCGGCTGGTGGTCGAGCTTCGCGTCGTAGAGGCCGTTCAGGAGGTGGATCGCGCCCGGGCCCGAGGTCGCCAGGCACACGCCGACCTGCCGCGTGAACTTCGCGTGCGAGCACGCCATGAAGGCGGCCATCTCCTCGTGCCGCACCTGCACGAGCTCGAGCTCCTTCACCTCGTGGAAGGCGCCGAGGATTCCGTTGATGCCGTCTCCGGGGTACCCGAAGATGCGGCGGACGCCCCAGGCGACGAGCCGCCGGAGGATGTACTCACCCACGTTCTGCGCCATCTCGCTCGCTCCTCCTCACCCTGCGTACGCGACCGTGCTGAGCAGCGCGCTCTCCGCCTGCCGCGCGTCGAGGCGCGTGTGCTGCACGACGATCGGCTGGTCCGACTCGATGACGGTCGAGTAGTCGGTGTCGAGCGGGATCGGCTCCGGGTCGCGCAGGTCGTTGAACCGAAGGTGCAGCGTGCGCCGCGCGGGGACCACGACGCGGTACGGGCCGGCGGGCTCACGGTCGGTGAAGTAGGCCGTGATCGTGACGTGCGCGTCCGCGTCGCCGGCGTTCAGCAGGCACGCCGCCTCGTGGCTCTCGAGCGCGCGGCCGCCCTTGCCCTCACTGTACGAGGGCATCCAGCCTTCCGCGATCGCCCACACCTTTCGTCCAATCTCCTTGCCCATCGCACGCGTCCATTCCGCCGAGCGGGCGTCGCCCTCGCGCCCGGACCCGGACACCGACCCACGGTCATTGTCGTTTGCACGTCAAAGGTGTTGACGCAGGGCCGAAACGGAAAGCGGGGCCGCGCGGCGTCGCCGCGATTACGTCGGCGTGGACGCGAGGATGCGAGCGCACCCGCGACGTCCCTGGCGGAGGGGTCATGCGGACGGGCAGGCGATGGCCGGCGATGCTGCTGGTGGTGTGTGTCCTCGTGGCGGGCTGCGGAGGCGGAGGCGGCGGCGGAGACACCGGCGGCAACCGCACGGTCCCC
>DASSQI010000182.1:0-14737 GCA_035702585.1 Anaeromyxobacteraceae bacterium
CTGCGCCCGTGATCAGCTTCACGGTCTCCGTCGCCTGGATGACCCCGACGAGGCCGGGCAGGACGCCCAGAACGCCGCCTTCGGCGCACGACGGCACCATCCCGGGCGGCGGCGGCTCGGGGTAGAGGCAGCGGTAGCACGGCCCGTCCGTCGTGCAGAACACGGTGGACTGGCCCTCGAACCGGAAGATGGACCCGTAGACGTTCGGCTTCCCGAGGAGCACGCACGCGTCGTTCACGAGGAAGCGCGTCGCGAAGTTGTCGGTCCCGTCGACGACCAGATCGTAATCGCGGATGATCTCGAGCGCGTTGTCGGACGTGAGCCGGTCCTCGTAGCCGACGACCTTCACGTTCGGGTTGACGTCGCCGATGCGGTCGCGTGCGGAGTCGATCTTCTTTCGCCCGACGTCCTTCGTCCCGTGCAGCACCTGCCGCTGTAGGTTGGTGACGTCGACGGTGTCGAACTCGACGAGGCCCAGCGTCCCGACGCCAGCGGCGGCGAGGTACAGCCCGATCGGCGAACCGAGGCCGCCCGCGCCGACCATCAGCACGCGGGCGTCCTTGAGGCGCCGCTGCCCCTCGACACCGACGTCCGGGATGATGAGGTGACGGCTGTAGCGGAGGATCTCCTCCTGCGACAGCGCGGGGAGCTCCGGCGTGGGGCGGCCGATCGGCATGTTCAGCGACCTCCGGCGATCGCCGGAACCACGAGGATCTCGGCGCCGTCCGCGACCTGCGTCTCGAACCCCTGCTGGAACCGGATGTCCTCGTCGTCCACGTAGAAGATGACGTAGGGGTACGGTTCGCCCTTGGCGTCGCGCAGGCGTGGCCCGAGCTCGGGATGGCGGCTCGCGACCTCGGTGACGACGTCGCCGACGGTCCCGCCGCGAGCCTGGTGAACGGTCTCTCCACCGGCCGCCTTGGCGAGGACGGTCGGCAACTTCAGTGTCACGGACATGCTTCTCTCCTGTCGAGATGGGTGTAAGTGCGGACCTTGGAGCGCGCTCAGGCTGCGCACTCCCCTTCCTGAGTTTGAGGCGCGAACGGCACGTCGAGGCCAGGCTCGACGAAGTCCTCGGCCACGGCGTCGTCGGAGCGGAGCTCCTTCAGATCGGCGATCGCCGCGGCGGCGCGATCTGCCGCCCGCGTGAAGAAGGCGCTCGCGGTTTCGGACCCGACCCGCTCCGCGAGATACACGGCGACGAGCCGCTCGATTGCAAGCGGTACGCGCCGGGCCGGCACCTTCCCTGCGAGCTTGCCGAAGCGCGCGCCGTCCTCGTCGACCCCTCCTCCGACCGTGACGAAGTATTGCGGGGCGGCCCGGGAGCCGACCTTGCGCGCGCTGCCCTGGAGACCGATCGCCGCGACGTGGTGCTGGCTGCAGCCGTTCGGACACCCCGAGATCCGGATCGACAGCGGGGTCGAGGCTGCCGCGCCGCCGACCTCGCGAATCCGATGTTCGACGAGTCTCGCGACGCCGCGCGTGTGCGTCACGGCGAGGCGGCATGCTTCGCTGCCGGGACAGCTCAGCACGTCCCCCGGGGTGCCTGCGCCGTCGCGCCCCAGCCCGGCGGCGGCGAGCCGCTCGAAGAGCGCCGGCACGTCGTCGTCGCAGATCCAGCGCAGCTGGACGGCCCCGGCGCTCGTGAGGCGCGCGCTCCCGTCCCCGTAGGCGGTCACGAGCTCCGCGAGGACCTCCAGCTGTCCCGCGGTGAGGTCGCCCTGCGGCACCGACGCCGTCACGAGGCTGTACCCGGGCTGCCGCTGAGGGCGGACGTTCGTGGCGCGGAACGCAGCGAGCGCTGCCGCACCGGTCGGATTCGCGTCCACGCGCGGCGGGTGTCCAGGACCGCGCGGCGGCGCTGCCGCGATGCGCGCCGCGACCTCCTCGACCGATGGCGGCGTGGCGCGGCCATGCTCCGGCGCGAGCTCCTCCGGCGGGCGCTGGGGGTCGAACGGCAGCCGCGGGGCGCCTTCGCGGTGGACGGCCGCGAGCTGCTCCTCGAACAGCGCGCGGAATTCATCGAACCCGAGCTGCCGGACGAGGAACTTGAGCCGGTTGCGCTGCTTGTTCTGCCGGTCGCCTCGCGCGTGGAACACGCGGACGACGGCCTCCGCCACCGCGAGCACGTCGGCCGCCGGCAAGAACTCGACGAGCGGCTCGGCCGAGGTGCACAGCGAGGCGGTGCCGCCGGCGACGGTGACCTCGAAGCCACGGTGCCCGTGATCGTCGACCCGGGCGCGCAGCCCGAGATCCTGGATCGGCGTGGCGACGTGATCGGACCCGCAGCCCTCGAACGCGATCTTGAACTTCCGCGGGAGCGCGAGCGCGAGCGGGTGGCGGAGGAAGTGGCGCGTCACGGCCTCGGCGTACGGGGTCACGTCGAAGACCTCGTCGGCCGACACTCCCGCGAACGGGCACGCGACGACGTTGCGGACCGCATTGCCGCCCGCACCCGCGGTGGTGATGCCCGCCTCGGCGAGACGTCGCAGCGCCGCGTCGAGGTCCGCGGGCCTCACGAAGTGGAGCTGGAAGTTCTGGCGCGTCGTGATGTGCCCGAAGCCCCGCGACCAGCGGGTCGCCGCGTCGGCGAGCGCGCGCAGCTGCGTGGCCGTGGCGACGCCCTGCGGCACCTTGATGCGCAGCATGTGTACGCCGTCCTGCCGCTGAGAGTAGACGCCGCGCACCACGCGATAGGCGCGCCAGGCTTCCGCGTCGATCTCACCCCGCTCGTAGCGGCCGAGCGTCTCGATGAGCGCGTCGATCTCGCGCTCCTCGGCGAAGGTCGTGCGGCCGCGAGGCCCCGAAGATTCTGGAGACATGTTCGTGTCGTCCTTCAAGCGCGCGCAGGCGCGCGGCGGTCCGGCGCTCCCGCGGGAGCGCCGAGGTTGGAGTGGTTCAGCGCCGCCACGGCGCCGATGACGAGAATCCCAGGGAGTTGCAGGCTGTCCGGCGGAAGCTCCGACGCGCCGAGCTCTCCCAGCGTCCCGCGCCAGGTGAACGCATCAGGAGAGGAACCGCCGAGGACGATCGCGGCGGGCGTCTCGGCCGACCACCCGCGCGCCACGAGGTGCGCCGCCGTACCGGCGCGATGCGCGACGCCCATCATCACGACGAGCGTCATCGAGCCAGGCGCGATCGCGTCGAGGAGCGCGCCCGACGCCGAGCCGGCGTGGCCTGCGACGACCGCGAAGCCGGTCGAGAGGCCGCGGTGGGTCACCGGTATGCCCGCGAGCGCCGGCGCCGAGATCGCGGACGAGACGCCGGGGACGACCTCGAACGGCACCCCTGCCGCGGCGAGCGCATCGCACTCCTCACCCCCGCGGCCGAAGACGAACGGATCGCCGCACTTCAGGCGGACGACGCGCTGGCCGCGCCGCGCCGCGGTCACGAGGAGCCGCTCGATGGCGCGCTGCGAGATGCTCGGCTTTCCTGAGCGCTTGCCGACGAAGAACCGGTGCGCACGCGGCGCGAGCTCCAGGACGGCCTCGTCGACGAGGGCGTCGTAGAACACGACGTCGGCGCGCGCGAGCCGGTCCGCCCCGCAGCGGGTGAGGAGCCCGGGGTCTCCGGGGCCCGCGCCGACGAGCGACACGAAGCCCCCGCCGGCCGCCGCGGCGCGCCGGGATCCCTGGGCGGCGTACAGCTCGTTCAACCGCCGCAGCAGCAGCGGCCGGCGCTCGCCCAGCGGAACCCGATCGCGCTTCCAGGCGGGCCGCTCCGCCTCGGCGACGTCGATCCAGCTGGCGAGGTCGCGAGGCAGCAGATCGTCCACCGCTTCGCGCAGCAGGCCGGCGAGCGCCGGCGCGCGCCCACCGGTCGAGATCGCCACGGTGGCGTCGCCCCGCGTGACGACCCCGGCCGTGTACGCCGTCGCGCGATCGGGATCATCGACCGCGTTCACGAGGATGCGCCGCTCCTCGGCGGCCACGGCGACCGCGGCGTTCACCTCGGGTGTGGCCGCGGCGACCGCGAACCACGCCCCGTCCAGATCGGCGGCGACGAAACGGCGGCGCCGCACTGCGACGGCAACGTCGGCGATCCCGTCCCGCACTTCCGGCGCGACGACCGTGACCCGCGCGCCGAGCTCGGCGAGCTGGCGCACGCGGGCCGCAGCCATCGCGCCGCCGCCGACGACGACGACGTCACGCCCGGCGAGCTTCACGAACAGCGGCAGCAGCGATGGCTTCGGCATGGTAGCTCCCCAGCTCGGGTCCGGCGCAGCCCTACTTCAGCACCGGGACGGCGAACAGGAAGCCGCCGAAGATCGCGAACGCGAGGGCGAGGGTCCACACGACGTTGAACCCCTGGGCGAGGACGAACGCGGCTGCCGGCCTGCCGCCCTGCATCGAGACGAGGTTCGAGACGCGCGTCTCGAGGCCGATGCAGAGGAACGCGAGCGCGAACAGCGCGGTGCGGAGCGAACCCAGCGCCCCCTTCGTGGCCTCGACGGTCGCGGGCTCGAGCGCGAACGAGAACACGATCGACGCCGCGACGAAGCCGAGGACGAACTTCGGGAAACGCTCCCAGATGACGCGGCCACTCGGCCGCTCGCTGCCGGCGAACCGCCCGCGGCGCAGCGTCCACCAGACCGAGAGCACGAAGGCGGCGACGCCCAGCAGCACGTTCTGCGAGAACTTCACGATGACGCCGGTCTTCATCGCGCTCTCGCTGATCAGCGCGCCCGCCGCGACGACGGAGCCGCTCGTGTCGAGCGTCCCACCGAGCCAGGCGCCGCCGACGACGTCCGGGATCCCGAGCGCGCGCACGGCCCACGGCATCAGCACCATCATCGGGACCGCGACGATGAGCACCAGCGACGTGACGTAGGAGAGCTTCCGCTTGTCGCCCTTGATCGCGCCGCACGCGGCGATCGCGGCCGAGACGCCGCAGATCGAGACCGCGGTCGACAGCATCACCGCGAACTCGTCGTCGACGCCGAGCCTGCGGGCGAGCCAGAAGCACGCGTACCAGACGACGGAGACCACGAGCACCGCCTGGAGGATGCCGAGCGCCCCGGCCTGCAGGATCTCCGTGACGAGGATGCTCGCCCCGAGGATCACGAGACCGGCCTTGATGAAGTACTCGGTGCGGACCGCCTCGCGCAGCCACGCCGGAACGCCCGTGACGTTTCCGATGAACAGCCCGATCGCGAGCGCGAAGATGACGTACTCGAGGCCCCAGTAGCTCACGGTGGAGTTCCCGGCGACGACCTGCGCGAGCGATGCGAGCACGTAGACGGCCGGGAAGCCGAGCGCGTAGCGGCGAACGTTGCCGCCGAGGAGCGCGACCCCGATTGCCGACAGGAGCAGGAACGCGAGGCCGATCACCGCGGTCGCCTTCAGGTTCCTTGCGGAGAAGACCGCGCCAATCGAGGAACCCGCATCGGCGAGGCTCTTCGAGACCGCCGCTGCGTCCTTCTTGAGCGCCGGATCGGTGGCCTTCTCCGCCACGTCTCCCAGCGCCTTCGCGGAGGCGGCGACCTTCGCCCTCTCGCCGGAGTCGAGCGCGGTGCGGAGCGCCGTCGCGGCGCTCGAGACGTCCACCGCGCCCTTCGCCGTCGCGGCGGCCGCGAGCGCATCGGTGACCGGCCGCTGCTCGGCAATCCTCGCGGCGACCGCGGCGTCCGTCGCCCACTTGAACTTCGGAATCTCGGGACGGGCGCCGGCGAGGACGGCGGCGATGACGATCAACCCGAGGAACGCGGCGAGCCAGTCCTCGTTGCGCCAGAACCTGAGGACCTGCGGAGGAGCGTCGGCCATGTGCGCGCTCGACTGCACGGCGTGGATCGGAGCAGCGGCGGCGGCGGCGATCTCGTCGGCGCCGTAGCGCCGGGCGGGGCTCGAAGGGCTCGTGGGGCTCATGGCGGCCGAGCATCCGCTATCACGGACGCGGCTGTCAAGACGAGTGTCCGCGATAACGGACGGAGGCGGCGACTCGGGCCCGCTCGAAGCGGGCACTGCTGCGCGACGTTTCAAGGCCGGATTGGAACGCGACATCGTGAGCTCTCCTGCGATTCCGGAGCACCGCCGCGGCTGCGGCGCCGGGGCGACGCGCACGCCGCCCGCGAGTTCAGGTGTCGATGACGAGAAGGACCGGGATGGACTCTCCGGCCGGGCCGGGCGCGACTAGCCGCGGATCGACGCGCCCGGCAGGCGACACCTGCACGGCGCGAACTCCGCCGCGCCTGACGTCGAGCAGTGCCGAGAGGGACGCATCGACGGCCACGCTACACAGGCCGGGTCGCGTTCGTCAATGCGCCGCGCGACACGGTTACAGCGCGCGCGCGATCGCTTCGACCGGCCGGAGTCCGTGTCCGAAGCGGGCCATCGCATCCCGGTTGGCGCTCAGATCTCCGTAAGAGAGATACCTGACGCGCAACCCGGCGACGGCCTTCATCGCGGGACGAGCAAGCTGACGCCGCACGTCGCCCTCCCGCTCGTCGGGCGCGACGAGGAACAACCCGCCGACGTCTCCATGGCCGCACAGCGCGAGATCCACCATTCGCATGATGCCGGAGTGGATCGAGGTCGTGTGCTCGACCTCGAACGCTGCCTCGACGCGCAGCGAACGGCGGTCGAGCCACAGGACGTCGATGAGCGGCACCGCATCCACTGCCGCAAGCGTCGCGGGGAGCTCCGAGACGCAACCGTCCGCGAGGCGTCCAGACCCGCATGGCCGATTGCGGTCGTTCGCCGCGATCCAGACGTCGAATCCCAGGGCCTTGCCGAGATCGCGCAGCCAGCCCTGCACTTCCGAGTGCGTCCGATCTCCGTCTCGTTCCGCCTCGGTGGCAGCGCGCGCCTTCTCCGAGTCGTGCACGCGGGCGACGTCCGCTCGCCAGGCCTCGAGGGCGCCGTCGTCGAGCGGCGGTGCCTGGTATCGGCCGGTGCCGACGTCGAACAGCAACGCGGCGACTGCACCGAGGTCGTTCGAGAGGAGATCGCGGTGCTCCGCATTGAGCCGTAGGATCCCCTCGCGAATCGCCAGGTACTCGCTCCAGCGCCCGAGCTTCACGCGCGCGCCGACGAGTGCGTTGTACCCGTTCACGATCGCGGTGTTGAACGGCGACGCGATGGTCGGATGCAGGAAATACAGCAGGTTCGCCGCCGCAGGCCCCAGTCCCTTCACACGCTGCGCGTCGAGGCGGCGAATCGCCTCGAGCACCTGCGACTCCGACGTGCAACAGACGCATGTGCCGAGGAAGCTTCCGAACGCGCGCTGGTTGTCGCGATTCTCGTAGATGTCGGGGATGCGTAGCTTGGGCTTCCAGAGGAACGCGTGATCGGCGCCCTTGAACATCTGCCTTTGCTCCGCGATCGACCCGACGACGACCTCGAGGGAGGACCCTTTGTAGACGTTCCCGAATGTCCCCGCCTCGATCTCCGACGCGACGAGCTGGATTCCGCTCCGGATCGAGCGAAAGTTCTTGAGGCGATCGTCCCACAGGAACCAGCGCCGGTACGTGCCGCCCTCGTCCTCGCGCCAGCGCTCGATGAGCTCACGCGTGCGACCCGAATTCATCTCGGCATTGTCGCATGACGATTTCACTCCCGGGAAGACGCGCCCAGGCGTCGTCCTGCTACTGGTCGTCGGTTTCGGCGGTATTGCGGCCCGCACCCGGGTGCGGGCCAGCGGTCAGATCACCATCAGGTCCACGAGCTCGTTGACCGGCGTCGCCGCGAGTCGCGACGCGTCCTGGAACAGCGCGAGGATCGACTCCGCCTGGCGCGGCGGGAACCTCGTCGCGAGCGCATTCTCGAACTTCCTGACCAGGAGCGGGATGCCCTCTGCGCGGCGGCGGCGGTGGCCGATGGGGTAGTCGATCGACACCTTCTCGGTCGCGGTGCCGTCGTCGAAGAAGACCTGGACGGAGTTGCCGATCGACCGCTTCTCGGGATCGTAGTACTCGCTCGAGAACCGCGGCTCCTCGAGGACGCGGGTCTTCGCGCGCAGCGCGTCGATACGCGGGTCGGCGGCGAACGCGTCCTCGTAGCTCTCGGCGGTGAGCGCGCCGTGGACGAGCGGGACCGCGACCATGTACTGGATGCAGTGGTCGCGGTCGGCGGCGTTGTGGAGCGGGCCGTCCTTGCTGATGATGCGGATCGCCGGCTCCTGCGTGGTGATCTCGACGCGCGCGATCCGGTCGAGCCGATCCTTCACCTTCGGGTGGAGCTTCAGCGCAGACTCCACCGCCGTCTGCGCGTGGAACTCCGCCGGGTACGAGATCTTGAAGAGCACGTTCTCCATGACGTACGAGCCGTACGGACGCTGGAAGGCGAACGGCTTGCCCCCGAAGAGCACGTCGTAGAACCCCCACGTCTTCGCGGAGAGTGCGCTCGGCAGCCCCATCTCGCCCTTCAGCGTCATGAGCGCGAGCCGGACAGCGCGGCTCGTCGCATCGCCGGCGGCCCAGGACTTCCGCGAGCCGGCGTTCGGGGCGTGCCGGTAGGTGCGCAGGCTCTGGCCGTCCACGAAGGCCTGCGAGAGCGCGTCGACAGTCTGGTCGCGCGTCGCGCCGAGGAGTCGCGAGACGACGGCCGTCGACGCCACCTTCACGAGCACCACGTGATCGAGGCCGACGCGATTGAACGAGTTCTCCAGCGCGAGCACGCCCTGGATCTCGTGTGCGTTGATCATGGCGCCGAGGACGTCGCGCACCGTGAGCGGCGCCTTCCCGACCGCGACGTTCCGGCGCGAGAGCCAGTCGGCGACGGCGAGGATGCCGCCGAGGTTGTCCGATGGATGGCCCCACTCGGCCGCGAGCCAGGTGTCGTTGAAGTCGAGCCACCGGACCATCGCGCCGATGTCGAACGCCGCCTTCACGGGGTCGAGGACGTGCTGCGTGCCGGGCACCCGCGCCCCGTGCGGCACGATCGTCCCGGGGACGATGGGGCCGAGGTGCTTCGTGCATTCCGGGAACCGCAGCGCCAGGAAGCCCGTGCCGAGCGTGTCCATGAGGCAGTAGCGGGCGGTCTCGTACGCCTCCTCGCGCTCGATGGGCCGGCGAACGTAGTCGGCGATGGCGACCAGCTCGGGGTCGGGGGCGGGGCGGACGTTGGAGTCGGCGGCGTGCGAGCTCATTGAAGGCGGGTCTCCTGCGACGGGTGAGGATCGCGGTGTCGTTCAGGGGCGCTGCGCGAGCTCGACGAAGGGGCGATCGTCCGGGCCCACGTAATTGGCGCTCGGCCGGATGATCTTGCCGTCCTGCCGCTGCTCGATGATGTGGGCGACCCACCCAGCGGTACGGGCGATGACGAAGAGCGGCGTGAACATCGGCGTGGGAACGCCCATCGCGTGGTACGCGGACGCGCTGTACCAGTCGAGGTTCGGGAACATCCGCTTCACCTCCCACATCACCTGCTCGATGCGCTCCGAGATCGCGAAGAGCGTCCCGAGCCCGCCCTCGGAGCAGAGCCGACGCGAGACCTCCTTGATGATCCGGTTGCGCGGATCTCCGACGGTGTACACCGGGTGGCCGAAGCCGATCACGATCTCCCGCCGCTCGATCCGGGCGCGGACGTCCGCCTCCGCCTCGTCGGGCGTGGCGTAGCGCTGGATGATCTCCATCGCGACCTCGTTCGCGCCGCCGTGCTTCGGGCCGCGCAGCGCCCCGATCGCGCCGGTCACCGCCGAGTAGAGGTCGGAGGCGGTGCCGGCCACGACTCGCCCGGTGAAGGTGGAGGCGTTGAACTCGTGCTCGGCATAGAGGATCAGCGACTGGTCGAGGGACCGCGCGCACAGCTGTGACGGGGGCCGGCCATGCAGCAGGTGGAGGAAGTGCGCGGCGATCCCGTCGTCTTCGGTCTCGACCTCGATTCGCCGTCCGGAGCGCGAGAAGTGATGCCAGTACAGCAGCATCGAGCCGAGGCTCGCGAGGAGCCGATCCGCGATGTCGCGCGCCCCCGCCTCGGAGTGATCGTCCTTCTCCGGTAGGACCGTCCCGAGGATGGAGCAGCCGGTGCGGAGGACGTCCATCGGATGCGCGCCCGCGGGGATCTGCTCCAGCCCGGTGCGGACGGGCCCGGGCAATCCGCGCAAACGGCGGAGCTTGATCCGGTACGCGGCGAGCTCGGCCGCGCCGGGGAGTCGCCCGTGGACGAGCAGGAACGCGACCTCCTCGTACGTCGCGCGCGCCGCCAGGTCGGCGATGTCGTACCCGCGGTAATGGAGATCGTTTCCGCTGCGGCCCACGGTGCAGATGGCGGTGTTCCCGGCGACCGTGCCGGAGAGGGCGACGGACTTCTTCTTCGGGGGCTGCGTCGCGGTCTGTGCCTCGGCCATGATCAGTACTCCTGTCGGGAGAGGAGCTCGTCCAGCTTCCGCTCGAAGGCGTGGTAGTTCAGGTGCTCGTAGAGCTCGGCGCGCGGCTGCATGAGGTCGATCACTCCCCGCTGCGTCCCGTCGTTGCGGAGCGCCCGGTAGACCGCGAGCGCAGCCGCGCTCATGGCGCGGAACGCGGAGAGCGGGTAGAGCGCCATGGCCACTCCCGCCGTGCGCAGCTCCTCGGCCGTGAACAGCGGCGTCTGGCCGAACTCGGTGAGGTTCGCGAGGACGGGGACGTTCACCGCGTCCACGAACCGGCGGTAGTCCTGGAGCGACCTCACCGCCTCGGGGAAGATCATGTCCGCGCCTGCCTCCACGCACGCGCGGGCCCGCTCGATCGCCGCGTCGAGCCCATCGACCGCGACGGCATCGGTGCGCGCCATGATCGCGAAAGCGGGATCGATCCGCGCGTCCGTGGCGGCCTTCACCCGGTCCACCATCTCCTGCCGGGAGACGATGGCCTTCCCCGGCCGGTGGCCGCACCGCTTCTGCTGGACCTGGTCCTCGAGGTGGATCGCGGCGGCGCCCGCCTTCTCCATCGCCCGGACCGTCCGCCCGACGTTGAGCGCGCCGCCGAAGCCGGTGTCGACGTCCACGAGGACCGGCAGCGCGGTCGCGTCGGTGATCCGGCGAACATCCAGGAGGACGTCGTCGAGGGTGGTGATCCCGAGGTCCGGGACGCCGCAGGAGCTCGCCGCGACGCCTCCCCCGGACACGTACAGGGCGTGGAAGCCGGCGTGCTCGGCGAGCAGCGCCGCGTACGCGTTCACGGCGCCGGGGATCTGCAGCGGCCGCTCGGCAGCGATCGCGGCGCGAAACCGGGCGCCGGCGGTTGGGCGTGTGCTCAAGACGTTTCCTTTCACGTCGGCGAACCGCGGTGGCGGCAGCCGCGCCCCGAGAGAGCAAGGGCGCGGCCAGACCTGCGCGCCGGCGCGCAGGTCGCGTAACCGCCCGAACTTCCAGAGCCGGACAGCGAAGCTGCGCGATGCCCGGCGTTCCGCGCCTGTTCCGCACGAAACAGATGTGTTTCACTCTTGAAACATGCCTCCCCGCGCGGCGGATCGAAAGCCGATCATCTGGGCGTTTTCGTTGAGCAAGCTGAACGGGCTGCTCGAGAGCGTGATCCCGGACTACCGAGCCGACGCTGACGTTCGCGTCTTCCACCTCGGGTTCGACGAGGCGCTCAACACCGCCCGCGCGCTCATCGCGTCGGGCGAGGAGGTGGACGTCTTCGTGTCCGCCGGCTCGAACGGCGCGTACCTCCGGGCGCGGGCGCCCGTCCCGGTGGTGGTCATCGCACCGACCGGCTTCGACATGCTCGCGGCGCTCTCCCGCGCGCGGAAGCTCTCGAGCCGGGTGGGCCTCGTCACCTACGGCGCGGTCACGCCCGAGCTGGAACAGTTCAAGGACCTGTACGACCTCGAGATCGCCCAGCGGGCCTACGTGACCGAGGAGGATGCCCGCGCCGCAGTCGACGCGCTCCGCGCGAGCGGCGTCGAGGTCGTGGTCGGCCCCGGGCTCGTCTGCGACCTCGCCGAGGCGGCCGGGCTCCCGGGCGTGTTCCTCTACTCCCAGAGCTCGGTGCGCGACGCGCTCGCGCGCGCCGTCGAGATCGCGCGGATCGGCCGGACCGAGGAGGCGCGCCGGCAGCGGCTCGACGCGATCCTCCGCCACCTGCGGGACGGCGTGGTCGCCGTGGACGCAGAAGAGCGAATCGAGTCGGTGAACCCGGCGATGGAAGCGATCCTGGGAGCGCGGGCGGAGAAGGTGATCGGCGCGCGCCTCTCGTCGATCGCCCCGGGCCTCGCGCTCACGCGCGTCCTCGAGAGCGGCGCGCCGGAGCTCGAGGGCATCCAGAGGCTCGGCAAGCGGACCCTCGTCACGAACCGGATCCCGTTCGTCGAGCAGGGGCGGCAGACGGGGGCGGTGCTCACGTGCCAGGACGCGACCGCGATCTCGCGCGTGGACCGGAGCCTTCGCTCCCACGATCGGCCGCGCCGGTTCGTCGCCCGCTACGAGCTCGCGGACATCGTAGGTGTCTCGGCCGAGATCCGCCGCGCGCGCTCCCTGGCCGCGACGTACGCGCGGACCGACGCGACCGTCCTCGTCACCGGTGCGAGCGGCACCGGCAAGGAGCTGTTCGCGCAGGGGATCCACAACGCGAGCCCGCGCCGGTCACACCCGTTCGTCGCGGTGAACTGCGCGGCCTTCCCCGAGACGCTCCTCGAGTCCGAGCTCTTCGGGTACGAGGAGGGGGCGTTCACCGGCTCGCGGCGCGGTGGGCGGGCGGGTCTGTTCGAGGCGGCGCATGCCGGCACCATCTTCCTCGACGAGATCGGCGAGATACCGCTGCCGCTCCAGACGCGGCTGCTGCGCGTCCTCCAGGAGCGCGAGGTGCTCCGGCTGGGCGCGAACGAGACTACGCCCGTCGACGTGCGCGTCGTCGCGGCGACGAACCGCGACCTCGAGCAGTGCGTCGCGAATGGGACGTTCCGCGCCGACCTGTACTACCGCCTCGACATCCTGCACCTGCACCTGCCGCCGCTCGCCGCACGTCCGGAGGACGTCCGCGCGATCGCCGCCCATCTCCTCGACGACGCGCTCCGGCGCCACGGCGCGCCCGGGCTGCGAGAGCGCGCCGCGGCCGCGCTCCTGCCGCTCGTCGCGCGCGCCCCGTGGCCCGGCAACGTCCGCCAGCTCGAGAACGTGCTCGAGCGCGCGGCGGTCCTGTGCGCGGCGTCGGACGGTGGCGCCGGGCTCGAGGACGACCTGCGCGCGTTGGTGCCGAGCGCGTCTCCCCCGCCCGGCTCGTCTCCGGTGCTCTCCTCCGCGGTGGAGGACGGCGAACGCGCGCTGATCGAGCGCGCCGTCCGCGAGTGCAATGGAAACCAGAGCGAGGCCGCGCGGCGACTCGGGATCGGGCGCACCACGCTTTGGAGGAAGCTGAGGGAGCGCCGAGCGCGGCCGTCCCCCGGGAGCGTTTGATGGTCGTCAGGAGAGGCTCACCCGGCGAAGCAGCTGCGCATTCACCGCGACGACGATCGTCGAGACGGACATGAGCGCCGCGCCGACCGCGGGCGACAGCAGGATGCCGAGCGGCGCCAGGACGCCCGCCGCGAGCGGGATCGCGACGATGTTGTAGCCGGCGGCCCACCAGAGGTTCTGGACCATCTTCCGGTAGGTCGCGCGGCTCAGCGAGATCACGCGCGCGACGTCGCGGGGATCGCTCCGCACGAGGACGACGTCCCCCGCCTCGACCGCGACGTCGGTCCCGGCGCCGATCGCGATGCCGACGTCGGCCGTCGCGAGCGCGGGGGCGTCGTTCACGCCGTCACCGACCATCGCGACGGTGCGGCCGGCGCGCTTCAGCCGCTCGATCTCTCCCGCCTTCTGCTCGGGCTTCACCTCGGCGAGCACCTCGTCGATCCCGAGCTCGCGCGCCACCGCCTCGGCGACGGGCCTCGCGTCTCCGGTGAGCATGACGACGTGCCCGCCCATGCGGCGCAGCGCGTCCACCGCCTCCCGCGACTCGGGCCTCGGGACGTCGGCGACGGTGAGCACCGCCAGCGCGCGAGGCGAGGCCCCGCTCTCCTCCACGAGCGTGATCGCGGCGCGCCCTGCCCTCGCGGCCTCGTCGACGGCCGTGGTGAGCTCCGGCGGCAGCTCGACGTGCAGCGACCTCAGCAAGGCCGGCCCGCCGATCGCGAGCCGGCGCCCGTCGACGCGCGCGCGGACTCCCGTCCCCGGGATCGCCGCGAACTCGGCCGCGCCGGGCAGCTGGAGGCCCCGTTCGGTGGCGCTCCGGACGATCCCCTTCGCGATGGGGTGCTCCGAGTCGTGCTCGGCCGCGGCCGCCAGCGCGAGCGCCTCGTCCTCGCCGACGCCCGGCGCGGTGGCGATCCTCGCGACGCCGAACTCGCCGCGGGTGAGCGTACCGGTCTTGTCGAACACGACCGTGTCCACGTTGCGCGCCTCCTCGAGGCCGCGCCGATCGCGCACGAGCAGGCCGCCGTGGGCGCCGAGCGTGGTCGAGATCGCCACGACGAGCGGGACCGCGAGCCCGAGCGCGTGCGGGCACGCGATGACGAGGACGGTGACGGCTCGCTCGACGGCGTCCGCCCCGCTCGCGCCGGAGAGGATCCACGCGACGAGCGTGATCGCGCCCGCGCCGAGCGCGATCCAGGTGAGCCAGCCGGCGGCCCGATCCGCCAGCATCTGCGCGCGGGAGCGTGAGCTCTGCGCCTGCTCCACGAGCCGCATGATCCCGGAGAGCGCCGTGCGCTCCCCCACCCCGGTCACGCGATAGCGCAGGGACCCCGACCCGTTCACGGCCCCGGCGACGACATGCCCCCCCACGGCCTTCTTCACTGGCCGTGACTCGCCGGTGAGCAGGGACTCGTCGACCTCGCTC
>DASSQI010000183.1:0-5754 GCA_035702585.1 Anaeromyxobacteraceae bacterium
TTCAACGTGTAGCCGCGCGCGCTGAAGCGCGCGCGACCTGCGCTCGTCCTCGACCATCGCCATCGCGCGCCAGGACGATTTCACCCGGGTGAAATGCCGGGCGGCGCTCATCCCCGGATCGCGGCGCTCCGCGGCAACGTCACGGAGAACACCGTACCCTCCGCCTCGGACGATCGCACCGCGAGGGGGTGGCGACGTCGGCGGCGTGGACGGCATGGTGCGCATTGACCATGCGCACGCGGGTCGGCTCCGGCATTCGCTGCCTCGACCGAGCCACCTCGCGCGGGCCCTCGTCGGCGACGACCTGTCCGCGCTCTGGATCAGACGCGCCTGGACCTCGGCCTGCGGCGCTCGCGCGACATCGAGCGGCAGCGGCTGCCCGGCCGTACGGGATCAGAATCGGCCGGTTGACCGCGGCCCGCGGCGAGCTCCGCGCGCGGGCGCGCGGCGGCGCCGCTCGGCCATGTCGGCGGCCATGCGGAGCGCGGCGAGCATGCTGTCCGGGCTCGCGACGCCCTGGCCGGCCTTGTCGTAGGCCACGCCGTGGTCGGGGCTGGTGCGCACGATCGGGAGCCCCAGCGTCACGTTCACCGCGGGGTCGCCGAGGGCGTCGAGGAGCTTGACCGGGATGAGCCCCTGGTCGTGGTAGAGCGCGACGACCGCGTCGAACTCGCCGGCGACCGCGCGGAACATGACGCTGTCGGCGGGCCACGGGCCGCTCGCGCCGATGCGGGCGCGGCGCGCCGCCGCGAGCGCCGGAGCGACGATCCGCTCCTCCTCGTCGCCGAACGCGCCCGCGTCGCCGGCGTGCGGGTTCATCGCGCAGACGGCGATGCGCGGCTTCGGGATGCCGAATTCGTCCCGGAGCGCCCGGTGCGTCACCGACACCGTCGCGAGGATGAGCGCCGGCGTGACCGTGCGCGGGACCGCCGAGAGCGCGAGGTGGTTCGTGACGAGCGCGACGCGCAGCTTCGAGCCCGCGAGCATCATCACCGACTTCGAGCCGGGGCTCCGCGCCTCGAGCCACTCGGTGTGGCCGACGAAGCCGGGGACGACCTTCGCCACCTCGGCCTTCGACACCGGAGCCGTGCAGAGCGCGTCGCAGGCGCCCGCGGCGACCGCCGCGTAGGCCGCCTCGAGGAACGCGGTCTGCGCCTTCGCTCCGGCGGGGCCGGGGCGCCCGGCGCGCACCTCGCCGTCGCGCAGCCGCGTCACGCGGATCACCGCACCTCGCGCGGGCAGCGGCGCGCCCGCGTCGACGAACGGCAGCGCCAGACGGTAGCGCCGCAGCCACGGCGCGAGCACCGCCTCGTCGCCGAAGACGTAGGGGATCGCGCGCCGGCCGAGGCGCGCGAGCGCGTGCGCCGTCACCTCCGGGCCGATGCCGGCGGGATCGCCGAGGCTGACGGCGAGGCGGACCGGCACCGGCGGCCCTACTGCGCCTTCGCCGCGGTCGCCGGCGTCGCCGCGCCGGGCGTGGAGGACGCGTGGGCCAGCTCCGGCAGCTTCACGTCGATGATCGCGTCGCGCTTCAGCTCCTCGATGAACTGCGCGCGGTAGCTCTCCGCCTGCTCGTTGACGAGGCGGTTGCGGATCTCCTCCTTCACCGCCTCGAACGGGAGCTCCCCGCCGCCGCGCCGCTCGTCCACCTTCAGGATCTGGAAGCCGGCGCGCGTGCGGACCACGTCCGAGACGGCGCCGGTCGGCAGCGCGAACGCGACGCGCTCGAGCTCCGGCTGGATCGTGCCGCGCTTCAGCCACCCGAGATCGCCGCCGTCGCTCGCGCTCGGGCCGTCCGACTCCGCGCGGGCGACCGCGGCGAAGTCCTCGCCCTTCTTGATGCGGCCGAGCAGCTGCTCCGCCTTGCGCTGCGCGCGGGCCTCGGCGGACGCGTCGCCGGGCGTGAAGCCGACGAAGACGTGGCGGACGTGGACCTCGGGCTCCGCCTGGAACTCCTGCGGGTGCGTCTGCCAGTAGTTCTTGACGTCCTCGTCCGTCACCTTCACGCGGCTGCGGACCTTCACCTGCAGCACGCGGACCGCCTCGATGTCGCGCTTCACGGTCTGGCGGAACGTCGCGAAGTCGAGGCCCTGCCCGCGCAGCGCCTCGCGCAGGGCGGCGTCGTCGAGGTTGTTGCGCTTCTTGATGTCCTCGATGGCGGCGTCGACCTCCTGCTCGCTCGTCTCGACGCCCAGCGCGGCGGTCTGCGCCGCGAACAGCCGCTCCGCGATGATCTGGTCGAGCGCGAGCTGCAGCGCCTTCGCGGCCGCGCGGTCGCGCTCGGGCCCGGGCGGCATCTGCTTCGCCATCGCGTAGTCGCTGCCGGTGCGGGCCTCGAGCTCGCGCAGCGTGATGACCTCGCCGTTCACGGTGGCCGCGACCCGGTTCAGGACGCGCGGCGGGGGCTGCTGCGCGGCGCCTGCCGCCGGGGGGCTGGCGGCGAGCGCGAGGGCGAGGAGGAGTGCGTGCGTCATGGAGCTCCAGTGGGGGCCGCGCTGGCGAGCGCGGCGTCGTCGATCGCGATCTGTGCCTTCGACCGGAGCGACGCGAGGAAATTTTCCTGGGCGGTCGAGCGCGCGTCCCGCAGCAGGCCGCGGGCGATCTCGTCCCGCACCTCCGCGAACGGCCTGCGGCGCGCCGGGCGCCGCTCCAGGACCTTGAAGACGTGGAAGCCATAGGGCGAGGGCACCACGGCCGAGACCTGCCCGACCGGCAGGTCGAAGCAGGCGTGGAACACCTCGGGCATCCCCGAGTCGCGCCCGAACCAGCCGAGCTCGCCGCCCTGCTCGGCCTCCGGCGCGATCGAGGTGCGCCGCGCGACCTCCGCGAACGCCTGCGGGCGGCGGCGCAGCTCGGCGCGGGCCTTCTCGGCGTCGTCGCGCGAGCGGGTCACGATCTGCAGCGCGTGCACCTGCGCCGGCTGCTCGTACTCGGCGGCGTGCTCGTCGTAGACGCGGCGCGCCGCCTCCTCCGTCACCGTCACGGACGGGAACACCGCCGTCTCGACGAGCCGCGCGACGGTGAGCTGCTCCGAGAGGCGCGCCTTCACGTCGGCGGGCGCGAGCTGCTCCTTCGCGAGCTCCGCGTCGAACGTGGCGGCGTCGGGGTACTGCTCGCGGATCGCCTCGAACGCGCGCTCCACCTCGGCGGGCGGCGCCGCGATGCCGCGGCGCTGCGCCTCCGACACGAGCAGCGCGCGATCGACCAGATCCTCGACGGTGCGGCGCCGGAGCGCCGCGGACACGGGCGCGTCCTCACCTTCGCCGGACCGCGCGAGCGCGAGCTCGCGGCGGAGCGCCTCGGCCGAGATGGGCTTCCCGTTCACGAGCGCCACGGGGCGGTCGCCGGGCGCGGACTTCGGGCCGGAGCCGCCGCGCTCGCACGCTGTGGCGAGGAGCGCGACGGCTGCGGTGACGACGAGGAACGGCCTCACGCGACCCCGGCTACTTCGCGCCGGCGGCCGGAGCGGCCGGAGCGGGCGCGTTCGGCGCCGACGGCGCGCCATGGGGAGACTGGACCGGGCCGGGGGCCCGCGGCGCCGCGCCAGGGGCTCCGGGCGCGCCGTGCGGGCCACCCATGCCGCCCATGCCGCCGCCCATCATCCCGCCCATGCCGCCGGTCGATCCGGCAGCGACCTGGACGTTCGCGAGCTCCTTCTCGTCGATCTGCACGTTCGCCTCCTTGCGGAGCCGTGCGACCTCGTCGTCGAACGCCTTGCTGCGGCGCTCGCGCGCGAGCTTGCTCGCGATCTGCGGCTTCACCTGGTCGAAGGGACGGTCGACGGCCTCCTGGAACGCGGTGCGCTTCAGCACGTGGAAGCCGACCGGCGAGGCGACGACGTCCGACACCTGGTCCTGCTGCAGCGCGAACGCCGCGTCGGCGACCGGCTTCGAGTACTGCGCCGCGAGCTCCTCGGTGGTGCGGAAGCCGAGGTCGCCGCCGAGCGACTTCGTGGCGGCGTCGTCGGACAGCTCGCGCGCGACGGTCTGGAACGCGGCCGGGTCCTTCTTCTCGTCGGCGCGGATCCGCGCGAGCGCCTTCTTCGCGGCGGCCTCCTTCGCGGCGCGCTCGGGCGTGCCCTCCTTCGCGGCGAAGAACACCTGCGCGAGGCGCACCCGGCCGGCGCGCTGGTACTCGTCCTTGTGCGCGTCGTAGTACTGCTGCAGCTCGGTCTCGGGGACGTCCTTGCCGAGATCCTGATCCGAGAAGCGCTTCTGCACGAGCTTCTGGACCATGACCCGCTTCATCATGAGCTGGACCTCGGGATCCTGGTCGAGGCCCTGCTTCTTCGCCTCGTTCGCGAGCAGCTCGAAGCGGACGAGATTGTCGAGGAACTGCTTCTTCGCCTCGAGCTCCTGGAACCGCGACCGGACGAACGGCGACTGCTCGTCGAGGCGGGCCTTGAACTCGTCGGCCGTGATGGCGACGCCGTTCCCCTTCGCGACGACCGCGCCCTTCTTCCCGGCGGCGCCCTGCGTCCCGCTGCCGCCGCAGGCGGCGAGGGAGAGGACGGCGAGCGCCAGGGCGCCCTTCGAAACTGAGCGAATCATTGCGGTGCTCCTCGGTGGTGCGTTGGAAATGCCGTGGGGCGTATGCAAAGCACACCGGCGGGTGGGGATCAAGGAACGTCCCGCTCGCCGGCCAGGCCGCCGCAGCGGCGGGCAGCGCTGCGATTTCGTTCGAGGAATTCGCTCGGCTCCGCCGCAGCCGGGTGGGGCCCGGACGGCTTTGCCGGCGGGGCGGGAGCGCAGCTCCCGTGTGATCGTTCAGCTCGCGACCTTGGCGAGGTCGGCGAGGACCGTCTTCACCGCGCCCAGGATCTCGCGGGCCTTCGCCTCCTCCTGCGCCGGAGACGGCCCCGCCACCGCCGCGACCGCGGCCTTCACCGCCTGCTGCGTCGCCGCGCGGATCGCGGCCTTGCCGCGCACGGGCTTCGCCGTTGGCGACGCCGGACCGGTGGCGCCGTTCGCGGTGACGACGAGCTTCATCTCCGGCGTGAGCCGCCAGGCGCCCTGGCTCTGCTGGACCCTCTTCGCGAGCTGGAACGGATCGAGCGCGGCCTGGTCGCCGAGCGTGAACACGAGCCGGCCGGGGGCGGCCTCGAGCGCCCGGATGCGGAGCGCCCGCAGCCGCACCTTCACCTGCATCACCTCGCACAGCGCGTCCACCTCGCCGGGCGGGTCGCCGAACCGGTCGATGATCTCCGCGCGGACCTCGTCGAGGTCCTCGTCGGTCGAGGCCTGCGCGAAGCGCTTGTAGAAGTAGAGCCGCTGGTGGACGTCGGGCATGTAGGCGTCGGGGATGAGCGCCGGCACCGGGAGCTGCACGTCGGGGTCGATGTCCTCGCGCGGCGGCTCGCCCTTGAGCTCGCGCACCGCCTCGTCCATGAGCTGCGTGTAGAGGTCGAAGCCGACCGCCTCGATCTGGCCGGACTGGTCCTTGCCGAGGAGGTTGCCCGCGCCGCGGATCTCGAGGTCGTGGCTCGCGATGTGGAAGCCGGCGCCGAGCTCGGTGAAGCGCTGCAGCGCCTCGAGCCGCTTCTGCGCGTCCTTCGTCACCGGCCGCCGCGCCGGCACGAGCAGGTACGCGTAGGCGCGCTCGCGGCTGCGGCCGACGCGGCCGCGGATCTGGTAGAGCTGCGCGAGGCCGAAGTGGTCGGCGCGGTTCACGATGATGGTGTTCGCGCTCGGGATGTCGAGGCCGCTCTCGATGATCGACGTCGCGAGGAGCACGTCGAGCTCCTTGTTCACGAAC
>DASSQI010000184.1:0-22306 GCA_035702585.1 Anaeromyxobacteraceae bacterium
GAGCGTGCACCGGTCCGCCGGCCGATGAGCGTCGCGATCCCGACAATGGAGAGGAGGGCGAGCGCGAGCCCCACGAGCTCGAGCCCGAGCAGCGCAGCCGGGCGCGAGACCGCGGCTGCGGCGGCGGTGGGGAACACGCCAGCGAGGAGATGCGCGAGGAGGATGGGGATGATGCCGTAGTGCCAGGAGACCGATCCCCAGAACAGGCTCCGGCTCGCGAGCATCTCCGACGAGAGGCTCGAGTACGTGTAGCGCGCCGCGAAGTACCGGTAGATGCCGCCGACGATGGCGAGCACCCAGGCAACGTACGGCCAGGCGACGAAGAAGAAGCCGTTCATCGCGATCGCTCCCCCTGAGCATCCGCCTCGAGCACGAGCTGGGTCGTTTCGACGAGCGGGGCGTACGGGTGATTCCGCCGCCGGAGCTCGCGCGCGAGGCTCGAGAGCGCCGGGGCGAGGCACTCGCCGACGAGCTCACCCCGATCCGGCTCGTCCGGCGCGTGCGCCAGGAACTTGAGCAGGACGGTGAGGTGGTCGGGGAGCTCCCGTCCGGCCGAGAAGCCACGGGCCCGGTATCGCGCCGCCAGCCTGGCGAGGAACATTCCCCGGCGCGGGTCGGGCCCGAGCAGCCGGTACCCCACGTGCGGCGAGCAGCTCGGGTCGAGATCGAAGGCGGCCGTGTAGCTCTCTTGCAGCTTGGCCAGCGGCGCGCTCTCCACGAATTGCGCGAACTCGCGCACCCCGCGGGCGGCCGCGTGGCGAGGCCCGAGTCGCGCGATGCACGCCGTCACGCGCTCGGCGAGGAGCGGCCCGGGGTACTCCAGGACTTCGGAGAGTCGTTCGTAGAGCTCGCCATCCATGGCTTACCAGCCGCGCCGGGGAGGGCGCAGGAATCCCGTGCCCTCTTCCTCCTGGTGGTCGTGCACGTTTGTCAGCGACTCGATCGCCACCTCGCGGAAGTAGGGGGGGACCACGAATCGATCTTCGAACGAGGCGAGCGCGGTGAGCCGGTAGATCTCCTCCGCGTCGTTCGAGGTGAGGCCGGCTTCCTCGAGCACATGGGCGGCGCTCTCGGGCTGCACGTCGCCCACGGTCCTCGCCCGGTGGTGCAGCCGCACGGCGATGAGCTTGCGGTACACCTCGACGATCGGGGCCAGCTCCCCGGCGGTGAACATGGCCGCGAGGTAACGGAGCGGCAGCCGGTTCGCGTCGAGCGAGCTGAACAGCTCGGGAGTCACCTCGTAGCGACCGTCCGACACCGTCGCCACCACCGGAAGCAGCGGCGGCACGTAGAAGAGCATGGGCAGCGTGCGAAACTCGGGGTGGTGCGGCAACGCGAGCCGGAAGCACTTCACGAACCGGTAGACCGGCGACCGCTGTGCGGCCTCGAGGACGGCCTCGGGAATGCGGGCCTTCCGCGCGGCGGTGACGATCTCCGGATCGAACGGATCGAGGATCAGCGCGCGCTGCGCCTCGACGAGCTCTGCGTCCGGCAGCGCCGCCGTGGCGGCGAGCCGCTCCGCGTCGTAGAGGAGGACTCCGAGGTACCTGATGCGCCCCACGCACGAGTGCATGCAGGCCGGGATCTGCTGCGTCTCCTGGCGGGGATAGCAGAGGATGCACTTCTCCGCCTTGCCGGCAGCCCAGTTGAAGTAGGTCTTCTTGTACGGGCAGCCCGAGACGCACATCCGCCAGCCGCGGCACTTGTGCTGGCTCACGAGGACGATCCCGTCCTCCCCGCGCTTGTAGATCGCGCCCGCCGGGCAGGCGGCGAGGCAGCCTGGGTTGAGGCAGTGGTTGCAGATGCGCGGCAGGTAGAAGAAGACGAGCCGCTCGAACGCGAGGAACTGTTCGCGTTCGGTCTCGGTGAGGGCCGCGAGGTTCGGGTCGGCCGCGGCGTAGATGCCCGAGCCGCCGAGGTCGTCGTCCCAGTTCGGTCCGGCCTCGATCTCCATGTCCTCGCCGGTGACCAGGGACACCGGCGTCGCCACCGGTTGATCGTCGGACGACGGCGCGCCGATGAGCTGGTCGTAGCGATAGGTCCAGGGCTGGTAGTAGTCGTCGAGCGCGGGGAGTCGCGGGTTGTGGAAGATCTTGGCCAGCTCGCCAAGCCGCCCGCCTTGCCTGAGGCGCAGCCGCCCGCCCTCCGCCTCCCATCCGCCGCGGTACTTCTCCTGGTCCTCGTACAGCGTCGGATAGCCGGTGCCTGGCTTCGTCTCGACGTTGTTCCACCACATGTATTCGGCGCCGCGGCGATCGGTCCACAGATTCTTGCAGGCGATGCTGCACGTGTGGCACCCGATGCACTTGTCGAGGTGGAACACCATCGAGACCTGGGCACGGATGTCCATCACGTTCACCCTCAGTAGAAGCGCGGCGCACCTTCGAGCCGGCGCACCACGACCCAGGTGTCGCGGTCGGAGGAGGGCGGGCCGTAGTCGTTGAAGCGGTAGCAGAGCTGGGCGTAGCCGCCCACCATCAGGACCGGCTTGAGCCTCATGCGCGTCAGGCTGTTGTGGCCGCCGCCCCGGCGACCTCCTCGCAGCGGCGACTTGGGGAACGAGATGGTGCGCTCCGGCGCGTGGTAGAAGATGGTGAGGCCGCGCGGCACCCGCGCAGTCACCACCGCGCGCGTCACGACGACGCCGTTGTCGTTGAAGACCTCCACCCAATCGTTGTCCGCCACCCCGATCTCCGCCGCGTCGGCGGCGTTGAGCCAGAACGGCTCGACTCCGCGCGAGAGCGTGAGCATGCGCAGGTTGTCGTAGTACGTCGTGTGCATGTGCCACTTGCCGTGCGGCGTCACGCAGTTGAGCGTGAGGCCGGGCGTGGCTCCCGAGCGCACGAGCGCGCCCGCGCCGGCCGCGTCGATGCGTGGCTTGAACGCGGGCAGCGCCTCGCCGAAGGCGCGGTAGGCCGCGTGGTCGATGTAGAGGTGCTGCCGGCCCGTGAGCGTTCGCCAGGGCACGAGCCGCTCCACGTTGATCGCGAACGAGGTGTAGGCCCGGCCACCGTTGGTGATGCCGGACCAGCAAGGGCTGGTGAGGATCCGCCGCGGCTGCGTCGTGACCGCGAGGAAGTCGTAGGAGACGCCCCGGTACGGCTCGGCGAGGTCGGCGAGCGGCAATCCGACCCGTTGCTCCTGCACCTTGAATCCGCGCCAGGCCACCTCCCCGTTCGTCTCGGGGGCGAACCGCAGGACCGCCTCGGCCGCGTCGACGGCGCGCTCGAGCGACGGCATGCGTAACCCGTTCCACTCGGTCGAAGGCGCGCTCCGCGCGTACGCATCGTAGATGTCGCCCACCGGGATGTGGACGCCCCGGTCCTCGACGCCCTTCTCGCGCAGCATGGGGCCGAGCGTGCAGAAGCGCCGGTGGAGGTTCGGGTAGTCGCGCTCCACCACGGAGAGGTGCGGCATGGTACGGCCCGGGATCGGGTCGCACTCTCCGCGGGCCCAATCACGCACCTCCGGCTGCGCGACCTCGTCCGGCGTGTCGTGCAGCAGCGGCGTCGCCACCACCTCGCGGAACGGCTCCGGGAAGTGATCCCTGGCCAGCGCGCTCACCCGCTCGGCCAGGGTCTTGAAGGTGTCCCAGTCGGTCTTCGATTCCCAGCAGGGCGGCACCGCGGCGCCGAGCGGGTGGATGTAGCAGTGGAGGTCGGTGGTGTTGAGGTCGTCCTTCTCGTACCAGGTGGCCGCAGGGAGCACGACGTCGGCGTAGAGCGCCGAGGTGTCCATGCGGAAGTTCACGTCGACGACGAGGTCGAGCTTCCCGCGTGGCACCGGGTGGCGGAAGACCGCTTCGTGGACCGCTGCCTCCGCGGCGTCCGCGTCGGCCACCGCGTTTCCGTCGAGCCCGAGGTAGTGCCGCAGGAAGTACTCGTGCCCCTTCGCGCTCGAGAGGAGCGCGTTGGCGCGCCAGATGAGCCAGACCCGCGGCCAGTTCTCCGGCGCGTCGGGGTCCTCCACGGCGAAGCGCACGGCCCGCGTACGGAGCTGCTCCGCCACCCACCGCGCGACCTCCGGCTCGGAGCGCGCCCCGGCCCGCTCCGCTTCGCGGAGGAGCTCGACGGGGTTGCGGTCGAACTGCGGGTAGAAGGGAAGCCAGCCGCGGCGGACCGCGTCCACCTGGTGCTCCATGGTGTGCGATCTCGCGAATCTGCCGGCGTCCGGCGGCACCTCCGAGGCCCCGCGCTCGTACCGCCACTGATCGCTGTGGACGTAGTGGAACGACGGACCGTTCTGCAGCCGCGGTGGACCGCCCCAGTCGAGCGCCATGGCGAGCGCCGACCAGGACGCGGCAGGGGCGAGCTTCTCCTGGCCGGTGTAGTGCGCGAGCCCGCCGCCGTTCACCCCGACGCAACCGCACAGGACGAGCGGCGTGATGGCGGCGCGGTAGTGAAGGTTGGCGTGGTACCAGTGGTTCACGCCCGAGCCGATGATGACGGTGCACTTCCCGTTCGTCCGCTCGGCGGTGGTGGCCCACTCGCGCGCCAGCTGGACCACGGTGTTCCGGCCGATCCCGGTGTACCGCTCCTGCCACGCGGGGGTGTAGGGAGCCTCCTCGTCGTCGTAGCCGTGCGGGTAGTCGCCCTCCAGACCACGGGCCACGCCGAACTGCGCCATGAGGAGGTCGAGGACGGTGGTGACCGTCACCCGACCGCTGACGGTCTCCAGGTGCCGGACCGGGACGCCTCGGAGGACGCTGCGGCTCGCAGCCGGCTCCGTGAACGCCACCTGCTCGACTGCGTCTCGCTCCCGGAGGAACGTGAGGACAGGGTCGAGATCGGCGCCGTCCTGCCCGTCGCGGGGTTCGAGGTTCCAGCGCCCCGGCTCCTTCTGCCAGCGGAAGCCGATCGAGCCCTGCGGCATCCGCGGCTCGCCGCTCAGGCGATCGAGGACGAGCGGCTTCCAGTCGGCGTGCTCCTCACCGCGGTAGCGGGCCAGCTCGCTCGCGCGGAGCATCCTCCCCGGCAGGTACCCCGCTGTCCCTGGCTCGAGGACGACGAGGAACGGAGCGTCCGAGTAGCGCCGCAGGTAAGCCGTGAAGTACGGAACCTCCCGATCGGCGTGGAACTCCTTCAGCACCACGTGGGAAACGGCGAGAAAGAGCGCCCCGTCCATCCCGGCCGTCACCGGCAGCCACCAGTCGGCGTACTTCGAGACCTGGCTGAAGTCGGGCGAGAGGACCACCAGCTTGGCGCCGTGGTGGCGCGCCTCGGCCGCGAAGTGCACGTCGGGCGTGCGAGTCATGGAGAGGTTCGACCCGGCCACGACGATGTACTTGCTGTTGAACCAGTCGGCGCTCTCCGGGGCGTCGGTCTTCTCGCCCCAGGTCTCCGGCGAGGCCGGCGGGAAGTCCGCGTAGAGATCGTAGAAGCTGAGGAGCGCGCCGCCGAACAACTGCAAGAAGCGCGACCCAGCGGCGTAGCTCACCATCGACATGGCCGGGATAGGAGAGAACCCGATCACGCGGTCCGGCCCGTACCGCTTGGCGGTGTAGAGCAGCGACGCCGCCACGAGGTCGAGCGCCTCCTCCCAGGTCGCGCGCCGCAGGCCGCCCTTTCCCCTCGCCTGCTGGTACGCGCTCCGCGAGACCTCGTTCTCGACGATGGAGGCCCAGGCCTCGACCGGATCCGCGTGCTCGGCCCTCGCTCGCGCCCACAGATCGGCGAGCACGCCTCGCAAGTACGGGTATTTCACGCGCGTCGGGGCGTAGACGTGCCAGGAGAAGCAGATACCTCGCTGGCAACCGCGCGGCTCGTGCTGAGGGAGCCCCGCCTCGAGCGCCGGGTAGTCCGTCGCCTGCATCTCCCAGGTGACGATCCCGTCCTTCACGTACACGATCCACGAGCAGCCACCGGTGCAGTTGACACCGTGGGTGCTGCGCGTCTCCGAGTCGTGCTGCCACCGGTTGCGGTACATCTCCTCCCAGCGGCGCACCTTCGGATCGACCAGGTCGCGGATCCAGGTCACGGTCGTGCCTCCCGGCGCCGACGCGCGCCCGCCACGAGCGCAGCGCGCACGCCGCGGAGCCGCGTTCGTCCGAGCCATGCGATGAGCGCCACGGCAGCCGCGAGGAGCAGCAGACCGCAGAGGAAGAGTCGGCCGGTCACCGCCTGCGCCGGGCCGGTCCCCGCCACGGCCAAAAACGCCTGGACATCGGCCTGCTCGGCGGGCGTGAGGAGCTTGCCGGCGAAGACGGGATTCATGGTGGGGAAGAACAGGGTCGAGAGCACGGTGGCGAGCGCCTCCGGCCCGAACTTCGCGTACGCGCCGGTGAGATCCGGGCCCATCGTGCCGCCGCCCGGGAATGGCAATCCTTCGACCGGGTGACAGGCGGCGCAGGAAGGTCCACCGCGCGCGAAGTGCGTCTCGCCCGAGAAGAGTCGCGACCCTTGCTCGGCGGAGCCCTTCTTTCCTCCATCTGCGGCGGTGCCGATTGGCCACTGCGCGAGCGCGAGGACGAGCGCGGCCAGAACGACCGAGCGGCGATGAAACCGCGCGGCCTCGTTGCGCAAGGAATCGAGTGCACACATGCGGACCACCGATCGAGCGCCCCGATCCAAGCACAGCGATCACGACGCGCACGAGGTCATCTGGGTACCGGATGTGGACGGCGAGGCGCCGCGTGCCCCCAAGGTTCCATGCCCGCTGCCGCCGCTGGCGAGTTCGATCGGGCGCGCGACCTCCTGGAGAGGCGGCGCGGGTGGCGGCGCGTTGGTCCGACGCGCGGTGAGCGGCACCTGCCGTCAGTCGCGCTTCAGCTTCGGCTCGAGCTGATCCGCGGCCTCGTCACCGAACAGCCTGGCCACGGGCGTGGGCGCCGATAGGCGGGCCCAGGTGCCGTCGAGTCGCGCCGCGAGGGCCAGCCCCTCGAGCGGCGATGGGCCGTCGGGAAGGAGGTGGGCGGCGCGCGCGAGGACGCGCCGCTCGAGCGCGAGCACCTCGAAGAATCGTGCCGCCTCTGCGCGGTCCAGGCCGCTCGCGGCGAGGAAGGCGGCGCGAGCGCGGGGGCGCACGCCGAGCCTCTCGAACCAGGCGGCGCCCGCTGCGTCCGCCTCGCTCGCGGTGACCTGGATCCCCAGGCTCCGTCCGAGGGCGGCGAGCGCGAGCGTGCGGAGGCCGGCGTCGGCGCGGTCGCCGGCACCGGGAACGGCAGTGACCGCCGCGAGCACCGGCGATGCCTCGAGCCTGCGGCGCCGCACGTGCGAGGGGCGCGGCCGCGGCGGCCAGGGTGCCCCGGGTTCCGGTGCGCCGGCGGTGACGAACGTGGCGGCGGCCTCGAGACAGGCGCGCGCGTCGTCGGCCTTCGGGTCCGGGAGCCCCCGCGCTGCGAGCGCGTCGAAGCGGGCGCGCGCCGCGGGAGCCAGGCGCGCGGCGGCCAGGACCGCACGCCAGCTCCGCTCCTGGTAGAAGATCCCCTCCGCTGCGCGAACGAGCCGCCGGCCATCGCGCCCTCCGAGCGCCCTCGCCGCTGCGCGAACTGCGACGAGCGGCACGGTGAGCCCGCGCCAGCCGTGCTCCGCGTCCGCGTGGAGGAGAGCGACCTCGTCGTCGCCCACGAGCTTGCCGTCGCGGTACGCGCGGAAGATCTCGCCCACGCCGACAGCGCCGTACTCCTGGAGTTCCGCCGCGCGCAGCGCGCCCATGCTCCCACCGCCGAACACCGCCACGCCCGCGTCGAGGGCGTCGAGGAGCTCATGGTGCCACACGGAGGGGCGGCTCTCGAAGACGCCGTCCACCAGCGCGATCGCCCGCGGACGGAGCGCGAGTGCGCGCCAGACGTCCCCCCGCGCTGCCGGCGGGAGGACCGTCGCTCCGGGCGCGATCCGCCGAGCCTCGGCAGCTGGAAGTGACGGGCCCAGGAACGCGACGAGGGAGCCGCCGGGGCGCCGTTTCACAGGAGCTCCGAGACGCGGAACCCGGGGACGAGGACCTTCGCGACGCGGAGCGGAAAGCCCGCGGGCGCGAGGTCCACGGCGGCGGCGCGATCGAAGCCCGCGCGGCGAAGTCGCCGGAGCGCGACGCGCAGCGCAGCGGGCGCGCTGGCCGCGCGGACCGAGGGCATCTCGCGGACCGTGCGCCGGGGCCGCGCGCGCGCGAACATCGCGCAGAGCCGCTCGACGTCGGAGGGGTCCATCGCCGCCACGTCCTCGCGCGCCCCATGCACGTCGGTCGCACGCGACTGCGCGGCCTCGAGGAGCGCGGCGTGCAGCGCGGCGTCGGGCGTCGGGCGGCAGGCGTAGCCGGCGGCGAGCGGCACCGGGCCCTTCTGCCGATCGACGAGCACCGCGGCCGCGGTGGGGAGCGCGACCGATCCGGAGCAGTCGAGGAAGTGCACGTCGAAGCCGCGCGCCTCGATGCGTGAGGCGAGCGCCGCGGCGCGAGGAGCTCCGTCCCTCCTCACGTACCGAGTTCGGATCGCCTCCGGCGTGAAGCCCTGCGGGAGAGCCTCCGCGAGCGCATTGCGCTCCACCGCCTCGAGGAGCGCGTGGAGTGCGGCCGCCTCCCACGTGGGCGCGGCGCCCATCCCGTTGCTCGTCCACGGCGAGCCGGGGTCTCCGAGGAGCGGCGCACCGGCGGGTGGGCAGTGGATCACTGCCGCCGGCAGCCGCACGGTGTCGCCGGTGAAGAGGTCGCGCGCGTCCATCCAGGCGAGGCCGTCGGGCCCCCCGCGGAGCCGCGTCGCGTCCACATGCTCGGCAGCCCAGAGCTCTGCGGCCTCCGCGACCGCGCTGCGGCGAGCCTCTGCGAAGGTGTCTCCCTTCCCGTTCGTCACCTGGAGGACATGGCCGGTGGGGCGCACGGCGCACGCCACCTCCACGCCGGTACGGTCGAGGCCCGTCACGCGAGCGACGCGCGAGATCCCGAGCAACGCCTCGAACGAATCACCGTCCCGGAGCATTCGCGGCTTATACCCGAGCGCGCCCGAGAGTGCCTTCAGGCCCGCCTTCCGACGAGCATCAAACGGACGTCGAGGGCGCCGTTCTTGAGCGCGAAGTCCTGCTCCACAGCGAGCCCGAGCTCCTTGGAGGGGGCCGCCACCGGTCGATCATCGGCGCGCTGAACTGGACTCGTGGGCCTGTTCGACTGGGATGTCGTCCGCGCGATCCTGGGAACGAACAC
The DNA here is from genome assembly GCA_035702585.1 of Anaeromyxobacteraceae bacterium. Lineage (GTDB taxonomy): Bacteria > Myxococcota > Myxococcia > Myxococcales > Anaeromyxobacteraceae > DASSQI01. The sequence goes on from DASSQI010000184.1 coordinate 9,130, forward strand.
GTCGACTCCATCGAGCGCCGCAGCGCGCGCCGTTTACGTGATCGTCGGCATCGCCGGGCTGGCGCTCGCGGTGCTCGCGCCGAGGCTGCGGGCGCGCCGCACGACGACCGACTTCGCAGATACACGCGCGGAGGCCCGGGCCTGAGAGTACGTCCTCCAAGGTTCGCGGGAACGCAGTCCTCGAACACGGCGGCGGACCTGGAAGCCGGACGATTGGGACGGTCGGAGGCGTGTCATGTCGCGGGTCATCGGGGTCATGGGTGGGCTCGGGCCCGAGGGAACGGTGCACTACTACCGGAAGCTGACGGAGCGCTTCGCCAGCGTCCCGCTCGAGCGGGGGAGACCGGGGATCCTCATCGATCACGTCTGGATCGACCGCTTCTCGGCGCTACTCCGAGCGGAGGCAGAGCCGGAAATCCAGACCCTGCTCCTCGGGTCGCTCGAGCGCCTGCACCACGGTGGTGCGGACCTCGCGCTGATCGCGGCGGTCACGCCGCACCGATTCCTGCCGCGCCTTCGAGCCGCGTCGCCGCTCCCGATCGTGGACATCGTGAGCGCCACGCGTGACGACGTGCTCGCTGCTGGTCACCGCGCAGTGGGGCTGCTGGGGACGCGGGTCACGGTCACGCAGCGCTTCTTCCGAAGCGGGCTCGAGGAGGCGGGCGTGGAGGTCGCCATCCCCGGCGAGGATGACATCGAGTACCTGAACAATCTCATCTTCGGTCCGCTCGCGTCCGGGCAGAAGACACCCGCCATGAGGGAAGAGCTCAGCGCGGTCGTCCGTCGTATGGCGGCGAGCGCCAAGCTGGACGCGCTCGTCGTCGCCTGCACGGATCTAATGGATCTCCTCGAGCCTTCCCTCCCGCTCCTGGACCCCATCGACAGCCACGTGCGCGTCGCTGCAGAACGGCTTCTCGAGCCCGGCGCCGCGAAGCCGCGCCAGCGCTCGGACTAGGATCGTTCTTGGAACCATGCGCCAGGCTCGCGGGCGAAGCCGCCGCCCGTGGCGAGTTCGAGCGTGCTTGCGAGCTGATGGAGAAGGCGGCGCGGGTCGCGGGTCTTCGGGATGCCGCGAGCTGATCGGCTGCAGCCGGAGAGCCGCCGTCGTTCGTCGCCGCATGCGACAGGTTCCGCGAACAGCGGATCGAACATGCAAGCTTGCATGTCAACTTGCATGTTCGTCAGTCGCGCTTCAGGTTCGGCTCGAGCTCGTCCGCGGCGCCGTCACCGAACAGGGTCCACGGCCACTAGGAAGTTCTGCTCGAACCGCCATGCGACGCCGGCGCGGACACGCCGCGCCTCGTCGTACCGCTTCAGCAGCGTCTTCAGGCGGAACGGCTGCACCTCGTGCATCGCCTTCAACGCTGCGTAATCACGTGTAGCGAAGGCCGATGGCCGCCCCGCCCACGATGACCATCTCGTGCGGTTCGGAGAGTTCCGCGTCGATGAGCTTCAGAAGCCTCGACCAGAACTCGGCAGGCTGGGGGACATCGCCACGATCAGGCACGGTGCTTTTCCACGAAGGTGCGCAGATCGTCTTCCGTCTCGTTCATGCGGAAGCCCCACCTCGCGACGACCGCCGGGGTGTTCAGGTCGGCGAGCGCACGGCCGCGGCGTCCGCCCAGCACGCGCGGGTAGTACGCCGGGCGTCCGCTGCGCTTCGGAAGACGGCGTGCAAGGCGCGCGAATGTTCGCCGCCTGCCAACCTTCGCGGTCAGGTCGAGCATCATGCCGAGCTCGGATGCGACCCCATGCTGGCGTGCCGCGAGAAGGAGCTTTCGCGAGTCCAAGACCGGAGCGTTGTCGAGGAGCACGACCGGCACGGACAGGACGAGAGTCGGATCTCGCCGCCCCGCGACGAGTGCGCGAGCGAGTGCCTCCTCGAGGGACATGTCGCGCCTTGGCGCCACCGCGAGCGGCGCGCCATAGGCCGCGAGTGTCGGTCGGGGGTTCTTCCAGGCGCGCTTCACAACTGAACTATAACTGTTCGGGCCGGCGGGCGGTCGCCTTGTCAGATCTTGGCGTCATGCGCGCACCGGCGCTCACCGGCCACCGAACGGGATACGAGCCTGGACACGAGCCGAGTCTTGGCGATCACGGAGCCAGATCCGCGAGTGCCTTCCTCACCCAGCCGAAGCCGATACGCTCCTGCTCGAGCCGGACGCGCTCGCCGTGCGTCCCCGAGAGCAACTCACGATGGAGCGCACCTTCCGATGCGTCGAGGTGCGGCAACTCCTCCACGTACTGCTCCCGCTCCTCCACCCACATCCGGCGGTGCGCGAGGAGTGTCGCCCGGTCCATCATGATCGACGCGGTGGCCGGAAACACCCCTCGGAACCTGTCCAGCATCGCGAATCCGTGAGTGTCGATGTCACCCCAGTAGAAAAGGCGCCGGCGCGCAAGCCAGGGCACCTCGCCGAGCCGGTCCACTGCATAGCCTTGGCCGAACAACACAAGCGTTCTCGTCCGCGGCGGAAGAGTGAGCCCATTTACCTCGTTCTCGGTGACGACCACGTCGTCGACGGCCAGGTCGAGCCGCTCCAGGTCCTCGATGGGAATCGTCAGGTCGGCGAGGCCCTGGATGCGCAGGGCATCGTCGAGCAGCCGGAAGCGAACGAGGAACGGTTTCTCTCTGAGCCCGAACCGTCTGTCAAACGAGGACACCGCCTCTCGCGCGATCGCGTGCTGCGGAAGCACGAGGCCGAGCAATTCCGCCAGCAATCCCCGGCGCCGCTCGATGAATTTGGTATCCACCCCTCAATTTCGAGCTGCCTGCGATAGAGGCCGGGGCGCGGGTGGTCTCTAAACCATGCCAGCACCGCCAGGAGCCCGTCCCATTCCTCCTCCACCTCGAGGACCTTCATCGGGTTGCTCGCGGCCCAGGGCTCGAGGTCCGTGAACGCACCGCCGATACGTCGCCGCAGCGCGTGGTAGCGCTCGGCGGCGCGCAACTTGCCGATCATGCGGAGCGCGTCGTTCTCGGTTCGGACGAAGATGCCGCACGGCACGCGGTTGACTCCGAGCTGCCGGTGGGCGACCTCCTCGAAGACGATCTCGTATCCGTGCTGTCGACTTCCCGCCTCGAGTTCACGGTAACCGCCCGGCGATGGACGTGTTGACAGCGATCGCAGCTATCGACGCTTGAATCGGAACACCCGGTTCACGGAGTTCGCGTCGAATCCGGCGGGATCGAAGTAACCACCGAGCCAGGTGACCATGCTGTCGTGCTCCTCGTCCTTCGGCGACTTAAGCACGCGACACAGTTCCTCGTAGCCACTCGTTCCCCCGCAGTCCTCGGGAGGGCACGCACGCTTCCCAGCGATGCAGAGCGGATAGTGGTGGCGAGAGTCGGGCTCGAGAATGTCCTCCAGTTCAACGAGGTGCTCCCAATCGTCGCCGTAGTCGTACCGGTAGAGCAGGCGCGATCCGTTGTTCGGGAGGACTGAGGCGAGCTTCACCTTGCGCTCGTCCTTTAAGTCCTCGGCGTCCTCTTCGATTCCACGCATCCCGTAGCGACCCGACCAAGTCTCAAAGCAGTGGAGGTGAGAGTCGGTCCATCCCATCGCGTCCTGGAGGACGTGGTGGAACTTCGCGAGCGTCACGTCTGCAGGCACGAGGAGTTGCCGCCACACGGTGGGCGCGATGCCTTGCAGGGTCACCCTGATCCGGTAGACCTTCTTCGCCTTCGTCGGGGCCATGCGATGCAGGCGTACATGGTCGCGGGCCTCGGGGCAATCCCTGAGGGGCGGCAGGCTTCCACCGCTGCGGCAGCAGCTCGTCGAGGTGCGATGCAGGGTGGCTCTGCACGGGCATCAGGACGTCGGCGAGATATGCGACGGGGTTCACGTCGTTCGCCTCGCACGTCGCGATGAGCGAGTACAGTCCAGCCAGGTTCTCGCCGGCCTCGTCGTGCCCCACAAACAGGAAGTTCTTTCGGCCGAGCGCCGCGACGCGCAGTGCTCGTTCCGAGGCGTTATGAAGAAAAAGCCCCCGGAGTACGGGGGCTTTCGTTCAACTGGAGCGGGAAAAGGGATTTGAACCCTCGACCCTCGCCTTGGCAAGGCGATGCTCTACCACTGAGCTATTCCCGCAGACTTGTTGCGAACTCGCGAGGGGCGCAGTTCTAGCGAAGCGCCCGGATCGCGTCAAGAGGTACCCCGCATGACGTGACGTAGCGGGCGGGTCGCCGCTCGAGGGGGCTCAGCCGCGGCGATACAGCCGGCGCGCGCGCCGGCGCAGGAGCCGGAGATGGTCGCGATCGAGGTTCAGGCGCGCCAGCACGGGGACGAGCACCGTAGCCGGCATCACCCTGATGAACACGTGCCTGCCGTGGCTCTTCTGCCAGCGATTCGCGACGAAGTGCCAGGCGATCGCCGCGACGACGCCGAGCAGCGCGATCGGGCCGGCCTCGAGGCTCACGCCACCGGAGCCGGTCGCGGCGTGCGCCGGCATCGCTCCCATCAGCAGCGGTACGGCGCCCATCATCCGGCTCGCGGTCATCAGGCCCTCTCCCTGGTTCAACGCTTCAACACCACCCGCGCAGATTACATTTCCGTACCGCGACCGATCGTCCCGCCCGTCCGGACGCCCTCCGGGCGGGCGCCCGTCGGCGCGGCAGGGCCCGGCGATCGGGCGCTCGGCGGCTTCGCGTACGCCACCTTCAGGAATCCTCGCGTGTACACGATGGCCGACCACACCGAGAAGACGACCGAGACGTAGAGGAGCAGCGTACCGACCCGGTTCGCATCGACGTCCAGGGTGACCACGAGGAAGTCGATCGGGTAGCGGTAGTGGAGCAGGAGGAAGACGATCGCGGCGAGCTGCAGCGCGGTCTTGTACTTCCCCTCCTGCCCGGCTGCGATGACGATGCCCTCGCTCATCGCGATGGTGCGGAGCCCGGTGACGGCGAACTCTCGCGTGAGGAGCAGGATCACCACCCACGCGCCGACGCGGCCGAGGTGGACCAGCATCACGAGAGCGGACATCGCGATGAGCTTGTCCGCGAGCGGATCGAGGAACTTCCCGATCACCGTGACCAGGTTCATCCGGCGCGCGAGGTAGCCGTCGAGGAAGTCGGTCGCGGCCGTGAGCGCGTAGACGAGCGCCGCGATGAACGAGTTCAGCCGCGATTCGTAATAGGTGAAGACGAGGAACACCGGTATCGCCGCGATCCGCACGAGCGTGATCGCGTTCGGGACGTTCCAGAGGTCTCGCTTGAACGCTTCGGGCACTGAACCCGAAGCTAGCCGTCCGCGGTACCCGAGTCGAGCAGGACGCGACCTTCGCCGGTCAGCTCGACAGCCCGGGTATCCCCGTTCGACCCGCCCTCCGCCAAGGTCGTGAGGCGCGGCGTCAGCGCGCCGGTCCAGCCGATGAGGGCCGAGGCGGCGATCCGCAGGGGCGCCTCGGAGACGTCCACCGCCACGATCTCGCCGCGCGTCGCGAGGACGAACGCCCCTTCACCGCGCAGCTGGACGAGGTCCACGTCGGGCCCGGCGCGGGCGGTCAGGCGCGCGTTGTCGAACGCGATCGAGGCCTCCATCGCGAAGACGCAGTCTTCCCGGAAGAACCCCGCGCTGCCGGCGAGATCGACGACGGCGTAGCGGAGCGCGCCGGTCCGGACGAGCAGGGCGCCCTGCCCGCGGGCGCGGTGGATCGCGTCGCGGCCGTCGCCGAACAGCTTGTCGGTGCCGCGGCCCCGGGAGCGACGCGTCTCGGGCGCCAGCTCGAGGTCGCCGCGCGCGGCGACGAGCCCGGAGACGCGCGTCAGCACCTCGTCCCGCACCGCGATGCGCAGGACGCCGCGATCGACGGCGAAGATCGGCGCGTCGGGAGGCTCGGCGGCTGGAAGGCCACTGGCGGCGACCTCCTCGAGCGTGATCGGTCGGCGCGCCTTCGGCGGCTCGGCGACCGGCGCGGCCCGCTCCTCGAGCGCGACCGGCTGGACGTCGACGTCGATGTCGGGCTCGGAGACGCTCGCGCTGCCCGCCTGGGCCTGCGCAGCTTCGGCCTCGCGAGGCTCCGGCGACCGTGCGGCATCGGATTCCTGGATCGAGTCGGCGCGATCCGTCGCGGCGTACTCCTGGCGGCGCGGGAGGAGCGGGATCGGCTCGGCGTCGGTGCACCGCGCGGGCGGGCCGACGAGCGTGATGGGCGCGAGCTTCCACCCGGAGGAGCCCTTGGTGCTCGGCGCCTCGTCCCACGCCGTGGTCACGCTCTCGCGCTTCGCCGGGGTATCCCCGAGGACGCGCATCGCGCTCGCGATCTCCGCCTCGTCGTCAGGCGGCACCGCCCGCGCCGCGTCGGCCTCGACCACCTTCGCGGCCTCCGCCGGCGTCGCCACCGTCCACTGCGGGTCGCTCGCTGCGGGGGCTCTTCGCGTCCCGCTGAGGAGCTCGTCGCAGCGCGCCACCATGTGATCGCTGCCCGCGCGCGAGAACCACTCGCGCGCCCGCGCGACGTTCCCGTGCTCGAGCCACGCGAGGCCGAGATAGCCCATCGCCTTGCGGTGCTCGGGGTTCAGGTCGAGCGCGCGCTCGAGGTGGCTTATCGCCTCGACGTAGCGCTTCGCGCGCAGGTTCGCGAGGCCGAGGTTCACCTGGGCGCCGGCCTCGAGCGGGTTCTGCTCGACGAGCTTGCCGAACAGCGCCGCCGCCTCGTCGAACTTGCCGAGCCGGTAGAGGGCCTGGCCCAGGAGCCCCAGCGTCTTGGGATCGTCACGGCGCAGCTCCGCGGCCCGCGCGAGGCTCTCGCGTGCGCCCTCGGCCTCACCGCGCGCGAGCAGCTCGGCGCCGCGGTCGAGGTGAACCTGGAACTCCTCGTCCAGCTCGCTCACCTCCATCGACGTCCGTACCGGACTCGCCACGCTCAGCTCCTGTCTTCCTTGAACAGCGCGTAGAGCGCGATGACCTTCCGCACGTACTCTCGGGTCTCCTGGATGTTCGGGATGCCCCCCGCGCGGCGCACCGCCTCCGGCCCGGCATTGTACGCCGCGAGCGTCTTCTCGACGTCACCATCGTACTGATTCGCGAGGATTCGCAGGTAACGGGCGCCTCCCTCGATGTTCTGCGCCGGATCCCAGGCGTTCGCGACGAACATGTCCTTCGCGGTGCCCGGCATGAGCTGCATGAGGCCCATCGCCCCCTTGTTCGACTTCGCGGCGGCGTCGAGGTTCGACTCGGCGACCATGACCGCGCGGAGCAGCGCCTCCGGCAGCTGGTAGCGCTTCGCGGCGGTGGTGATGTGCTCGTCGTACTCGCGCTTCGAGCGCGAGACCGCGGCGATGATCTCCGGGGGCGCCTTCGCCTTCTGGCCGCGCGAGCCGACCGTGACCTCGTGCACGCCCGAGCGCGTCACGATGCGTCCGACGCGCCGGTAGCGTCCGTCGCTGGGCGCGTTCGAGTAGTGCACGACGCCCTGGTCGTCGACGTAGGAGTAGAGATCGCCGGCCCGGTGGCTCACCGGGACCAGCGCCAACCCCACCAGGGCAGTGCAGGCTAACAGGCGGCCCATCTCGGAAAAGCTACCAAGTCTGCGAAGCACAGGGAATGCCCGCTTCGCTCGACGCGTGTTAGGAAACGCACATGAGCGTACTCGCTGCCAGGGAGAAGGTCGATTTCCTCGTGCTCGGCGGAGGCGTCGCCGGACTGTCGTTCGCGCTCGAGCTGGCAGGCGCCGGATCGGTTCTGGTGCTGACGAAGCGCACCCGTACGGAGGGGGCAACGCAGTACGCACAAGGCGGCGTCGCCTCGGTGCTGGGGCCCGACGACGACTTCGAGAAGCACATCCAGGACACGCTCGTCGCGGGCGCCGGGCTGTGCCACCGGGACGCCGTCGAGGTGACGGTCCGGGAGGGCCCAGATCGGATCCGCTGGCTGCTCGACCTCGGCGTCGAGCTCGACCGCGAGGGCGGAGGCGCGCTGCACCTCACCCGCGAGGGCGGGCACTCGCGCCGGCGCGTCGCCCACGCGAAGGACACCACCGGCAAGGAGATCGAGCGGGCGCTCGTGTCGGCGTGCACCGCCCGCGGCATCCGCGTCGTCGAGGACCACCTCGCGGTGGACCTCGTCACGACCGGCAAGCTCGGGCTCGGCGGGCAGAACTCGTGCGTCGGCGCGTACGTGCTCGACCGCGTGTCGGGCGACGTCAGCGTCATCGAGGCGGGCGTCACGATGCTCGCGACGGGCGGCGCCGGGAAGGTCTACCTCTACACCTCGAACCCGGACGTCGCGACCGGCGACGGCGTCGCGATGGCGTACCGCGCGGGCGCCACCATCGCGAACATGGAGTTCTTCCAGTTCCACCCGACCTGCCTCTACCACCCGGCGGCGAAGAGCTTCCTCATCTCGGAGGCGCTGCGCGGCGAGGGAGGCATCCTGCGGAACAGCGCCGGCGACGCGTTCATGTCGCGCTACGACGTCCGCAAGGAGCTCGCGCCGCGAGACATCGTCGCGCGCAGCATCGACGCCGAGATGAAGCGCCGCGGCGACGACTGCGCCTACCTCGACATGACGCACCTCGCGAAGGGCTTCCTGCTCGACCACTTCCCGCACATCTACCAGACGTGCAAGGAGTTCGGGATCGACATGGCCGTGCAGCCGATCCCGGTCGTTCCGGCGGCGCACTACCAGTGCGGCGGCGTCGTGACGGATCTCCACGGCGAGACGTCGCTGCGCCGCCTGCTCGCGGCCGGAGAGGTGACCTGCACCGGCCTCCACGGCGCGAACCGGCTCGCGTCGAACTCGCTCCTCGAGGGCCTCGTCTTCGGCAAGCGCGCCGCGACGCTCGCGCGCGACCTGCTGCCGCGTGTGAAGGCGGAGTCGCCGCCGATCCCCGAGTGGAACGCGGGCAACGCGCTCGACCCGGACGAAGGCGTCGTCGTGACGCACAACTGGGAAGAGGTGCGGCGCCTGATGTGGAACTACGTCGGGATCGTCCGGAGCCAGAAGCGGCTCGCCCGCGCGCGCGCCCGCCTCGAGCTGCTGCAGAGCGAGATCCGCGAGTACTACTGGCAGTACAAGCTGACGCCCGACCTCGTGGAGCTCCGGAACCTCGCCGACGTCGCGCTGCTCATCGTCGAGTGCGCGCGGCGCCGCAAGGAGTCGCGCGGGCTGCACTACCTGCTCGACCACCCCGCGACGGACGATCGCTGGCTGAAGGACACGGTGATCACGCGCGGCGACGTCGAGTGACGGGGCCGAGAAATCTCAGCCCCGCTCGAACGCTCCCCCCCGGGCGCGCACGAGCGGGGCCGGCCCCCTCCCCACATCGATGCCGCTCCGCTCTGCGATCCCCTCCCGGACCGCAGAGCTCATGCAGGCATCTGCCGGACGGCTGGTGCTGACCGCGCGGCAGCCCCCGCAGGAGCAAGCGACAGGCCAATCAGTCACGCTGGGTGCATGCGCCGCCGATCGACGAGATCACGCGATTTCGGCGCAGGGCCGGTGCACCCGTGTGTGCATTTTCGCGCAGCGATGGTGCGCGAGATGCCCCACGTGGTGACCGATCGCAGCGCTGGAGAGAACGAAGGTGCTCAGTTCGTGGCGGCGGCAGCCGCATCCGGCGCGGCGCCTGCCGCGTCCGCCGAGGGTTCCGCGCCCGGCGCTCGCTGCCCGAACGGGAAGTCGAGCCGGCCGCGCGGACCGGCGAGCCGCAGCGTGAAGGGCTTGGCCCAGGTCTCGATCCCCGGCTGGCGCGCGAAGCGGACGCGGTACGCGGTGTCGAAGTCGCCGATCTTCGGGTAGAGCGTCCGCAGCAGGGCGTCGGCGCGAAGCTCGACGACCTCGGGACCAACCACGTCGGGCGCGTCGCTCCTCACGATCGCGATCCGCCAGTCGGTGGTCCTCGAGTTGAGGTCGTTGTCGGCCGGGTCCGCCGTCGTGATCGAGACGACGAAATCGTCGTACTTCTGGAGTTCGGACTCCTCGTCGGCGAGCAGCGCGGCGCGCTCGGGAGGGGTCATCGCCTTCCATGCCGCGGTGCGCTCGGCGCGGGTGCGCCGTGCCTCGGGCGACTGGTACGTCGCGGTCGCCAGCGCGCGCATGGCGAGCCCGTCGTAGAGGCTTGCCTGCCTCGTCCACCGGTCTCGCTGCTCGGCCCAGGCGCCGTCCTCGGGAGACGGCTTCGGAGAGGTCTCGAGGAGGCGGTCGACGCGGGCGCAGGCGACCGCCGTCGCGAGCACCGCGGCGGCGAGGAGCACCCGTCGCCGCGTCACGGGATGAAGTCCTTCCGCGTGAACAGCGCCTCGATCCGGACGCCGCTCGCCTCGATCGCCTCGCGACCGCCTTCCAGCCGGTCGACGAGCGCGTAGCAGGCGACGACCTCGAGGTTCTCGGAGCGGCAGCGCTCGATCGCCTTGAGCGCGCTGCCGCCGGTCGTGACGACGTCCTCGATGACGGCGACGCGGCTGCCGTCCGGGATCGTCTTCCGCCCCTCGATCCACTGCCCGGTGCCGTGGCCCTTCGGCTCCTTGCGCACGATGAACGCGTCCACCGGCTCGTTCTCGAGGAAGCTCGTGAGCGCGATGGCCGAGGCGATCGGATCGGCGCCCAGCGTGAGGCCGCCCACTCCGCGCACGAGCGGCTTCGCCCGACGCACGAGGTCGAACAGCAGCCGACCGATGAGGACGTGGCCCTCGGCGGTGAGCGCCGTCCGCTTGCAGTCGATGTAGAAGTCGCTCTCCCTGCCCGACGCGAGCGTCACCTTGCGCCGCTCGAACGAGAGGACTCGCAGGAGCTCCAGCAGCCGCGCGCGATCGTTCTCGAGGCTCATCCGCGGGTCCCTTCGTGCAGGAACGGGAACAGCTCGGCCACGTAACGCGCCTGCGTGAGCACGAGCCGACGTCCCTCGAGCGGCAGATCCTTCCACGACGCGAACGCCGTCGCGAGATCCTGGTTCACTTCGTAGAGGCGCGTGGCGAGGCCGCGGAGCAGGTCGTCCGCGTCCACCTCGACCACCTCGGCGTCGTGCGCCTCGGCCGCTTCGGCGTGGACGGGCTGCGCTTCCTCGTCGATGCGCTCGATCGCGGCGGGCAGCGGGCCCTTCAGGAACTCGAAGAACCTCTCGCGGAGGTCCGGATCGAGCGGCGCCCGGACGAGAGCCTCGTCGAGCAGGTCCGCGGCCCAGGGCGCGACGCCCTCGCCCTCGAGGCGCGCTCGCAGCGCGTCGATCTCGGGAGCGGTGAACGGCTCGTCGAGGATCGCCTGCACGAGCGCGAGCGCCCACGCCTCATCCTCGGCGAGCGCGCCGTGCACGCGGGCGAGCACGCGGTCGCGGTGCAGGAGCTTCAGCGCGGCGAGGCGCCGGAACCCGCTCACGACCTGCCAGCGCGGCCCGTCGCTCGCCGCGCCCGGCCACGGCCGGAGCTCGATCGGCACGAGCTGACCGAGGCGGCCCAGCGAGCTGGCGAGCGCGGAGACGTCGCCGTCCGGCCGCAGCCGGAAGCGCTCGTCCTCGACGATGTCCTCGAGGGCGACGAACTCCACTGCGCCAGTGGCGTGGCCCGGCGCAGTCGCTCTGATCTCGCCGGGCACGATCGCGCGCTACTTCCGGCGGACGATGACCTTGCGCTTCACGGCGCCGAGGCCGACCGGCACGGGCGGCGCGGGCGGCTTCGACGGAGGGAAGGAGCGCTCCTCCTCGTCCGACCCCTCCTCCTCGCGCACGGGGACGCGCTCGGGCAGGCGCGCGGCAGGGCGCTCCGGACGGGCCGGCGGGCGCAGCGCGGGGCGGACCGGCTGCGCGATGCGCGCGGGCCGCTCCTCGCCGGCGGCGTCGACGTTCACGTCTCCCATGTCGACGCGGCCGCGGAAGCTGGCGCCGTCCGCGATGATGACGCGGGGAGCGGAGATGTCGCCCACCATGCGGGCTTCCTTCGTGATCTCGACGCTCTCGCTCGCGGCGATGTTTCCGACGACCACGCCGGAGATCACGCAGTTGCCCGCCTGGACCTCGGCGCGGACGACGCCGGTCTGCTCGACGATCAGCGTCTTCCCGATCGCGATGCTGCCCTCGACGCGCCCGCGGACGGTGAGGTCCTCCTCGCCGGACACGTTGCCGGTGACGGTGATCGTCTCACCGATGATGGTGCTGCCGTCGTTCGTGGCCACGGGTTACCTCTTCACGTCCATGTCGATGCTGCCGCGGTACAGGGCGCCGTCGGAGATGAGGATTCGCGGCGCGCGGATGTCGCCGGTCACCTGGGACTCCGCCTTGAGCTCGACGCGCTCGCTGGCGGACACGTTCCCGGTGAGCTGGCCCGCGACCTCGAGCGTCGCGGTCTCGACGTCCGCCTCGACCACGCCGCCCGCGTCGACGACGAGCGCCTCGCGGAGGGTGACGCGGCCCTTCACCGTGCCGTGGACGACGACGTTCTCGCTGCCGGTGATCTCGCCGTCCACCACGAAGCCGGTGCCGATGACGGTCTGCGCGCCGGGCCGTGCGGCCTGCGCCTTCTCGATCGAAGCCATTTCGCTCGGGTCCTTCCGCTGGGAGGGCGGGAACATAGGATTCAGCCGCGAGGAGCGTCAATCCCTTTCGCCCCCTCGCGGGGCGCGCGGTCCGAAAGCCAGGCGACCGCGTCCCCTATCGAGCGATCCCGGTCGCGTTCGTTGAAGATCTCGTGCTGCATCCGGTCGTAGATCCTCAGCTCCTTGTCGGCCGACCGGGCGGCGCTCACGAACGCGCGAGCGGCCGCGGCGTCCGCGATCCGGTCTGCGCCGGCCGCGAGGACGAGCAGCGGGTAGTCGAACTCGCGGGCGCGGGACATCGCGTCGGCCTGCGCGCGCTGTGACGCGTTGAACCAGCTCGGCGTCGTCGCGCGTCCGTAGAGCGGGTCCGAGTCGGTCCAGCGCTGCATCTCGACGTCGCTCGTGAGGTCGACGACGCGCAGGCCGGTGGACACCGGGAGCCACGGGATCACGCGGCCGACGACCTGCGCCACGAGGATCTTGAGGGCCGGCGGCTTCATCGCGAGCCGGAGGTACGGCGAGGAGAGGACGAACCCGGACACGTCGCGACGCGCCGCGAGCGCCCACTCGATCGCGACGAGCGCGCCCTGGCTGTGGGCGACCACGAACGGCGTGCCGCCGCCGTCCGCCTCGCGGACGCGCGCCATGAACACGTCGAGATCGTCCACGTAGTCGCGGAAGGACGAGACGTGCCAGCGTCGGCCGGCCGA
>DASSQI010000185.1:0-4937 GCA_035702585.1 Anaeromyxobacteraceae bacterium
CGCGCGGGCTCATGGACCGCGCGGCGGCGCTCGACGAGACGGTCGATCACGGCGGACCTGCGCGCGCGCTCGGGGCCTGGTACGCGGCGCTCCCGGCGGGCTCGGGCGGCGGCGCGAAGAAGTCGCGGACCTGGTTCGACCGCGCTCTGAAGGTCGCACCGAGCTACCTCCTCACGAAGGTCGAGGAGGCGCGGACGTACGCGGTGCTGGTGCAGGACCGCGCGCTCTTCGAGCGGCTGCTCGGAGAGGTGGCATCGTTCGACCTCGACAAGGCGCCCGCCATCAGGCGCGAGAACGCCGTCGCGAAGCGCGAGGCCAAGACGCTGCGCGCGCGGGCGGACAGGTTGTTCTGACGTCCGCCTGCTATAAACCGCCGACCATGGACGAGAAGAAGAAGCTCGGGACCCTCGTGGTGCACGCCGGCGAGGACGAGACGCTGGCGGTCCCGTCGGTGACGGTGCCGGTCTACCTCACGACGACGTACCGGTTCGACGACGCCGCGTCCGCGGCCGCGTACCTCGAGGATCCGCGCGGCAAGTGGCTCTACTCGCGGCTCGAGAACCCGACCGTCATCGCCGCGGAGAAGAAGATCGCCGCGCTCGAGGGCGCCGAGGCAGCGCTCTGCTTCGGCAGCGGCATGGCCGCGACCGCCGCGACGCTCATGGGCCTGCTCAAGGCCGGCGACGCGATCCTCCTCAGCGACACCGTCTACGGCGACACGACGCGCCTCTGCCGCGACGTCCTCGGCCGCTTCGGCGTCGAGGTGATCACGGTCCCGCTCGCTCAGCTCGCCGACGCCTGCGCGCGCGCGGCCGAGAACGTGCGGCTGCTCCTCTTCGAGACGCCGACGAACCCCACGCTCCGCGTCGTGGACGTGCCCGCGGTCGCGGCGGCGTGCCGTCGCCGCGGGATCCTCTCGGTCATCGACGCGACGTTCGCGACCCCGGTGAACCTCCGCCCGATCGAGCACGGCGTCGACGTCGTCCTGCACAGCGCGACCAAGTTCCTGAACGGTCACTGCGATCACCTCGCCGGCGCGGTCGCGACGACGCGTGAGCTGGTCGAGCGCATCCGGCCGGTGCGCCGCACCGTCGGCGCGTCGCTCGATCCGGACGCCGCGTACGACCTCCTGCGCGGGATGAAGACGCTCGAGCTCCGCATGGAGCGCCACAACTCGACGGCGCTGAAGGTCGCGCGCGCGCTGGAGAAGCACCCGAAGGTCGCGCGCGTGGACTACCCGTTCCTCGAGTCGCACCCCGACCACGCGATCGCGAAGCGGCTCCTCGCCGGCGGCGGCGGCGTCCTCTCCTTCAGCGTGAAGGGCGGCTTCGAGCCGGTCTGTCGCGTGCACGACGCGCTCAAGATCGTGGCGCGCGCGAGCAGCCTCGGCGGCGTCGAGAGCCTGGCGTCGATCCCGGTGATCTCGTCCCACCGCGCCTGCACCGACGCGGAGCTCGCGGCGCAGGGCATCGACCGCGGCACCATCCGCGTGAGCGTCGGTATCGAGGACCCGGACGATCTCGTGCGCGATCTCCTGCAGGCGCTCGATGCGGCGTAGCCTCCTCGCGCTCGGGATCGCGGCCGTCGTCACCGGCGCGGCCTGCACGCCGCGCGCGCCGGTGACGCCCGCGCTCAAGGCGGACCCGGCGAAGCTCCTCGACGAGGTCGAGGCGGTGCAGGCGCGAACGCAGCGCGTGCAGGGCACCGCGAAGGTGAAGATCACCTCGCCCGACGTGAAGGGCGCCACGAACGCGTTCCTCGCCGCGGAGAAGCGCCGGCTCCACGTGGAGCTCCTCGACTTCTTCGGGAACCCGGTCGCGGTGCTCATCGCCGACGGCGATCGCTTCGGCTACTTCGACGCGCGCCGGCGCACCTGGTACCGCGGCGACGCCACCGCGGAGAACGTCTCGCGCTTCCTGCCGATCACGCTGCCGCCGTGGGAGCTCGCGACGATCATCCGCGGATCGGCGCCGATCCTGGAGGGGACGCCGGCCCAGGTCGCGGACGCGAGCGGTGGGCGCGTGGACCTCGTCATCGACGGCGGCCAGGTGACGCAGACGATCGGGATCGGGGAGGGCCTCGCCATCGTCAGCTCGCGGCTGCGCCGCGTCGGGGATGCGTCAGGGCTTTCGCCGCACTACGACCTCTCCTTCGGGCGGTTCATCGAGCGAGGTGCCGCGATCTTTCCGACGGACGTCCGCCTCGACGCCCCCCGGGCGAGCGCGCGGGTGGAGGTCTCGTGGAAGCCCGACGTCGAGGTGAACGGGCCACCTCGTCCGGAGCTGTTCCGGCTGGAGCCGCCGGCGGGGGCGACGGTCGTGGAGCTCCCGCCCGGCGGGGCCATCCCCGAGGTGGAGATCCCGCTCGGTGCGCAGGAATGAATCGCCTGCCCGGTTGTTTCCGAGGATCGGGCCTTAGGAGCAGAGCGTGAATCCGGAACTCTTCAATCTGATGAAGTCGAGCGTCGCGCTGTGGGTGATCGCGATCAGCTCGATCGTCGCGGTGGCGGTCGCGGTCGAGCGCATGCTGGCGCTGTGGCGCTTCGGCGACAAGGCGCGTGCGCTCGCGGACGCCGTGACCCGGGCGCTCCTGCGCGGCGACGTCGAGGACGCGCGCGCGCAGTGCGAGCGCTCCACGTCGCCCGCGGCGGAGGTGTTCCTCGCCGGCCTCGTGACCCGCCCGGCGAACCCGCAGCGGTCGAGCGCGGCGAGCGTGGAGAAGGTCGTCGCGGCGGTCGAGCGGCAGCGCCAGCAGCTCAACCTCCGGCTGCGCGACCGGCTCTGGATGCTCGGCACGATCGGCGCGACCGCGCCGTTCGTCGGCCTCTTCGGCACCGTCTGGGGGATCATGGCGGCGTTCCGCAACATGGCGGCGACGGGGCAGGGCGGCTTCACGGTGGTGGCGGCCGGCATCTCCGAGGCGCTCATCACGACGGCGGCCGGCATCGCGGTCGCGATCGAGGCGGTCGTCCTCTACAACTGGATCAACACGTACGTGCAGCGGCTCACGCTGCAGTTCCGGCTGCTCGCGGAGGAGTACGTCGAGATCCTGAAGGACGTTCTCCCGGGCGGGAACGGCGCGACGCCGCCGTCGCAGCGCGAGGTCGCCTGACATGGCGATGTCCGGACCGAACGGCGGCGGCGACGAGTTCGAGGGCGACGGCGGCGGCATCTTCGCCGACATCAACATCACGCCGCTCACCGACATCTTCCTCGTCCTCCTCATCATCTTCATGGTGACGACGACGGCGATCGCCGAGGCCGGCGGCCAGAACGGCGGCCTCAAGGTGAACCTGCCCAAGGGCGGGCAGAACACCTCCGGCGAGGCCCTTCACGACCTCGCGGTCGCGGTGCTCGAGGACGGCAGCACCGTCGTCGGCGGCAAGGTCGTGGACGAAGGCGCGCTCGAGTCGATCTTCGACAAGGCCGCGAAGGAGAACTCGGAGACGATGGTGCTCGTCCAGGCGGACACCGGCGTCATGCACGGCCGCGTCGTCGCCGTGATGGACCTCGCGCGCCGGAAGGGCCTCGCGCGCCTCGCGATCGCTACCAAGGCCGCGGAGCCGGGGCAGTCGCAGCACCAGTAACCGTGTTCTCGCCGTTCCCCCTCGCTCCTGCTAGCATCCGCCGTTTGGGTGACCGCCGCCTTGCGGGGAGGCCGGAGTTCGCCCAGGGACTGCGGATGCCGCCCATGAAGAAGCGCCTCGGCGAGCTGCTCATCGAAGCGGGGATCATCGACGAGCACCAGCTCCTCAACGCGCTCGCGCACCAGAAGCAGTGGGGCGTGAAGATCGGCCAGGCGCTGGTCGACCTGAAGATCGCGACCGAGCTGCAGATCGTCGACGCGTTGTCGAAGAAGCTCGGCTACGACGCGGTCCGGCTCGACCGCGTCGAGCCGTCGCCGATCTTCGAGGCCGCGCTGGCGCTCGTCCCGCGCGACCTGGCGCGCGCGCAGAACCTCCTCCCGCTCACCGTGGACGCGACCAGCGTCACCGTGGCGATGAGCGACCCCACCAACGTCGCCATCGTCGACGAGCTCGCGTTCCGCACCGGGAAGCGCGTCCGCCTCGTCATCGCCGGCGACCGCGAGATCGCGCGGTCGGTGCGGAAGTTCTGCTTCCCCGAGGAGCTCGCGCGCCCGGCGCCGATCGACGTGCCCCAGGGCGGCGAGCCGATGGAGACGACCAGCGACTGGTTCGCGGCGCTCCCTCCCGGCCTCCGCGAGGACTACATGGGCGGGCGCCAGCTCGAGCTCGAGAGCATGCCCGCCGCACGCCCGAGCCCGGCGCGTACGCCGCCGCCGGCGCAGTCGCCGGCCGCCGTCCCACAGAACGGCGCGTCCGCCGCGAACGAGGCCGCGCTGGTCGCGGTCATCGAGCGCATGCTCCGCGGTGAGAAGGCGCCGGGCGGCCTCGAACCGGGGCGCCTCGTCGCCGCCACCGTCCGCCTGCTCTTGCGCAAGGGCGTCTTCAGCGAGGCGGAGCTGCTGCAGGAGCTCATGGGGAAGTAGGAACGCGCGGACCCGTCCGGCGGGCGCGGTTATCAACGCGCCATGGACCCCAAGCTCCGCTCCATTCTCGCGTCCGTCCGCGAACAGAACGGCCGCGTCCTCGCCCTCACCGGCGCCGGCATCTCCGCCGAGAGCGGCATCCCCACCTTCCGCGGCGCCGAGGGCTACTGGGTCGTCGGCTCGAAGAACTACATGCCTCAGGAGATGGCGACGCGGGCCATGTTCGAGGTCGCGCCGGAGGAGGTCTGGCGCTGGTACCTGTACCGCTTCGGCATCTGCCGGCACGCGCAGCCGAACGCCGGACACGAGGCGCTGGTCGCGATCGACCGCGCGCTCGCCGAGCGGTTCCACCTCGTCACCCAGAACATCGACGGCCTGCACCTCAGGGCCGGCGCCACGCCGGAACGGACCTATTGCATCCACGGCGA
>DASSQI010000186.1:0-6421 GCA_035702585.1 Anaeromyxobacteraceae bacterium
GGCAGCGGACCGCGGCCGGCGGCGTCGAGCCACGCGACGCCGTCGAACGGCGCGAAGCGATCGCTGAACGTCGTCACGTCCGGTCTCGCGCGGCGCCTGCGAGGAGCCGCCGCGCGCGCACCATCCTAGCCCTTCGCCGCCACGGCGAACGCCTCTTCGGCGGCGCGCACCGTGGTCGCGATGTCCTCGTCCGAATGGGCGAGCGACACGAACGACGCCTCGAACTGGGACGGCGGCAGGTAGACGCCGCGCTCCAGCATCGCGTGGAAGAACCGCCCGAAGGCCTTCGCGTCGCAGCGGCGCGCCGTCGCGGCGTCGTAGACCGGCTCGCCCGAGAAGTAGACGGTGAGCATCGACCCGACGCGGTTCACCTGCACCGCGACCCCCGCCTTCTTCGCGGCGGCGGCGTAGCCGTCGGCGAGCCTCGCCGAGATCGCCTCGAGCCGCTCGTACGACTCGGGCGTGAGCTGCTCGAGGGTCGCCTTGCCGGCCGCCATCGCCATCGGGTTTCCGGAGAGCGTCCCCGCCTGGTAGATGGGCCCGGCCGGCGCCACCCGGTCCATCACGTCGCGGCGGCCGCCGAAGGCACCGACGGGGAGACCCCCGCCGATCACCTTGCCGAAGGTGACGAGGTCGGGGCGCAGGCCGAAGCGGCCGCAGGCGCCGCCCATCGCGAGCCGGAAGCCGGTCATCACCTCGTCGACGATGAAGAGCGCGCCGTGCTTGCGGCAGAGCTCCTGCAGCCCCTCGAGGTAGCCGGGCTTCGGCACGAGCACGCCCATGTTGCCGACGACCGGCTCGGTGATGATCGCCGCGAGGGTGCCGCCGCGCTCGGCGAAGAGCTTCTCCACCGCGGCGAGGTCGTTCCAGGGCAGCGTGAGCGTGTGCTTCGCGAGGTCCGCGGGGACGCCGGGCGAGTCGGGCAGCCCCAGCGTCTCGACGCCGGAGCCCGCCTTCACGAGCAGCGGGTCGCCGGCGCCGTGGTAGCAGCCGTCGAACTTGAGGAAGTCGTCGCGGCCGGTGAAGCCGCGCGCGACGCGGATCGCCGCGGTGGTCGCCTCGGTGCCGGACGAGACGAAGCGCATCTTCTCGAGCCACGGCATGCGGCTGCGGACGAGCTCGCCCATCGCGATCTCGCGCGGCGACGGCGCGCCGAACGAGGCGCCCTCGCGCAGCGCGTCCTGCACCGCCTGCATGACGGCGGTGTGGCAGTGGCCGACGATGAGCGGGCCCCACGAGCCGACGTAGTCGACGTACGCGTTCCCGTCGACGTCCCACATCCGCGAGCCCTTGCCGCGCGCGATGAACCGCGGCGTGCCGCCGACGCCCTTGAACGCGCGCACGGGGCTGTTCACGCCGCCGGGGAAGAGGTCCTGCGCCTTCGCGAACAGCTTCTCGGAGAGATCGGTCTTCATCGGGTCCTCGCGGTGGGAAGGGGACGGCGCTCGAGCGCGGCGGCGCGGTCGCCGGGGCGCGGCACGCCGGCCGCGACGCGGCGGCGCCGCAGCGCCTCCATGTGCGCACGGACGGCGTCGGGGTTCGGGTGCGTGGAGAGCGAGCCCTCGTAGAGCGCGAGCGCGCGATCGAGGCGGCCCTCCTCGGCGTACAGCGCCGCGGCCTCCTCGGCCGCGAGCGGGGCGACGGCAGCCGACGATCGCGCGAGCGCCTCGTACTCGGCGATCGCGTCGCGCGCGTGGCCCGCCTGCGCGAGCGCCCGCGCGGCGAGGAGGCTCGCCTCGGGCGCGAGAGGGTCCGCCGGCCAGCGCGACGCGAGGGTGCGCGCCTCGCTGCGCGCCTGCTCGAGGTTGCCGAGCGCGAGGTACTGGCGCGCGACCTCGAGCTGGTAGCGCGGCGCCTCGGGGCTCTGCGACGCCGCGACGCCGGCGTACTGCGCGATGGCGGCGACGCGGTCGCCGAGCCGGTCGCGGTAGATGTCGCCGATCGCAGCGCGGGCGCGGAGCGCGGCGTCGCCGCCGGGCGCGAGCGCCACGAGCCGCCGGTAGTAGGCGATCGCCGCCTGGTAGTCGCCGAGCTCGAGGTAGGCGGCGTCCGCGGCGTGCCGGAGCGCCACGAGCCGCACCTCGTCGAGGTCGGGCGGCAGCCGCCGGTCGCCGAGGTCGGCGAGCACCGCGCCGAGCACCTGCACCGCCTCGCGCGGCTTCCCGGCGTGGCGAAGCGCGATCGCCTCCTCCACGCGATCGGCGGGCCCGTCGCAGCCCGCGACGGCCAGCGCGGCCGCCGCGAGGATCCAGCGGGCGCGGATCACGCGTCGTCTCCGCCCTCCGGCTCACCGCCGCCGGCGGGCTCGGAGCCGTTGCCGTTTTCGTTGCCGTTCCCGGGTCCGCCGTCCTCGGCCGGCTCGCTCACGCCGGCCGCCTCGGCCTCGGCGGTGGTCTCGGCGACGCGGGCCAGGCTCACCACCTGCTCCTCGCGCGACTCGACGGTGATGAGCCGCACGCCCTGGGTGTTCCGCCCGATGACGCTGATCCCCTTCGCCGGCATGCGGATGAGCATGCCGCGGTTGGTGATGAGCATCACCTCTTCGCCGTCGTGCACGTGCGTCGCCGCGACGACGGGGCCGTTGCGCTCCGTCGTCTTGATCGTGATGAGGCCCTTGCCGCCACGCGACTGCACCCGGTACTCGCTCAGCTCCGTGCGCTTGCCGTAGCCGTTCGCGGTGACGGTGAGGATCGTCGGCGGCGGGTGCCCCGGCGGCGGCTTCGTCACGACCTCGGCCGCGACCACCTCGTCGCCCTCTGCGAGCGTGATCCCCTTCACGCCGTACGCGGTGCGGCCCATGGCGCGCGCGTCCGACTCGGCGAAGCGGATCGCCATGCCCGCGGCGGTCGAGAGGAGGACGTGGTCGGCCTTCGCGGTGAGCTGGGCCGAGATGAGCGCGTCGCCCTCCTCGATGCCGAGCGCGATGATGCCGGCGGCGCGGGGGCGGCTGAACGCGTCGAGCCGCGTCTTCTTGATGAGCCCGCGGCGCGTCGCCATGAAGACGAACTCGGCCTTGTGCGCCTCGCCGGACGCGGCGGCGTCGGGCTCCGCGTCGGTCGGCGCGGCCTCGGCGAGCGACGCCTCGGGGGGCGCGACGACCTGCGCGATCGCCTCGGAGCTCGCGGCGGCCGCCTCGGCGTCGAGCGTCTCGTCGGCGCCGGTGGCGGGCTCGGGCAGCTCGCGGACGGGCAGGATCGCGGCGACCTTCTCGCCGGGGGCGAGCTGGACGAGGTTCACGATCGGCTTGCCGCGCGCGGCCGGGCCGCCCTGCGGGATCTCGTGCACCTTGAGCCAGTACACCTTGCCCTTGTCGGAGAAGACGAGCAGGTAGCTGTGCGTCGAGGCGACGAAGAGCGACTCGACGAAGTCCTCCTCGCGCGTCGTGGCGCCCGTCCTGCCGCGCCCGCCGCGCCGCTGCGCGCGATAGAGCGACAGCGGGTTCCGCTTCACGTAGCCGGCGTGGGAGACGGTGACGACCATCTCCTCCTCGGCGATGAGGTCCTCGAGGTCGAGGTCCGCCGTGGCGCCCTGGATCTCGGTGCGGCGCTCGTCCGCGAAGAGCTCGCGCACCTCGCGCAGCTCGCCGGTGATCACCTCGAGGAGCGCGCGCTCGGACGCGAGGATCTCGCGCAGGCGCGTGATGAGCTGCTGCACCTCGGCGAGCTCGTCCAGGATCTTCTGGCGCTCGAGGCCGGTGAGGCGCTGCAGCTGCATCTCCAGGATCGCCTTCGCCTGGATCTCCGACAGCCCGAACCGGACCTGCAGCTCGTCGCGCGCGGCGTCGCGGTTCGGCGCCTTCTTGATGAGCTCGATGATCTCGTCGATGTGGTCGAGCGCGATCTGGAGGCCGAGCAGGATGTGCTCGCGCTCGCGCGCCTTGCGCAGGTCGAAGCGGGTGCGCCGCGTGACGACGTCGCGCCGGTGCGCGATGAAGCGCTCCAGCATCTCCTTCAGGTTCAGGATGCGCGGCTGCCCGCCGTCGATCGCGAGGAGCGTCACGCCGAAGCCGGTCTGCAGCGCGGTGTGCGTGTAGAGGTTGTTCAGCACCACCTGGGCGACGGCGTCGCGCTTCAGCTCGACGACGATGCGCATGCCCTCGCGCGAGGACTCGTCGCGGAGGTCGCTGATGCCCTCGAGCCGCTTGTCGCGGACCAGGTCGGCGATGTGCTCGACGAGCTTCGCCTTGTTCACCTGGTACGGGATCTCGGTGACGACGATCGCCTCGCGCTCGGTCTTCGGGTGCACCTCGATCGTGGCGCGCGCGCGGACCGTCACGGTGCCGCGGCCCTTCTCGTACGCCTGACGGATCCCGTCGCGGCCGAGGATGATCCCGGCCGTCGGGAAGTCGGGCCCCGGGATGAACTTCATGAGGTCCGCGACCGTCGCCTTCGGCTCCGCGATGAGGTGCGCGACCGCGTCGAGCACCTCGCCCATGTTGTGCGGCGGGATCGACGTCGCCATGCCGACGGCGATGCCGGAGCTGCCGTTCACGAGCAGGTTCGGGAATCGCGTCGGGAGGACGTTCGGCTCGAGCGTCGAGTCGTCGAAGTTCGGCGACCACTCGACGGTCTCCTTGTCGATGTCGGCGAGGAGGAAGTCGGCGAGCTTCTCGAGGCGGCACTCGGTGTACCGGTACGCCGCCGCCGGATCGCCGTCGACGGAGCCGAAGTTTCCCTGGCCGTCGATGAGCGGGTAGCGGAGGTTCCACTCCTGCGCGAGCCGGACGAGCGCGTCGTAGACCGACGCGTCGCCGTGCGGGTGGTACTTCTTCAGCACCTCGCCGACGACGCCGGCGCACTTGGAGTAGCGGCGGTTGTGGTGCAGCCCCTCCGAGTGCATCGCGTACAGCACGCGGCGGTGCACCGGCTTCAGCCCGTCGCGGACGTCGGGCAGCGCGCGCCCGATGATGACGGACATCGAGTAGTCGAGATACGACTTGCGCATCTCGTCTTCGATGGCGACGCCGCGGGTGCCGTCGCCGGGAGGCGGCGGCGCGGGCGGCTCGGCGGGGGGCGGCGGCGGGATGATCTCGTCGGGCATCTGGGCGGTTCTTCCGGCCGGTCGGCGACCCCCGAGGCGGGGGGCGAACGCAGTCGGCGCGTGGACCCTGTTTGTAGTCCGTTATCCTTGAACTTTCAACGGATTTGCCGTCGGCGGCGCCTCGATCGCGGCAGCGCGACGCCGCGCCCCAAGCGTCGAAAAGGGAGCGGGAGGGCCCCCTCGCGAAGGCCCTCCCGCAGATGTGGTCCCGTCCGCCCGCGGCGGACGGCGGCGCTGCTAGCGGCCGGCCACCGTGATGCGCGCCGTCTCGCGGCGCACGCGCGCCGACTCGACCGCGTAGCTCTCGTCCTGCTCGGTCATCGTGCGCAGCCGCTCGCTCGACTCGGCGAGTGCCCGCTTCGCGGCGTCGACGTCGATGTCCTCGCGGGCGTCGGCGCTGTCGGCGAGCACGATGACGCGGTCGTCCAGCACCTGCATGAACCCGCCGCCGATGGCGTAGTGGTGCTCCTGGCCGCCGGCGACGTAGGTGAGCTGACCGGCGTCGAGCGCGGTCATGAACGCGGTGTGGTGCTCCCGCACGCCGAAGCCACCCTGCACTCCCGGCGCGCGCACCTCGTCGGCGCGAACCTCCAGGACGCGGCGCTCCGGCGTGACGATCTCGAGGGTCAAGGGCATCGGTTATCCCGCGGCGAGCTTCTTCGCCTTCTCCACGGCCTCTTCGATGGTGCCGACCATGTAGAACGCCTGCTCCGGCAGGTCGTCGTGCTTGCCGTCGACGATCTCCTTGAAGCCGCGGATCGTGTCCTGGAGCTTCACGTACTTGCCGGGGTTGCCGGTGAACTGCTCGGCGACGTGGAACGGCTGCGAGAGGAAGCGCTGGATCTTGCGGGCGCGCGCGACCGTGATCTTGTCGGCCTCGCTGAGCTCGTCCATGCCGAGGATGGCGATGATGTCCTGGAGGCTCTTGTACGCCTGGAGCGTCTCCTGGACCTGACGCGCGACCTGGTAGTGCTCGGCGCCGAGGACCAGCGGGTCGAGGATTCGCGAGGTCGAGTCGAGCGGGTCGACGGCGGGGTAGATGCCGATCTCGGTGAGCTTGCGGGAGAGCACCGTCGTCGCGTCGAGGTGCGCGAACGCGGTCGCCGGCGCGGGGTCGGTGAGGTCGTCGGCGGGGACGTAGATCGCCTGCACCGAGGTGATGGCGCCGTTCTTCGTCGACGTGATGCGCTCCTGCAGCTCGCCCATCTCGGTGGACAAGGTCGGCTGGTAACCGACGGCGGACGGGATGCGGCCGAGGAGCGCCGACACCTCGGAGCCCGCCTGCGTGAAGCGGAAGATGTTGTCGATGAAGAGAAGCATGTCGCGGTTCTCTTCGTCGCGGAAGTACTCGGCGATCGCGAGCGCGGAGAGCGCGACGCGG
>DASSQI010000187.1:0-22249 GCA_035702585.1 Anaeromyxobacteraceae bacterium
CGACGCGCTCGAGGAGCACCACGCAGCGAAGGTGACATCGGCCGAGCTGGACGCGATGCCTGCCGACGGCGAGCGGTTCGCGGCGAAGATGAAGGTCCTCGCCACGAGCGTGCGGGCGCACATCGAGGAGGAGGAGCGGCAGCTCTTGCCGGAGCTCGAGCGGTTGCTCGACGCGGAGGAGCTGCAGGACCTCGGCGCAGCGCTCGAGATGGCGAAGCGAGTCGCTCCGACCCATCCGCACCCCACCGCACCCGACTCGCCGCCGGGCGGCATCGTCGCGAACGCGGCCGCCGGCATCATGGACAGAGCGCGCGACGCGCTCCGCGGCGGCGTCGAGGTCGTGCGGTTCCTCGCCCGGCGCGGCGCCGAGTCCGCGTTCCGCGGCGCGCGGGACGCGATCGCTCGTGGCCAGCGCCAGGCGGCACGCACGGGCGCCGAGGTGCGACAGACCGGCCGGGAGGGGATCGCGCAGGCACGGGCGGCCGGTCGGCAAGCCGTGGCCGAGATCGGCAACGGGCGAGAGCACGGGAGCCGGACGCTTCAGCAGAGCGCGCGGGGAGCCGCGGCGCTGCTCGAGCTCTCCGAGCGGCGTCAGGCCCGCGGCGGCACGACGGCGCAGCGGCAGCCGAAGCGCGGCCGCGGCGGTCGCGGCGGGTCGAAGAAGCAGCGAGCCGCCGCGCAGCGACGCCCTCAATCCGAGTCGCGGACGGTGATGCACTGATGCGGCGCGGGGCTCACCTCGCGTGAGCCTGGAGCCAGTCGAGGGCCACGTCGCCGAACGCTGGCACGCGCAGCGCCGGGACGTGGCCGCCGCCTTCCATCGTCCACAGCTCCGCCGCCCCGGCGCTGCATGACCAGCGCTCTCTTCGAGTCTCGGCGCCCGGCACCCGGGCGTCGAGATCGAGCGGCGGTTCCCCGGTCGCGGCGAGCCCGCCCGAGCATCCGTTCCACGCCGCCCACGTCGCGATCGACTGCGGCGCGGACGGGACCGCGACCTCGGTGACGAGCGCGAGCCCGCCGCCGTACGGAATGACCTTGTCCGCGTCGCCGTGCACCTGCAGGACGGGGACCGGCGCGCTCGGCTTGCACCGCGGCGCGCCCATCCAGGCATCGCCTGCGAGCGCGACGACGCCGCGTACGCGGGTGGAAAGCTCGCACGCCATCCGCTGCGCCATGAACGCGCCGTTCGAGTGGCCGACCAGGAAGACGCGGCCGCGGTCGACGTCGTACCTGGCCTCGAGATCGTCGAGCACCGCCGAGAGGTACGCGACGTCGTCGACGTCGCTGCCGTACACGTCGGCTGCGTTCCAGAAGCGTCGGCCGGCTCGATCGAGGCTGCCGTCGGGATACGCGACGAGGACGCCGCGAGCGGCCGAGAGCTGGGCGAAGCCGAAGTAGGCGAGCTGTGCGGCTCCGCTCGAGCCGTAGCCGTGCAGCAGCACGACGAGCGGCGCGGGCCTCCCGCGGGCGTACGACGGCGGCACCAGCACGCGGTACGGCCGGCTCGCGACGAGGTCCTTCGGGTCGCCCCACCTCGGCGCGTGGCCGCAGGCGAGCAACAGCGCCGCGCAGAGCGCGGCCAGTGTTGCCGGGCCAGGCACACGGTCCATCGCGGCCGCTGGAATACCACGGGCGACGGGCACTTCGGCGGCCCCCGTCAGCGCACCGCGAGCACCACGCGAAACCGCGCCTCGTTGCTCATCATGCGGTCGTACGCCTCGGCGGCGCGGTCGAGCGGGAAGACCTCGTTGCGGGAGCGCACGCCCGCGAGCGCGCTGAACGCCATCGTCTCCTGGGAGTCCTGCGGCGCGCCGCTCGGCCATCCCTGGACGCGCGTTCGCTTGCCGATCATCGCGACCGCGCTGATCGGGATCGGCTCGGCGCCGGCGCCCAGCAGCAAGAGCGTCCCGTTCCGACCGAGCCCGCCGAGCAGCTCGGCCGCGAGGCTGCTGCTCGACGCGGTCATCATGATCACCCGCGCGCCGCCCAGCTTCTGCAGCGCCTGGGCGACCGGCCCGCGGTCGGCGTCGACGTACTCGTGCGCGCCGAGCTCGAGCGCGAGGTCGCGCTTGTCGGTACCGCGTGAGATCGCGACGGTGCGGTAGCCCAGCTTGTTCGCGTACTGCAGCGCGAGGTGGCCGAGCCCTCCGATCCCCTGCACCGCGACGAGGTCGCCGCCGCGCACGTCCATGTTGCGCAAGGAGTCTTCGTGGCCATCGCGTCTCCCGTCGTCCGAGGAACGCGACTGGATATGTTCGGCGCCCATCTTCGGCGCGCTCGCGGAGGGGGGCGCGGACTGGCTACCCCCGGGAACTCACACGTTCGTGCGGCCCCGCGTCGGGCGGCGGATCACTTCCGCAGCTGTCCGTCGGTGGGCTCGTCGCCGTCGCTCATCGACTTCTTGAAGTTCCGGATCCCCTTGCCGAGAGACTCTCCGAGCTGAGGGATCTTGCTCGGCCCGAAGACGAGGACGGCGACGACGAACATCACGAGGATCTCACCGAACCCGAGGCGCATGGATGGTGATCGTACTGCCGGCGTCGAGCGCAGTCGAGTCGCGCAAGGGTGACCGCGTGCGTTGCAGCGACGCTGCTCGATGTCCGCGCATTCGCTCGTCGTGACGGCACCGGCGATCCGCGCCAGCCCCATCACTGGCAGCGACGGCACGGACGCGGCGTAATACCGAGACGTCGATGCGCCCGTCCTGGCGAGGTGACTGAGATGACGTCGTCGGCCGTGGATCCCATCCGGCTCTTCGAGGAGACGCTCGCCCGCGCAGTCGCCGCCGGCCCGTTCGACGCCACCGCGGCAGCGCTCGCGACGGTGGACGCCGCGGGGCGGCCGTCGGTGCGCATCGTGCTCGTGAAGAGCGTCGACCAGCGCGGCTTCGTCTTCCACACGAACCGCCAGAGCCGGAAGGGCAGGGAGCTCGCCGAGAATCCGAGGGCGGCGCTGTGCTTCCACTGGCCTGCCATCGGGGAGCAGGTGCGCGTCGAGGGCACCGTCGCCGTCATCCCCGACGCGGAGTCGGACGCCTACTTCGCGACGCGGCCGCGGGCGAGCCAGCTCGGCGCGTGGGCGTCGCGCCAGAGCGCGGAGCTCTCCGGGCGCGAGGCGCTCGAAGCCGCAGTGCGCGACGTGGAGCGGCGCTACGCCGCCGTGGCCGACGTGCCGCGGCCGCCGTTCTGGGGCGGGTACGTCCTCGCCCCTGAGCGGATCGAATTCTGGCGCAGCCGCGAGAGCCGCCTGCACGACCGCGTCCTGTACGTGCGAGACGGAGCGTTGTGGCGCGCGCACCTGCTGTCGCCGTGAAGTGGCGGGCGCGGATGCGCGCTCACGCCGGATCCGGCAGTCAGCGCTGGCGTCGGCGCAGCCAATCGGCGAAGGAGATGCGGCCGAGCGTCCGCGCCGCGTGGGGGGTGTTCCAGGCCGCGCGGTAGCCCTCCAGCACCGGCCCGACCCAGTGCGCCGGCTGCAACACGCCACCAGGCTCGCCGAGGAGAGTCGCGACCGAGACAGGCGCCATCGTGGCGGTCCGGCCGGTCACGGACACCCAGGTGGCCGCGATCTCCCCGAGCGTGAGGAGCTCGGGGCCGGCGATCTCCGGGGCCTCGCCCAGGGGCGGACCGAGGGCGATCTCGACCAGCGCGTCCGCCACCTCTCGCTCGTCCACCGGCTGAAACCGGAGATCGGAGACGATCGGCGCCGGCACCGGCAACGTGCCCGCCGTCGCGACGAGTCGCTCCACGAACGAGTGGAACTGGGCGACGCGGACCAGCGACCAGGGCGCCCGGCCGGCGCGCACCTCCTGCTCGATGCGCTGCTTCGTCTCGTAGAACGGCAGCGGGATTCGATCGCACCCGATGATCGAGACGACGACGAGGTGGCGGGTGCCGGCGCGCTCGATCGCGGCGAGCAGACGACGCGTTCCGACGACGTCGGCGTCTCCAGCGCCCTTTTCGCTCGCCAGGTGGACGACGGCGTCGACGTCCCGGAGGGCCGGCTCGAGCTCGCCCAGGAGCAGGTCCGCCTCCGCCCACTCACGTTGCTCCGGCGCATTCTGCGGGCGCGCGCGGCGGCTGAGGACTCGCGCTATGGCGCCCCGCTCCTCGAGGGCAGCGACCACGTGACTGCCGAGGTTGCCTGTGCCGCCGGTGACGAGGACGCGCCGCTGCGCTGGAGGAGGCTCTGGCATCCGTGAGACGTAGGCGGCGCGGTGGGTGGGTTCAAGGAAGTGACGGCACGTCCTCCGCGCGGTTCGATACGCGTAGAGCCCTCGCGCAGAAACGCGCTCGCCAGCGCTCGCCAGCGCTCGCCAGCGCTCCACGAGCGTTGGCCGAGCGACGGCGCCGAGCTACACCGGAGGGGGAAGTGGACCTCCGGAACCTGCGATGGAAGAGCTGCCCTTCGTCGACGAGCACAGCCACGAGGTCGACGCGCCCGCCGACGTGGTCTGGGCGGCGCTGCTCTCGGTGCTGCGCCGCGAGATGGGTGGCAGCGAGTGGTTCGCGCGGCTCCTGGGATGTGAGCCGGCGAAGGGCACGAGCGAGTTCACAGGGCGGCCCGGGGACGCGGTGCCGGGCTTCTACGTGGCCGAGGCGGAGCCCGGTCGGCGCCTCGCGCTGCGCGGGCGCCATCGCTTCTCCAGCTACGCGCTGACGTTCGTCCTCGAGGGCAACCTTCTGCGTGCGCGGACCTGCGCGGAGTTCCCCGGCGTCCGCGGCCGGCTCTACCGCGCCGCCGTGATCGGGAGCGGAGCTCACCGCCTCGTCACGCGGAGCCTCTTGCGGAAGGTGGCGGCGCCAACTCGCGCGCCGTGAAACTGAATCCGGGCGAGGGTGGGGCGGCGTCGCTGCACCGGCCGCGAACTTGCCGGCGATATCGCTTCGGCGTACGACGGGCTCAGCAAGGGGGAACGAATGGCCGTACGCAAGAAGAAGAGAGCCGGCTCGGCTCCGAAGCTCCAGACCAGCAAGCCGGCGCAGGAGCAGACGCCGAGCACGAGGCGCGTCGTCGCGCATCACGAGATCGCCGCGCGCGCGTACCTGATCTGGGAAGCGTCAGGGCGCCAGCACGGGAACGACCGCGCGCAGTGGCTGCAGGCCGAGCGCGAGCTGCGCGGTTAGCGACACAGGGATTCGCGCCCTCGCGCTCCGCTCGCGACGGCTGCTCTACGCCGGCATGTGGCGGAGCCCGCCCGCGTTCACGACGTCCGTGTACCCTGCCTTCGCAAGCAGGGCCGCCGCGGATCCGCTGCGCACGCCCGACTCGCAGTAGAGGACGACGGGCTTCGCCTTCGAAATCTCGGCCATCCGCGCGGGGAGCTCGCGGATCGGAATGTTCACCGCGCCCGGATACGCGCCGGCCTGGAACTCGGCCGGGGAGCGCACGTCGACGACGGTCGCCCCGGCGGAGAGCTTCTGCTTCACGACGTCGCTCGACACCCTTCGCGCTCCGATCAGGCGAGGCAGCAGGAAGAGGGCTGCTGCGACTGCGATCGCGATTGCAACCCACGGATCCACGCTCATCCCGCCCTCCTGGAGAGTGCCTGCACCGCTCTCATGGTGAGGTTCTCACCCCGGCGCCGCGGAACGCGGCTCTTCGGCAGAGCCAGCGCAGCGGGAATGGATTCGGGGCGCCGACAAGGCGGCAGACGATCCAGGGAGGGGAGGCGAAGGGCACCGGCGCTAAGCTCTGGGGAGCCCCATGTCTCGCTCGCGGCTCCCCGGCTTCGCTGTGATCCTCGCGCTCGCGATGCCCGCGCGCGCTGACGAGCTCACGCTCTGGCCATCGTACGACCTCCGCACCGACGTCGCGGTGACGGCCGGCGCCGTCGGTGGCACGTTCGCGCTGCTCGCATTCAAGGACCGGCTCGTCCCGACCACCTGCCGCTGGTGCAACCCCCCGGACTTCGACGTGGACGTGACGCAATCGCTGGGGTGGCGCAACGCGAACGCTGCCTCGAAGGCGTCAAACATCCTGCAGGTCGCGCTATGTGGCGGCGTGGCCGGCAATGCCTTGGTGGACGGCTTCCGTCGCGGTGACGCCAGGGTCGGAGCGGTCAACGCCCTCCTCATCGCCGAGGCGACCGGCATCGCCATGCTCGTGGACACGGGCGTGAAGTACGCGACCAGCCGCGAAAGGCCGTACGTGTGGCTCGGGCATGCCACCGACGGGCGGAACGGCAACCTGTCGTTCTTCTCCGGTCACACCTCGTTCGTGTTCGCGGTGGCGGCCTCCTCGTCGACGCTGCTCCTGTCGCAGCACGCGCCCGGAGCCGAGATCGCGACCGCCGTCTCGTTCGCCGGCGCGGCCGGCGTCGGCTACCTGCGGATCGCGGCGGACGAGCATTACCTCACGGACGTGCTGGCCGGCGCCGCCGCTGGCACCCTCATCGGCTGGGCGGTGCCTCACTTCTGGCATCCGAGCAAGGCGAGCTCGGTCCAGCTGCGTCCAGCGCTGGGGGGTCTCGCCGTCGTCTGGTGAGGCGCGCGGCGCTCGACAACGGGAACGGGAGTGTGCCGCAGGCATGCCGCAGAAACGGACGAGTTCCTGCGTCGCGAAGAATGGCCGATGTCGCCATTTCGCCCGATTCGCGGACCCCGGGTGCGCGCGAACCCGTTGGGGCACCCGTCGGAAATGGCCGCTGACGTCACGATCGTGGCGCCATCCGAGGTGGCCCGCGTCTCGCTCAGATGAGCGGCATGGAACTGAACGACCCCGCCGCCACACCGAAGCACCGCGCGCTCGTCGTCGACGA
Organism: Anaeromyxobacteraceae bacterium; assembly: GCA_035702585.1. Classification (GTDB taxonomy): domain Bacteria; phylum Myxococcota; class Myxococcia; order Myxococcales; family Anaeromyxobacteraceae; genus DASSQI01. Next base: position 6,761 of record DASSQI010000187.1, read on the forward strand.
CGATGCTCTGCAGCGCAGGATGTTTGGCGATGCCCTCAGCGCGAGAGGCTTCTCCGTCGTCGAAGCGGACGGCGCGGAGGCGGCACTCGGCATCCTCGCTGAGCGCGGTCCGGTCGACCTCGTGATCACCGATTTGTGGATGCCCAACGCACATGGCGAGCAGCTCGTGAAGGCGCTCCGCGCGCGAGAGGCAGACGGAGCGAGCCCGCTCGTCATCGTCGTCACCGCAGAGGTGACGTCGAAGCTCGAGCTGAGCCTGCAGGAGGCGGGGGCCGACGCGGTCCTCAGCAAGCGGCTCGGCGCGCCGTTGATCTCGGCGGCCGCGCAGATGCTCGTCTCCGCGTCCGCGCCGGTCGCGGCGAGATCGAAGAGCGACGCTGCGGCGTGAGTGCCGCGGATAGGTGCCGTGCTCGAGGGATTCGCGACTTCTGCCGCCGCCGCCCGCATGCTCCGTCGGACGGGCGCGGCCCGCTCACGCGTCAGGTGCGTTCGCGCGGCCCGCGAGCCTCCGCCTCGACGGTTCCCCGCACGGGGACGGCCGGCGCGTCAGGCAGCGGCACCTCGAGGGTCGTGCCCGGGACCGTAACGCTGCCGCCACCCGGGACCGTCGCCGAGCCGCGGACGTCCCAGTGGAGCCGCAGCTCGAGGTCGCCGGTGCGCAGTCGTCCGGAGCCGCTGCGGAGCGTCGCATCCACGCGACCTCGCTCGCTCGCGTCGCCGAACTCGACATGGCAGGTCTGACCGGGCTCGAGCCACACCGTCTGCGCGTCGACACGGCCGCGCAGCTGGCACGCGTAGCCGCGCGACCACAGGTGCAGCCGCAGGTCGCCGGGCCGGTCGCCGGGCGCGACGAGCGCGAGCACGTCGACTTCGTAGTCGCGACGTGGCCACGCGCCGAGGTTCGCGCGCGCCGTGCCGGTGAGCACGTACCGCCCGGCGGCGACCGCGACGGGTTTCGCCGGCTTGGCGCTCGCCTGCGGGCTCGCGGACGCGGCGGTAGCCGTGAGCGCCAGCGCAGCGACGGCGCAGGAGCCCGCGACTCCGCGGAGCAGCGCCATCGTGCGTCCGCACCACTGCGGCGCGCGCCTCCTCTTCACCTGAGGGGGACGAACCTGTGGCGGCATCGATTCAACGGTGTGGCCGCGTTCCCGCGTCGACGCACGCGCCGCTGCGCGGCTTGCCTTGCAGGCAGCGAACGCACGCTGGCAGGCTCGTGTCTTGACGCCATCAGTCTGCGCACCGTCTGGCAGGAGCGGCGCGGCATGCCACGCGCGCGCACAGCTCTCGCGCGTGAGAGAGCGCCGATGAGCGCTGCTCGGCGTCACCGCTCGCGTGTCACGTCGAGCACCGGCTTGACGTCGAGAATGGGCGTGCCGTCGAGAATGGGCGTGCCGTCGATCGCCTCCAGGCCGCGCACGACCAGCGCGAGGTCCTGCGCGGCGACGATCCGCACGCGGTGAAGGCCGATAGGGTTGGGGCGGTCCGCGGATCGCGTGTTGAATACGCCCGTCAGCGGCCTCGACGCGTCGTCGCGCGGGTGCACGACCAGCGTGCCGCGATCGGCGCGGTGCAGCCAGGTGAGCACCAGCACTTCGAAGTGCCCCACCGTGCGCGCGCCCCGGGTCACGGCGCGCGGGCGGGTCGTGAATTACTCACGCGATTGGGCATCGATTGCAGATGAATTGTCAGATGCGAATGCAAGGATTGATGGCAAATGGACGGTTCGAAGCCAGACGCGAGAGGTGCGGAGGCGTGGCGCGAGGCCTACGCGGCGCCCGACCTCGGACTCCCGACTGACCTCAGCCGCGCGACGGTCAGGGCGCGATTCAGGCAGGGCGACGTCGACGTGGACGCGTGCGAGCGGACGCTGGCGACGGCGGCGCGGCGGCGCGCGGCGCTGGACCTCGCCATCGCCGACGGACTGCTCGCGCTGCGGAAGGGCGACCGGCTGGCGTCCCTCGGATACCACCTCGACGACTACGCGCGCGAGGTGCTCGACATCAGCGAGACCACGACGCGCAAGCTCGTGCGGCTCGCAGTCGCGTTGCGTGAGCGCCCGCTGCTTCGCGAGGCGCTCGGGTCCGGGCGCGTCGGTCTTCGCGCGGCAGAGACGGTGCTGCCGATCGCCGTCGGCGACGCGGAGGCATCCTGGGTGGATCGCGCCTCGCTCCAGACCGTCCGCGAGCTCGAGGACGGCGTCCGTCGCGCAAGGGCCGGCGAAGAAGCCGACGAGGAGTGGCTGCGCGTGCGCACGCATCTGCCCGACGACGAGCGGCTGCTGCTCGATGCCGGCCTCGAGCTCGCCGGCAGACAGGTGGGGCCCAACCGCATCGAGCAGTTCGAGGCGCTGGCGCAGGAGTACGTCGGCGAGTTCGCCGACGAGGACGACGGCGACGACGCGCGCGCGATTCGCGACGCGCCGATGCAACGGCTGAGCGGCCGGAACACGGGGGACGGGCCGCGACGTGCGCGGCTCGAGGAAGAGACCGGCCGGTGGAGCGCCCTGCCGCGAGCTGTCACGTGTGCGGTTCCAGAGGTCGACTTCGGCGACGGCGCGACGGCCAAGGAGGTGGACGAGCGTCTGCGTGCGCTCGCCGGCATGCGGAGGTCCTGGGACGTGATCGTCGGCTGGTGCGCGCACGCCATCAGGAGCAGCGGGATCCTGTCGCTGCTCGGCTTCAGCAGCTTCCGGCACTACGTCGAGGAGCGGCTGCAGCTCCCGCCGCGGGCCATCGAGCAGCGCGAACGCCTGGAACGACGGATCTGGGATTCGCCAGCGCTGCTGGACGCGCGGCGACAGAAGCTCTCGTACGAGAAGCTGCGCGTCCTCGCGCGCTTGCCGGAGCGCGACATCGCGTCGTGGGTCCCGCGCGCCCACGCGCTCACCTGCATCGAGCTACGGCGCCAGATCGAGGGCGAGCGCGAGCGGCAGATGCGGGCCAAGCGGCGCCTCTCCATCTCGATCCCCCTGCGCGTCGCGGGGCTCGTCGCCTCGGCCATCCGCATCGCGCGCCGTCGCCTCGGCGGCCTCGAGCGCGCCGGAAAGTGCTTCGCCGTGATGGCGTGTCACTTCCTGCTCACGTGGTGCGACTCGGTCGACCCGCCACGAACGCGTTCGCAGAAGGCGCGTGAACGGGACGGCGGCTTCTGCCAGGTACCCGGCTGCAGCCACCCCGCGGACCACTCGCACCACGTCGAGTTCCGCTCACACGGCGGGGGGGACGAACTCTCGAACCAGACCGGCGCGTGCGAGTTCCATCACCTGCGCTGCATTCACGGGGGCTTCCTGCGCGTCACCGGCAAGGCGCCGGACGGCCTCACGTGGTGGCTCCGCGGCAAGCGTTGGAACGGCGGCGTGTGCGAAGCGTAGACCACGCGACATGAAGCTCATCCCCGAGACGCCGCTGCCCTCGTCGTAGGCCGTCGCGGTGCTCGAGGAATGACCGAGCCCCGGCTGCCGGCCGGGGGGCTCCGCTCGCCGTTCCCAGAAAGAACGGGCGCTCGACCGCGAGGCCAAGCGCCCGTGAAGACTGGAGCCGACACCCAGAATTGAACTGGGGACCTACTGATTACGAATCAGTTGCTCTACCAGCTGAGCTATGTCGGCCCTGGAACCTGGATACCGCTGAGGGGCTGCTTATAGACGGGCGATTCCCGGCAGGTCAAGCGCGGTGACAGGCCCGTCGGAGCGCCCCCTCGGCCCGTTGACGGCCGCCGTGCCCCCCGTGAGATCCGCCACATGCCGAACCTCGTCCTGACCCTCATCGGGCCCGATCGTCCGGGCCTCGTCGAAGCCGTCGCGCAGCCCATCGCCGCGAACGGCGGCAACTGGCTCGAGAGCCGGATGGCGCACCTCGGCGGGAAGTTCGCGGGCATCCTGCGGATCGACGTCCCCGCGGAGAAGCTCTCGGTGCTGGTGCAGTCCCTCCGAGAGCTCGAGGACTGCGGCCTGCGCGTCGTCGTCGAGGAGAGCCCGCCGGAGCGGCCCGACGAGGCGAGGCACCTCATGGAGATCGATCTCGAGGGCCTCGACCGGCCGGGGATCGTCCGCGAGATCTCCCGCGTCCTGGTGGAGCAGTCGATCAACATCGAGGAGCTCTCGACGGAGCGCACCAAGGCGCCCATGTCGGGCGAGGCGCTGTTCCGGGCGCGCGCGCTCGTGAACGTCCCCGACGACTGCGACACCGCGAAGCTGCGCCTCCGGCTCGAGCGCCTTGCCACGGACCTCATGGTCGAGCTCGAGCTCGCCGAGAAGGACTAGTTGGCGCGGAAGACCCGGGACGGGACGCCGACGCTGGCGCGGCGTCGCAGGCGCTCGCTCGGGCGGCCGATGCCGCCCGGCGTCACGGAGCCTATCGTTTCGGCATGATCAAGAAGCGGCGAGGGTCGGCGAAGGGGGCCATCGGCCAGCAGCGGGCGGAGACGAAGCGCAACGCCCCCGGGAAGCGGTTCATCGGAGAGGACGCGGGGGCCGCCGAGGCGAAGCAGGCAGAGCGAGCCAAGGTCATCCAGATGCAAGCCGCCGCCCGAGCCGCCGCCGCCCGCGCGCGAGAGGAAGAAGATCTGCGCCAGGAGCGCAGCTCGAAGCTGCGCATCGCCGGCCGTCTCGTGCGGGACACGACCCGGCTCGCCGGTACCGTGGCGAGGCTGCCGCTCCGCATCGCGTCGGCGGCCGTGAGCGTGCCGCTCAGGTTCGTCTCCGCGGTCTGGCTCCATCCCCGCGAGGCGTGACCGCCGAGATCGTGCCGACGCGCATCGAGATCGCGCGCACGCCGTGGACGCCGTCAGAACGACTCGCCCATCGTGATGTAGACCTGCGTCTCGGCGAGCGGATCGGCGCCGGGGCCGCGGACCCACGGAGCGAGGAGCCGTCCCAGGCCCTGCGCGACGCCGATGCGGACGTCGGTGCGGAGCTGGTATCCGAGGACGACCTCGAGCCGCAGCTCGCCGCCGGCGCCGAACCGGATGCGCTCGCGCCAGGACACGGGCGCGCCGTTCCGCAGCGGGAACGTCCCTCCGCCGTCGAGGAACACCGCGCCGTGCACTCGCCGCAGCTGGACGGGGACGGTGCCGACGCCCGCCTGCGGCGCGAGCAGCGGGAACCGCAGCTCGACGTTCCCGAGCGCGAACTTCGACCCGGTGAGCGCGCCGTCCGCGTATCCGCGGAGCTGATCCGACGGGGTCCCGAAGACGCCGAGGAGCGGGCCGGCGACCAGCGTCAGCACGTCGGGCGGAGGCACGCCACCGAGCCTGAACGGACGGCGGCCGCCGAGCGTGCCCGTCGCGAGGCCCCCGGCGCCGCGCAGCGCGAGCACCACGTGGCGCGTGTACGGGACGCGCAGGTACTCCGCCCAGGACGCGCGCGCGATGGCGTAGCGGAAGTCGCCGCCGAGGTCCGGCGTGGCGCCGCGCAGTCCGAGGGAAAGCACGCGCCCGCGCTCGGCGGAGATCGAGCGCGTGAACCGATCGGCGCCGCTGTGCACGACGTCGAGCGTCCACTCGCTCGCGGTGCCGTTCCGGTACGGATCGACCGTCGGATCGGGGACCACGGGGGTCCCGCCGCCGATGGCGTGGAGCTGGTACGCGCGCCAGCCGAGCGTGAGCGATTGCTCGGACGCGAGCCGCGTGCGGGTGAAGGTCGCCGCGAGCAGGATCGGCGACCAGCGCGACTCGAGCTGGTCGCTCGGGCCCTCCACGGTGCCCACCGTGCGCCTCGAGCCGACGGTGAGATACGGGAACACCCAGCGCGCCTGGTAGGCGGCGTCGTACGAGAGCTCGTTGCTCTCGATGCCCCACGCGCCGGACAGCCCCCACGTGTGCCGCCCGACGACGTCGGTGCCGGCCGAGATGGCGCCGAGCGTCACGCCACCGCCGTCCGATCCGAGGAGCGGCAGCCACCAGTGCGGCCGGAGCGTCGGCCAGGGCGAGTAGTCACGGACCGTGAAGTCCGGCCCGCTGCGGGCCTCGCCCGCGCCGGAGCCGGAGTCCGCCGCCGGCTCGGCACGCGCCGTCGCGTCCGCGCCCGCTCCGTCGCGCCGCGGCACGTCCATGATCGCGAGGTCGAAGCCGCGAGCGGAGTAGGTGACGAACGCGAGCTGTCGCCCGTCCGGCGAAGGCGCCGGCTCGAAGGCGCCGGTCTCGACCCGCGTCACCGGCCACATCGAGCCGTCGGCGAGCTCGTACGCCCAGAGGTCGTAAACGCCGCCGCGGTCCGAGGCGAAGTACAGCCGGCTGCCGTCGGGCGACCAGGCCGGCTGCGCGTCGATCGCGTCGTCGCGCGTGACGAAGCGGACGCTCCCGTCGGCGAGGTCGGCGATCGCGACGTCGCGCCGTCCGCGCTCCTGGATCTCGAACGCGAGCCGCCGCCCGTCGGGCGCGAGGCGCGGGAAGAACAGCTCCGCGCCGTGTCGCGAGAAGATCGTCTCGAGCGCGCCGCCGTCGAGCGTGAGGCGGACGACGGCGCTGCGGCCGGGTGGCTCCTGCGAGACGAAGATCACCGCGCGCCCGCCGTCGACGAGGTCGGGGTCGGTCGCGCGCGCGCCGCGCGTGAGCTGTCGCGAATCGCCGGTCGCGAGGTCCACCGACCAGAGGTCGTCGAACGAGTAGAACTCGTGGTGCACCTCCGTGATCGCGACGATCGCCTCCGTCGTGGAGCGCACCGCGAGCGTGCCGTTGCCGTTCACGCGGCGCACGCGCCCGAGGTCCGCGCCCTCGGGGGTGACGCGGCGCAGGCCCGGGAGCTCGTCGAGCCCCTCGTCGTGGTAGGCGATGAAGCTGCCGTCGGGCGACCAGCGCGGGTGCTCGACGCGCGCGCCGCGGCGGGTCAGCAGCCGGAAGCTCGTCACGGGCGCGCGGTGCACGTCGGCGAGGCGCTCGGCGGTCTCGCGCTCCACCTCGGCTCGGAACTCGGCCCACTGCTGCTCCCAGCCGGCCCCGAGCGCCCGCTCGGCGAGGGTGCTCGATCTCCACGGCCACAGCTGCGTCCCCTGGTCGCGCACGAGCTCGCGGATCGCGGCGTCGCCGCCGGAGCGCTGCGCGACCGATGCGAGGAACCTGCCGCCGTACAGGTACCAGCTCGTCCCGCGCGGCCAGTCCAGCGGCTGGTTCGTGACGTCGTCGAGCTGCGGGAGACCGCGTTCCGCCACCTGGGCGCGCACGTACATGGAGAAGAGGGCGCTCGCGTTGCGGCCGGTCTCCGCGTCGTCGCCCTCGTGCAGCGTCGCGAGCCCCTCGATGAACCAGGGTGGCAGGAAGCCGTTCGGGACGAAGAGCTTCCCGAACGTCCGGTTCAGGACCTCGGGTACGCGCGTCGCCTGGTCGAGGTGGACGACGTGCGTGTACTCGTGCGTGACGAGCGTGCGCAGCCAGTCGCGGTGGTCGTTCAGCTCGGAGAGCGACGGCGGCGGCACCGCGAAGAGGTGCATCGCGCGGTAGGGGACGACCGTGGCGAAGCCGTTCGCGTCGTCGGTCTCGTCCGAGAGCACCACGTCGGTGATGCCCTCGACGACGCCGAGGACGGGCGCGATCCGCGCGCGGGCGGACTCGCACTCCATCGCCGCCCGCCGCGCGAGGTCCTCGAGGCCCTCGTGGAAGTGGACGCGGAAGTGTGGCGTCTCCACCGTCCGCCAGCGCAGCGCCGGATCGTGCCGCTGCGCCAGCGCGCTCCGCCACGGCGCAGCGAGCGCGAGCGCGATCGCGAGGGCGCGCAGGACGTGGAGAGGGCCGCGGTCGCTCACGCGGTGCGGACGGGCCGCGGGGGGCCCGCGGCGGGAGCGACGGTGCGCGGCGACACCCGCTCCGAGAGGAACTTCTGGAGGCGGAGCGCGACGAGCTCGGGGTGCTCGAGCGGGCCGGTGTGAGTGCCCGCGGGCAGGACGAGCAGGTCCGACCCCGGGATCATCGCCTGCATCGCCATCGAGCGCCGCAGCGGGGTGAACCCGTCGCGCTCACCGGCGACGACGAGCGTCGGGACGTCGACCTGCGGCAGGTACTCGGTCGCGTCGTGGCGCGCGGCGTCGGCCAGCGTGCGGACGAACACGGCCGGGTCGACGCCGGCGAGCTCGCCGAGGTACTGCGCCATGTCCTCCGGCGGGAGGAGCTGGCGGTTCACCTCGATCATGAGGCCGATCTCGAGCGCGAGCTTCGTCGGCAAGACCTTCTGGAACACGGCGCGGACGAGGTGCGGCACGAGCAGCACCAGCTCCTTCACGTACGGGAACACCACGCCGAGCAGCGGCGAGTCGTGGAACGAGTCGAGCGGTCGGCCGGGGCTCCCGCACACGAGGACCATCGCGGCGACCCGCTCCGGCGCGCGGTGGTACGCCTCGAGCACGACCTGCACGCCCATCGAGTGGCCGGCGAGAATGACGCGCTCTTCCCCGGCAGCGTCGAGGACCGCGCGGAGGTCGTCCGCCGCGTCCGCCACGGTGACGCGCTCCGGGTCGTGGGGGTGGCCGCTCCTCCCGTGACCCCGGTAGTTCCAGTGGATGACGCGGTGGCGCCGCGCCAGCTCGGGAGCGAGCCGCCGCCAGATGTACCCTGCGCAGCCGACGCCGTCGCAGAGCACGATGGCGGGCCCGCCCGTACCGGCCGACTCCCAGAAGATCCAGGTGCCGTCGGATGCGGTCGCGTGGTGGGGCTCTCGGTTCATCGAGGTATTTCTCCGGGCCGACAGATTTCTCTTGGCCCAAAGTCGCGTCGATTCTAGGTCTGGGAATTATAGAGTGGACTCGTCCGGAGGACGCGAGCGAATGGCAGAATCCACCGAGGGGACGCGACACGGGTCGGCGCCGCACGCGCACGATCACGATCACGGCCACGGTCACGCTCACGACCACGGTCACGCTCACGCGATGGGCCCCTCGCTGGCGAGCGTGCGCCGCCTCGCGGCATCCCTCGCGCTGACCAGCGGCATCATGGTGGCCGAGGCGATCGGCGGGTGGGTGTCGGGGTCCCTGGCGCTGCTCTCCGACGCGGCGCACATGCTCACCGACGCGGCGTCGCTCGGGCTCGCGCTGCTCGCCATGATGTTCGCGGCGCGGCCGGCCGACGACAAGCGCACGTTCGGCTACCGCCGCGCCGAGGTGCTCGCCGCGCAGCTCAACGTCGGGGCGCTCATCGGGATCGCGGCGTGGATCGTGTGGGAGGCGGTCCAGCGGCTGCGCGCGCCGGAGCCGCCGCCGATCAACCTCGGCGTCATGGCGGCGATCGCGTTCATCGGCCTCGCCGGAAACCTCGCCATCCTCTACTGGCTGCACCAGGACCGGCGGCTCAACGTCCGCGCGGCGTTCCTGCACGTCATGTCCGACGCGATCGCGTCGGTGGGCGTCCTCTCCGGCGCTGCCGTCATGTACTTCCGGCCGGACCTGCGCTGGGTGGACCCGGCGCTCTCGGTGGCCATCTCGCTCCTCATCCTCTGGGGCGCGCTGCAGCTCATCTTCGAGATCACCGACATCCTCATGGAGGGCGTGCCGCGGCACATCGACGTGGACCGGGTGAGCCGCGCGATGGGCACCGCCGTGGGCGTCGTGGCGGTGCACGATCTGCACATCTGGACCATCTCGAGCGGCCTCTACGCGCTGTCGGCGCACCTCGTCGTGCCGGTCCACGAGATCGGCCGGAACGACGAGATCCTGGAGACGGTGAAGGCGCGTCTCCGGAAGGAGTTCGGCATCGACCACACGACGCTGCAGATCGAGTCGGTCCACTACGCGCACGTCGACGACCCGCACGTGCACTGACGTGAGCACGCGCGGGCACAGCGGGCGGGTCCGCTGAGATGCGGATCGTGGCGGGGACGGCGCGCGGGCGCAGGCTGGCGGCTCCGGCCGGCGTCGACACGCGCCCGACGAGCGACAAGGTGCGCGAGGCCATCTTCAACATCCTCGGCCAGTTCTTCGACGGCGGCGCGGTCCTCGACCTCTACTCTGGGACCGGGGCGCTCGCGCTCGAGGCCCTGTCGCGCGGCTGCGAGCGCGCCGTGTGCGTGGAGTCCGATCGCCGCGCGGCCGACGTCATCGCCCGGAACGCGGCGACCTGCGGCTTCGGCGACCGCGTCGAGGTGCTGCGAGTGCCGGTGGAGCGCGCCGCGCAGCGCCTCGCCCCGGCGTCGTTCGCGCTCGCGTTCGCGGATCCTCCGTACGCGCTCGGGCCCGAGGCTGCGCTCGATCTGCTCGCCACGCTGGTCGCGCCGGGAGGTCTCGCCGTGGCCGAGCACGACGCCAGACGACCGCCCGCAGAGAGACACGGCGCGCTCGCGCTCGCCGATCGGCGTGCGTTCGGGAGCACAGGGATCTCGATCTACCGCCGTGAGTAGGGGAGTATTCGAGCCATGCCACGTCCGCCCCGCATCGCCATCTACCCCGGCTCCTTCGACCCGTTCACGAACGGGCACCTCGCGATCGTGCAGCGTGGCCTCACGCTGTTCGACGGTCTCATCGTCGCGGTCGCGAACAACCGGGAGAAGGCGCCGCTGCTCACGTTCCAGGAGCGGATGGATCTCATCCGCGAGACGCTCGGGAACGATCCGCGCGTCGAGGTCGACTCGTTCGACGGGCTCCTCGTCCAGTACGCGGCCCGGCGCCGCGTGCACACGGTCCTCCGCGGTCTGCGCGCGGTGTCGGACTTCGACTACGAGTTCCAGCTCGCGAACATGAACCGCAAGCTCGACCCGCAGTTCGAGAGCGTGTTCGTCATGACGGGCGAGGACTACTTCTTCGTGTCGTCCCGGTTCGTGCGCGACGTCGCGCTGTACGGCGGCGACCTCTCGGCGCTGGTGCCGAAGCCGGTCCAGGTCGCGCTCGAGGCGAAGCTCGCGAAGACGCGCTGAGCGCCGCTCGAGGTCCGCGCGCGCTGAGCGCCGCTCGAGGTCCGCGGGCGCGGAGCTGCGCTCAGAAGTCCTTGAAGTCGGTGTCGTCGAGCGGGATGACGTCCTCGGGCCGCAGCCGCAGCGCGCCGTTGGTGCCGTTCGCGCCGTTCAACGGCTTTGGCGCGAGCGTCGCCCGTGCCCTCGGCGCCGGGCGTGCCGTGAACGTGACCTTGGGCCGTTCCGTCTTCTGCGACCTCGGGGCGGCCGGCTTGGGCGCGACCGGCTTCGGCCCGGCGTGGTGCGGCGGCGCTGCCTGACCCTGGAGCTTGAACGAGGCGACCATCGCCGCGAGCTCCTGCGCCTGCCCGGACAGCTCCTGCGCCGCGGAGGACGACTCCTCGGAGTTCGCCGCGTTCTGCTGAGTGACCCTGTCCATCTGCCCCACCGCGCCGTTCACCTGGCCGATGCCGGTGGACTGCTCCTTCGCGGTCGCCGAGATCTCCGCGACGATGTCGGAGACCTTGCCGATCGCGCCCACGATCTCCGCGAGGCGCTCCGAGACGTGCTTCGACGTCACCTCGCCCTCGGCGGCCTCCTTCACCGACTGGCGGATGAGGTCCTCGGTCCTGGTCGCCGCTTCCTTCGATCGGAGCGCGAGCGCCCGGACCTCGTCGGCGACCACCGCGAAGCCGCGGCCCGCCTCGCCGGCGCGCGCCGCCTCCACCGCGGCGTTGAGCGCGAGGAGGTTCGTCTGGAAGGCGATCTCGTTGATGTCCTTGATGATCTGCGAGGTGCCCTCGGCGGACGCGCGGATCTTCTCCATCGCGCCGGTCATCTGCTCGGTGGCGGCGGCGCCTTCGCTCGCGGCGGCGCGCGCCTGGTTCGCGAGGCCGTTCGCCTGGTGCGCGTGATCGGCCGCCTGCTTCGTCATGGCCGACATCGACTCGAGCTGACTCGAGGTCTCCTCGAGCGAGCTGGCCTGCTCGGAGGCGCCGTCGGCGACGGACTGGCTCGAGGACGCGATCTGCCCGGCCGCGGACGAGACCTGCTCCACCGCGCGCGCGACCTGGGTCAGCGCCTCGTGCAGCGCGTCGGCGGTCGCGTTCACCGTCCGCTTCACCTGGTCGAAGTCGCCGCGGTACTCGCCCGACACGCGCGCCGTCAGATCGCGAGCGGCGAGCCGTTGCAGCGCCGACATCGTCTCCCGCATCGGCGCCGCGTTCGCGTCGAGGATCCCGTTCACGCCCTGCACGACCTTGCGGAAGTCGCCGCGGTGGCGGGAGGCGTCGGCGCGCGCGGAGAGCCGGCCGGCGATCGCCGCCTCGGCGAGCACGTTCGCGTCGGCGACGAGCGCTCCGACGGCGTCGATGCAGTGGTTCAGGCTCTTCTTGATGTCGTCGAACTCGCCCTCGTACGCGTCGGTGATCTTCGGCGGGACGTCACCGCGGGAGATGCGCGCGACGTAGTCGGCGGTGATCGCGATCGGCCTCGCGAACGCGTCCATCGTCCGGTTCATCACCTCGACGACGGGCCTGAGCTCCCGCGCGACGGCGGCGGCGTTTCCTCGGACGGCCAGGTCGCCGTGGCCCACCGCATCCGAGAGCTTCCGCGCCTCGGTGGTGAGCGCCGCGATCGAGCCGTCGATGGACCGAGCGATGAGGACTCCGAGCGCCATCATCAGCGCCGCCCCCAGCGCCACCGTGACGACGACGGTGGTGCGCCCGCTGGCGGTCGCGGTCGAATACCCGACGACCCCGAGGCCGACGGTCGTCGCGACGGAGAGGCCGAACGCCGCGATGACCCGGGTCCCCGTCTTCATCGTTGCAAACATCGGTTTCCTCTCGTGCTGGCGCGCGTTGGCGGCGGCGGATCCATCGCCGGATGGCGCTCGTTCCACGCCGCGTGCCGAAGGCCGCACCCGCGAGCGCCGCTCGCAGGCCTCGCTCCCGCACAGGGGAACGGGTGGCGCTCCAGTCTCCGGGCGGGCGAGGCGACGGGGGGTCCGCCCAGCCCTCGGGTCGGGACCCTGACCTCCGAGCACGCTTCGGGCGTTCCGTTCCGACGCGGGTTCCGCTAACCTCCCCGGCCCACGTTCTCACACACCCGCTGTGCCCGGGCGCTGGCCCGGATGGAGACGACGCGCCATGAAGCTCGCGAAGCGCCTCGAAGCCGTGAAGCCGTCGCCGACGCTGGCGATCACCGCCAAGGCCAAGGAGCTCAAGGCCAAGGGCGTCGACGTCGTCGGCTTCGGTGCCGGTGAGCCGGACTTCGACACCCCGTCCATGATCAAGGACGCCGCGAAGAAGGCGATCGACGCCGGCTTCACGAAGTACACGCCCACGAACGGCATCCCCGAGCTGCGCGACGCGATCGCCGCGCAGATCGCGAAGGACCACGACGGGCTCGCCTACAAGCCGACCGAGGTGCTCGTCTCCTGCGGCGGCAAGCACGCCCTGTACAACCTGTTCCAGGCGCTGCTGAACGAAGGCGACGAGGTCGTCATCTTCACGCCGTACTGGGTCTCGTACGCCGACATGGTCCGGGTCGCGGGCGGCGTGCCGGTGCTCGTCGAGACGACGATGGACACCGGGTTCGATCCGACGCCGGAGCAGATCCGGAAGGCCGTCGGGCCGCGCACCCGCGCCATCGTCGTGAACAGCCCGTCGAACCCGACCGGCGCCATGCTGTCCCGGCGGACGCTCGAGACGGTGATCGAGGTGGCGAAGGGGAAGGACATCCTCATCGTCACGGACGACATCTACGACAAGCTCGTCTACAAGGGCCGCTTCGAGAACGTCCTCGACATCGACCGCTCGATCCAGGGGCAGGTGGCGCTCGTGAGCGGCGCCTCGAAGACCTTCTCGATGACCGGCTGGCGCGTGGGCTGGACCGCCGGGCCGCAGGCACTCGTCTCCGCGATGCAGAAGCTCCAGGACAACTCGACCTCGAACTGCACGTCGATCGCGCAGAAGGCGGCGCTCGCGGCGCTGACGCTCCCGGGCGTGGACGAGGAAGTGGAGAAGATGCGGCGCACGTTCGACGACCGGCGCAGGCACATCGTCGGGCGGCTCAACGCAATCCCGGGGATCCGCTGCTTCGATCCGAGCGGCGCGTTCTACGCGTTCCCGTACGTGGGCGACCTCCTGAAGCGCAAGGCTCCGGGCCAGGGCGAGCCGCTCGGCACCGACGACCGTTTCATCGCGCACCTCCTCGACGTCCACCGGGTCGCCGCGGTGCCGGGCTCGGCCTTCGGAGCGCCCGGCTACATGCGCCTGTCGTTCGCGACCTCGATGGAGCAGATCGACAAGGGCTGCGACCGCATCGCGGAGATGGCGAAGTCGCTCGCCTAGGAAGAGTCCCGAGCAGCTCCGCGGCCCCGCTCGGTTGCCGGGCGGGGCCGCGGCATGAGTACGTCCGAACCATGTGCTAGGTTGCCCGACCCCCCATGCCACGGCGCACAGACATCAAGAAGATCATGCTCGTAGGGTCCGGCCCGATCGTCATCGGCCAGGGCTGCGAGTTCGACTACTCCGGGACTCAGGCCTGCAAGGCGCTGAGGGAGGAGGGCTTCGAGGTCGTCCTCCTCAACAGCAACCCGGCGACCATCATGACGGACCCGGGCCAGGCGGATCGGACGTACATCGAGCCGATCACCCCCGAGTACGCCGAGCAGATCATCGCGCGCGAGCGGCCCGACGCGCTGCTCCCGACGCTGGGCGGCCAGACGGCGCTGAACCTCGCCGTGAAGCTCGCGAAGAGCGGCGTGCTCGACAAGTACGGCGTCCAGCTCATCGGCGCGAACCTCGCCGCGATCGAGAAGGGCGAGGATCGCCAGCTCTTCAAGGACGCGATGAACCGGATCGGCGTCGAGATGCCGCGCTCCGGCTACGCGACGAGCTGGGAGGAGGCGAAGGCGATCGCCGAGGACATCGGCTTCCCGGTGATCATCCGCCCGTCGTTCACGCTCGGCGGCGAAGGCGGCGGCGTCGCCTACAACCTCGTCGAGTTCGAGGCGCTGGCGCGGCGCGCCCTGCAGCTCTCCCCGACCCACACGATCCTCTGCGAGGAGTCGATCATCGGGTGGAAGGAGTACGAGCTGGAGGTGATGCGCGACAGGAACGACAACGTCGTCATCATCTGCTCGATCGAGAACGTCGATCCGATGGGCGTGCACACCGGCGACTCGATCACGGTCGCGCCCATCCAGACGCTCAGCGACAAGGAATACCAGCGGATGCGGGACGCCTCGATCCGCATCATCCGCGAGATCGGCGTCGAGACCGGCGGATCGAACATCCAGTTCGGCGTCGACCCGCGCAACGGCCGCATGGTCGTCATCGAGATGAACCCGCGCGTGTCGCGCAGCTCCGCGCTCGCGTCGAAGGCGACCGGGTTCCCGATCGCGAAGATCGCGGCGAAGCTCGCCGTCGGCTACACGCTCGACGAGATCCGCAACGACATCACCCGCGAGACGCCGGCCAGCTTCGAGCCGACCATCGACTACGTGGTGACGAAGATCCCGCGCTTCGCCTTCGAGAAGTTCAAGGGCGCCGACGACACCCTCACCACGCAGATGAAGAGCGTGGGCGAGGTGATGGCCATCGGCCGCACCTTCCAGGAGAGCTTCCAGAAGGCGCTGCGCGGGCTCGAGATCGACCGCTGCGGCCTCGAGTCGCCGCTCT
>DASSQI010000188.1:0-10904 GCA_035702585.1 Anaeromyxobacteraceae bacterium
TGGGCGCGTCCGCGCACGCGCAGGGCTCGCAGGACCAGGGGCAGCCGCAGTCGTCGCGCGGACAGGCCCAGTCCTCGCAGCAAGGCGCAGGCACGCTCGACAAGTCGCTCCAGGAGGCCGCGCAGAAGCTCCACGCCGCGAACCAGGCCGAGGTGCAGTCCGGCCAGGCGGCGCTCAGGTCGGCCCAGTCGAGCGAGGTGAAGCACTACGCGCAGCAGATGGTCACCGATCACCAGAAGAACGACGCGGAGCTGCAGCAGCTCGCCGGCCGCCTCGGCGTGCCGCTGCAGGGCGAGAAGTTCACCGAGAAGCAGAAGGACGCCCAGGACGACCTCAAGGACGTCCAGGGCAAGACCGGCAACGAGTTCGACCGCGCGTACATGAAGATGATGGTCGACGACCACAAGAAGGACGTGAAGGAGGTCGAGGACGCCGCGAAGGACGCTCGCAAGCAGCGGCAGACCGAGCTTGCGGCGTTCCTCGAGAAGACGCACGGGCACCTGCAGACGCACCTCTCGGAGGCGCAGCGGGTCGAGAAGTCGCTCTCGGACACCGGCATGGCCGGGAGGTCGGGCTCGGGCAGCACGTCGCCGAGCACGGCGGGCTCGCGCTCGTCGGGCACCAGCACCGGCGACACCGCGCGCTCGGGAGGCACCGGCGCGACGCCTTCGACCACGCCGGGGACCTCCACTCCGACGGAGCACCAGGGCGGATCGGGCGGCACCGGTCGCTGACGCGCACCGCGGCCACGGACGCGCGCCCCCGCGGCACCTCGCCCGCGGGGCCGCGCGTTCGTTCGACCTGCCCTCGAGAGGGCTGTCGTCGGTGCGGCACGGGCTGCCTGGACGAGGTACATGAGCGCGCGTGGCGCCACCCGTGCGAATCGCGGCCCTGGGAGGCCTCGGCGAGATCGGCATGAACTGCATGGCCGTCGAGTGCGACGGCCGGATCGCGGTCGTCGACTGCGGCATCCTGTTTCCGAACGAGCCGATCGGCGTGGACGCGATCGCGCCCGATCTCTCGTGGCTCCGCGACCGCGCGGCGCAGGTCGGGGCGATCTACGTGACGCACGGCCACGAGGACCACATCGGCGCGCTGCCGTGGCTGCTCGCGGCGGTGAACGTGCCGGTGTACGCGCCGCCGTTCGCGCGGGCGCTCATCGAGCAGCGGCTCCGCGAGAGCGGGATCGAGGCACAGGTGCACGAGGTCCGGCCGGGCGACGCGCGCCCGGCCGGGAACGACTCGCCGATCTCGGCGGAGTTCGTCGCGGTGACGCACTCCATCCCCGACGCCTGCGCCCTCGCGATCACGACGCCCCAGGGCGTCGTGGTGCACTCCGGCGACTTCAAGATCGACGAGCGCCCGGTGGGCGGGAGCGCCTTCGATCTGCCACGGTTCGCGGCGCTCGGGCGCGCCGGCGTGCGGCTGCTCATGTCCGACTCGACCAACGCCGAGCGGCCCGGGACCTCGCTGTCCGAGTCGGAGGTCGCGGCGGCCCTCGAGGCGCAGATGGAGCGGGCCACGCGGCGCGTGTTCGTCGCCTGCTTCGCCTCGAACATCCACCGCATCCAGCAGATCGCCGACGCGGCGCGCGCGTTCGGCCGTCGCCTCGCCCTCCTCGGCCGGGCGATGGAGCAGAACGTCCGCATCGCGCGGGACCTCGGCTATCTGCGCTTCGCCGACTGGCAGCTCGTCTCCGTCGAGGAGGCCCGCGACCTGCCGCCACGCGAGATCTGCGTGCTCACGACCGGCACCCAGGGCGAGCCGCGCAGCGCGCTCGCGCGCCTCGCGCGTGGCGAGCACCCGGACCTCGCCCTCGGCGAGGGAGACCTCGTCGTGCTGTCGTCGCGCTACATCCCCGGGAACGAGATCGCGATCGGCAACGTGGTGAACGACCTCTGCCGCCGCGGCGCGCTCGTCGCCTACGAGGACGCGCGCCCGCTGCACGTCTCCGGCCACGCCCAGGAGGCCGAGCAGCGCCGGCTCATCCAGCTCGTGCGACCCGGCGCGTTCGTGCCGATCCACGGCGAGTACCGCCACCTCGCCCGCCACGCCGCGCACGCCGCGGCGGAGGGGGTCTCCGCGCGCCACCTCCTCACCGACGGCGAGGTGCTGGAGCTCGCGGACGGCACGACGCGCGTCCTCGAGGATCGCCTCCCCGTCGGCCGCGTGTACGCGCGGCGCGACGCCGGCGAGGGCGGGTTCGTCGCGGAGCTCGTCGTGAAGGACCGACGCCTGCTCGCCGAGGCGGGGCTGGTGCTCGCGATCCTGGTGGTGGACAAGGGGACCGGCGCGGTCGTCCGCGGGCCCGACCTGTTCGCGCGGGGAGTGGCGGGGTTCGAGGACGCGGAGCCGGCGGTCCGGGCCGAGATCCAGCAGGCGGTCGCGGAGCTCTCGCCCCAGTCGCGGGAGAGCGTCGCCGAGGTGCAGGAGGCGCTGCGCACCGCGGTGCGCCGCTGGTTCCGCCGCGAGGGCGCCCGCAAGCCGTCCGTGCTACCGGTGGTCCTGGAACTCTGACCTCGAGCCGCAGGAGGGAACGGAATGCCGAGCTTCGACATCGTCTCCGAGCTGAACCTCATGGAGGTGGAGAACGCCTTCAACCAGGCGCGCAAGGAGCTCGCCCAGCGCTTCGACTTCAAGGGGACGTCCACCGATCTGGAGCGGCAGCAGGACGGGTCGATCGTGGTGAAGGCGAACTCGGAGGGCCGCGCCGAGGCCGCGCTCGACGTGCTCAAGGAGAAGCTCGCGAAGCGCGGCGTCCCGCTCGAGGGGCTCGATCCGCAGAAGCTCGAGCCGGCCTCCGGCGGTCACGTGAAGCAGCTGGTGAAGCTGAAGAAGGGCATCAAGCAGGACGACGCGAAGAAGATCGTCGCGCTCGTGAAGGAGAGCGGCCTCAAGGTGCAGGCCGCCATCCAGGGCGAGGCCGTGCGCATCAGCGGCAAGAAGCGCGACGATCTCCAGGACGTGATGCAGCGCGTGCGCGCCGCGGCGCTCCCGTTCCCGCTCCAGTTCCAGAACTTCCGGGAGTAGAGGGTCACGCCTCGACGTCGCCGCCTTCGTCTTCGTCCCGCTCCGGCTCGGCGCTCACGGCGCGCTCCGGCGGCCGATCCGGCAGCTCGACCCGGAACACCGAGCCGCGTCCCACCTCGGAGTCGACCGTGATCATGGCGCCGAGCGCCTCGACGATCCCCCTCACGAGCGACAGCCCGAAGCCGACGCCGGACGCGCTCCTGCCGGCGTCGCCGACCTGCTCGTAAGGCTCGAACACCCGCGCGAGATCGCGCGGCGCGATCCCCGGCCCGGTGTCGCGCACCTCGATCCACGCGCCGGCCCCGAGCCGGCCGATCGCGACGGTCACGGTGCCCTGCTCGGTGTACTTCACCGCGTTCACGACGAGGTTCACGAGCACGAGCCGGACCAGCCGCGGGTCACTCTCGATCGCGTCGGGCGCCTGCGTCGCCGGCGCCACCTCCAGCGACAGGAGCCGCTTCTGCGCCTGCGGCATCACCTCGTCGACGACGTCGCGGGCGAGCGCCACGACGTCGAAGCGCTCGGGGCGCACGGTGAGCCTGCCGCTCTCGACGCGGGTGTACTCGAGCAGCGTCTCGACGAGCGCGAGCAGCCTGCGCGCCGAATGATCCATGCGGTCCGTCGCGTCGCGCTGCCGCGGCGTGAGCGGCTCGCGGCCCGACTTCAGGCTCTGGATCGAGAGCCGCAGCGACGTGAGCGGCGTCCGCAGCTCGTGCGAGGTCATCCCGAGGAACAGGCTCTTCACCTTGGAGGCGCGCTCCGCCTGCTCGCGCGCGACCTGCGCCGTGTCGAGCGCCCGCTCGAGCTCGCGCTTGCGCTGCGTGAGCTCGCGCGCGACCTCCTCGAGGTCTCGCCCGCGCGCGGCCACCTCCTCCTCCAGCACGTCGCGCGAGCGCTTCATGGTGACGAGGTTCCGCACGCGCGCGAGGAGCTCCTCCGCCGAGAACGGCTTCGCGACGTAGTCCTGCGCGCCCTCGCGGAGCATCCGCGCCCGCAGATCCTCGTCCTCACGGGCGGTGAGCACGAGCACCGGCGTCGTCGCGAGCGCCGGCCGCGCGCGCATGCCGGCGAGCAGGACGTCGCCGCCGGCGCGCGGCATCATGAGATCGGACACGACCGCGTCGGGTCGAAGCGCCTCGGCCGTGTGCAGGCCCTCGTTGCCGTCCACCGCGAACGAGACGCGGAACTCCGCCCCGAGCACGTCGCCGACGAACCGGGCCATCTCCGGATTGTCGTCGACGACCAGCACGCCCGGAGCGCTCGCCGGCGCGGCTCCCGCGGAAGGTCCGGCCCGCTGGATCGCGGCCGCGGCGGCCGACTCGTCGGCGATGCTTCGCACGCCCGCGCGCATCGCGACGCGCTTCTCGTCGCCCACGGCCGTCCCCTCCGGTGCGCGGAGCGGCAGCGTGAACGTGAAGCGCGCGCCGCCCCACTGTCCCTCGTCCACCGCGATCGTGCCGAGGTGCAGCTCGACGAGCTCCTTCGCGATCGAGAGACCGAGGCCCGTGCCGCCGGTCCGCGCGGCGCCGGTCTCGTCCTGCCGGAACCGCTCGAAGATCTGGCTGCGCAGCGCCGGGGGCACGCCGGGCCCGCTGTCCTCGACCACGACGCGCGCCAGGCCACGATCCTGCTGTACGGCGATGCGGACGCGCCCACCGTCGGGCACGAACTTGAACGCGTTGCCGAGCAGGTTCGCGAGCACGCGCTGGATCTTCTCCGGGTCGAGCTCGGCCTCGAGCGCGAGGGGAGCGTCGACGGTGAGATCGACGTGCCGCTCGACGGCCGCGACCTCGAACTGCGCCGCGGTCCCGCGCGCCAGCTCGGCGAGGTCGGCCCGCATGTACCGCGCCGGCATGCGACCCTCCTCGATGCGGGCGACGTCGAGGAGATCGTTCACGTGGCGGAGGAGCACGCGCGCGTTCCGGCGCGCCACCTCGAGGTCGCGCTTCGCCTCGCCGGTCGCGCCGCGCGAGAGGCGCTCGACCGTGCCGATCACGAGCGCGAGCGGGGTCCGCAGCTCGTGGCTCACGTTCGCGAAGAACCGCACGCGCGCGTCGTCGAGGTCCTTCACCTGCTGGTACAGCCGCTCGAGCTCGCGAGTCTGGGTCTCGAGCTCGATGCGCCGCTCCTCCGCGAGCTGCGCGCTGGTGGCGACCTTGTTGATCGCGGGCCTGAGCTGCACGAGGTACGCGCCGGTCGCGACCGAGGCCGCGGCCGTCACGAGCTTCACGAACCCGGACAGCCAGTAGTCCGGCGTCCAGAGCGTCCACACCTCCATGTAGTGCGTGAGCCCGCAGGCCCCGATGAACGTCCCGAACGCGAGGATCATCGGGCTGAACGGGATGCGGATCTTCCGCACGAGCAGCCAGAGCGTGAGGGCGATGACGACGTACGCCGTGCCGATGAGCATGTCCGAGGAGACGTGCAGGGCGACGAGCGGCGTCTTCCAGAGATAGCAGTGCCCGTGCGGCATGAAGTCCGACGTCGAGAAGACGTCGAAGATCGACGCGGAGGCGTGAGAAGTCGGATGTTCTTGCATGGCCGGTCCGCGGCGAGTGATCGGGCGGAGACGCGATCCCTACACGGGCCCGCCTGGAGCGGCGCGTGCTCGTTCGGGTCGGGACGCCACGGGTCAGGAGTGCGGCGCGCGCGATGCGTCCGCGCCGGTGACGTCCACCGGCTCGAGCGCCTTGACCGCGGGGCCGTTGAGGACCCGACCGGCTGTGTCGAACCGCGAGCCGTGGCAGGGGCAGTCCCAGCTGCGCTCCGCGTCGTTCCAGTGCACGTGACAGCCGAGGTGCGTGCACACCGCCGAGACGGCGCGCAAGGCGCCGGCAGGCTCGCGGTAGCAGGCGACCATCCTGCCGTCGACGCGGACCAGACGGCCCTCGCCGGCGGGCACGTCCGCGGGCCGCGCGACCTGGCCGCGATCGATGCGGTCTCTCGCGAGCGCCGCCGGGTAGTCGGCGTTCTCGGCGATGTACCGCCGCGCCTGCGCGAGCGGCTTCACGCGGGTGGCGTCGAAGAGGCCGGCGAACGCGTTCTCGCGGCCCGCGATCGCGTCGGCGATGACGAGCCCGGCGATGGTGCCGAAGGTCATGCCCGTCCCGGAGAAGCCGGTCGCCACGTACACGCGGCTGGAGAGCGGCGCGCGGCCGATGAACGGCAGGCCGTCGGCGGGCTCGATGACCTGCCCCGACCACCGGTACGCGACCTCCGCTCCCGGGAACCGCTCGTGCGTCCAGCGCTCCAGCGCCTCGTGGCGTGCGTGCGTCTCCTCGTCGTGGCCGACCTTGTGATCCTCGCCGCCGACGACGAGGAAGGAGCCGGCGCTCGTGTCCTGGGTGCGCACGTAGTGGTACGGGTCCTCGCTGTCGTAGTACAGCCCGGGGCGCGGCAGGGACGGCACCCGCGCGGCGAGCGCGTACGTGCGGTACGGCGCGATCTTCGTGTGCAGCGCGAACTTCGACGAGACCGGGTGATGCGTCGCGACGACGACGTCGCGGCAGCGGACGGTGCCCCGCTCCGTCTCGACCGTGCACCGCGCGCCCTCCTGGATCTTCATCGCGCGGGTGCCCTCGAAGAGCTGCCCTCCGTCGGCGACGATCCGGTCGGCGAGGCCGAGCAGGTACTCCCGCGGGTGGAACTGGGCCTGATCCTCGACCCGCAGCGCTCCGGCCACCCGCCACGGCAGCGGCGTCTCGCGCGCGATGCTCGCGCGCAGGCCCGACTGCTGCATCGCCTCGAGCTCCTCCTCGAGATCCGAGAGCTGGCCGGGCGTGTCGGCCCAGCGCCAGCCGGTGACGCGCGAGAGCCGGCAGGCGATGCCCTCGTCGAGCGCGGTCCTCTCGATGGTCTCGATCGCGACCCGGGACGCGACCGCCGCCATGAGCGCCCCCTTCGCGCCGAAGTGGCTCCGCAGCGTCGCGTAGCCGTGGTCCAGCATCTCCGTCAGGTGCGCCGTCGTGTGGCCGGAGTCGCGCGCTGCGATGCGGCCCGCGTCGATCACGATGACGCTGCGCCCGTCCTTCTGCGCGAGCCTCGCCGTCGTGAGCCCCGCGATCCCGCCGCCGACGACGCAGACGTCCGCGTCCACGTCGCCGTCGAGGCGCGGCCGGCCCTGCCCCTTCGAGGTCGCGATCCAGAGCGAAGCATGCATTCCGGTCATGCGTTGAACCTAAGGCGCCGATTGCCGGCGCGGCCCAGCGCCTGTTAGATCCGGCCCCCTTCGCCAGCCCGAGAGCCCGCATCGATGCCCACGACCGTCTACCTCCACACGCTCGGCTGCCCGAAGAACAGGGTGGACAGCGAGGTCATGCTCGGACAGCTCGAGCTCGCGGGGTTCCGCCTGGCCGAGGATCCCGCCGTGGCCGAGGTGATCGTCGTGAACACCTGCGGCTTCATCGAGAGCGCGAAGGAGGAGTCGATCTCCGCGATCGTGGAGCTCGCCGAACACAAGCGGGAGGGGCGCTGCAAGAAGCTCGTCGTCGCCGGCTGCCTGACGCAGCGCTACCACGAGGAGCTCGCCCGCGAGCTCCCCGAGGTCGATCACTTCGTCGGCACGGGCGCGTACGCCGACATCGCCAGCATCGTCCAGGATGCGCAGGCGAAGCGGATCGTGGTGCCCGACCCGGACTTCGTGCACGCCGCGACCACGCCGCGCGTGAACTCCCTCCCCTCACACACCGCCTACGTGAAGATCGCGGAGGGTTGCGACAACGCCTGCGCGTTCTGCATCATCCCGCAGCTGCGCGGTCCCCAGCGCTCCCGCCCGATCGCGGACGTCGTCGCGGAGGCGGAGGCGCTCGCGCGCGCCGGCACGGTCGAGCTGTCGCTCGTGGCGCAGGACCTCACGGCCTACGGCTACGACCTCCCCGGCAAGATCCGCCTCCACGATCTCCTCCCCGAGCTGTGCAAGGTGGACGGGATCCGCTGGATCCGGCTGCACTACGCCTACCCGCGCGACTTCCCCGACGCGCTCGTCGACGTGATCGCGCGCGAGCCGAAGATCGTGAAGTACCTCGACATGCCGCTGCAGCACTCCTCGGACCGGCTGCTCTCGTCGATGCGCCGCGGCCGCGACTCGACGTTCCTGCGCGAGCTGCTCGCGAAGCTGCGCGAGCGGGTGCCCGGGATCGCGATCCGGACGGCGCTCATCGTCGGGCTCCCCGGCGAGACCGAGGAGGACTTCGAGGATCTCCTGTCGTTCGTCGCCGAGCAGCGCTTCGAGCGGCTCGGCGTCTTCGAGTACTCGCGCGAGGAGGGGACGCTCGCGGCGACCCTCGCCGGCCAGGTGTCCGACGCCGTGAAGCGCGACCGCTTCGATCGGGTGATGCAGGTCCAGCGGGAGATCGCGCACGAGCACGCGGCGGCGCAGGTCGGCCGGCGCCTGGAGGTCCTCGTCGAGGGGCGCGCCGAGGAGACCGAGCACCTCCTCGCCGGCAGGAACAGCCAGCAGGCGCCCGAGATCGACGGCCTCACCTATCTCAACGAGTTCGCGGACGGCATTCCGGCGGTCGCGTACCCGGGCGATCTCGTGACGGTCGAGATCACCGACGCCGGCGACTACGACCTCGTCGGCCGCGTCGTCGCGCGCGAGGAGCGGGCGCCTGGCCGCCCGGCAGCTGTCGGCGCGGTTCGGCGCGGGAAGCCGCTCTCGATCATCGGCTGATCGCTCGCCCGGACGCCCGCGCTCCGGACTCTCGTCACCTTTCTAGGTACCCGCGCGGCTGGTAGGTTGCCGGCTGCGTGTCTCGCCGCACCCTCCTCGTGCTCGCCGTGGTCGCCTCAGCTGCGCTGTCGTGCGGCCGGGATTCGCGCGCAGCGAGTCGGCGGTGCGCTCCGCTCGGGCTCGACGCGTTCGCGACCTGCGGGGCGTCGACCGGCGCGGCCCCACCCTCGCCGGGCGCAGCGTGGAGCACCGACTCGCGGTCGCTGCTCACCCCCGAGTCGTTCGCCGGCGGTTCGGCGGAGGTCACGCTGGCAGAGGGAGAGCGCGCGGCGATCTTCGTCCTCAACGCCGGAGGGCGCGACGGCGCGACCGCGCGGGTCGAGGCGCGGAACGTCGCCCCGCCGCCGGCGCGCTCGACGGTCCAGTCCTCCATCGCAGCGGCGTCGCTCCCGCTGCCTCCCGGCGACGCCGGGGTCCTGGAGCTCACGCGCTCGCTGGGGCCGCTTCCCGGTCGCGGCGCAGCGGCGCTCCGGCAGAGGTCCGCCGCCGCAGCCGCGCCGCCCGAGCGGACCACCTTCTGCGTCCTCTCCCGCAGCGACTACTCCACGAGCGCGCGGCGCGCGGGCATCCTCGTCGCGGAGGGCATGCACGCGGCCGTGTACGTGGACGAGACCGGCCTGCAGGACCTCTCCGCGGGGGAGGCGCTCGCGCTCGCGGACGCGTTCGACGGGCGTATCCACCCGCGGCTGACGGCGCTCCTCGGCCCGCCGTCGGACGTGGACGGGAACGGGAAGGTCATCCTGTTCCTCACGACCCTGCCGCAGCTCTGGGGCTACTACTGGGCGAACGACGTGCTCTACCCGCGCGACGCCTCCGACGGCTGCACGGGGTCGCGCTCCAACGCCGTCGACGCCGTCTACCTCGCGCTCCCCTCGTCGGTGACGCGCCTCGGCTGGACCCGCGCCGAGGCGCTCGGGGAGCTCATCCCCGGCGTGCTCGCGCACGAGTACGCGCACCTGCTCTCGTTCCAGCGCCGCTGCCTCGCGCGCGCCTGCGACGGCGCAGACGAGACCTGGATCGAGGAGGGCCTCGCCAAGGTCGCGGAGGACGAGGCGGGCTACGGCTGGAACAGCGCTCGCGCCGGCGGGATCACCTATCTCACGCGCACGCGCGAGGACGTCTACCGCGGCTACGACGGCCGCAGCCTGACGCGGTGGGAGGGCGACAGCGTCGGGAACTACGAGGGGGCGCACGCGTTCTTCCGCTTCCACGCGGATCGGCTCGGACCCGACATCCTCGCCTCGCTCACCTCGGGATCGACCGGGATCGCCAACGTGGAGCGCGCGCTCGGGACCTCGTTCCCGGAGGCGCTCGCCGACGTCGCGACGGCGCTCCTGTTCTCGAACACCGGCGCGTCGCCCGCAGCGGACCACAGCTTCACCGGCGCAGGCTGGACGCCGCTCGGCGACAAGCTGCGGCTCCTCGACGCGGTGCCGCTCGGCGACGGCGCGCCCGCCGCTGCGTCGTTGCGCGCGGACGGGTGGAACGCCTTCCTCACGGGCCGCGCGGGGCCGGGCGGCGGCGCGGTCCGGATCGCGTCCGGCGAGGCGGTGAAGCCGTGGGTCGCGGTGGTGCGCTTCACCGGCGACCTCTAGGCGCCGTGCAGGCGTCCGCGGCCGCGCTACGGCTTCGGCGGCTTCACGAGGTGCACGTCCTTCGGGAGCTCGAGCGCGAAGCGCGCGTCGGGGATGCCGGCGTTGCGCTGGATCTTCTCGTAGGTGAGCTCGTTCACGTTGCCCGACCCGTCCACCACGCGGGTGGCGGTCACCTCCCCGGACGGCCCCACCGTGAGCACGACCTGCGCGACCCGCGGGTCGGGCTTCTTCGGCGTGAGCACGAGGCGGCCGGCGTCGTCCGTCGCGAGGTCGAACTCCGCCGCGAGCTTGCCGGTGCCGAGGAGGAACGTGACCGCGGCGCTCATCGCCGTCGCGTCGAAGTGCTCGTCCACGTAGGCCTGGTTCGCCTCGGGCTCCCACTGCACGAGGCGCGAGCCGTTCACGACGACCACCTTCTTCTCGGGCTCGACGTAGTCCCAGCGCAGCTTGCCCGGCTTCTTCACCTGCAGCGTGCCCTTCGACACCTGGCGCCGGCCGAACGCGGCGTAGGTGTAGGTCTGCGTGAAGCGCGCCTCGAGGTCGCGGGT
>DASSQI010000189.1:0-26598 GCA_035702585.1 Anaeromyxobacteraceae bacterium
GGTCATGAAATCCCGAAGCTCGTCGACTTCGCGACGGGCACGCTGGGCGCCGACGTCAAGCCGACACTCGTCCGTCAACTCACGCTGAACGAGGTCATGGGGATGCCGATGACGGTATCCACGTCGATCTACAACGACGAATTCGACCCGACCACCCTGGATCCCAAGCTCCAGCTCACGGTCGCGTATCCGGGTGGACCTCTCGAGATCCTGCTCAACAACACGAAGTGGGATCACGGCAGCACGGAGACGCCCGCGGAAGGCTCGACCGAGGTGTGGGAGATCGTGAACTTCACCGCGGACGCCCATCCGATCCACCTGCATCTCGTCCAGTTCCAGGTCCTGAACCGGCAGAAGTTCGACGCTGGCAAGTACGCGTCGACGTACGCGATGTCGTTCCCCGCGGCCTGCACTCCGCAGGATCCGATGATCCTGGGGTACTGCCCTGGGTACGGGCCGCCCATGGACTACGACCCGGCGACGAGGCCGACGAAGATGGTGCCCGGCGCCGGCACGACACAGTTCGAGTACGTCGGTGGAAACCCGGACGTCACTCCATTCCTGCAGGCGCAGCCGCAGCCGGCCAGCCCGCAGGAGCGGGGCTGGAAGGACACCGTCATGGCGCCTCCAGGAATGGTCACGCGTCTGGTGGTGCGCTGGTCGCCGACGAGTGCGCCCGTCGGCGCGACGGGAGCGGACGCCGCTTATCCGTTCAGCCCAGCGTCCGTCGGGGATTCGACGTACGTGTGGCACTGCCACATCATCGATCACGAGGACAACGAGATGATGCGGCGTTCCGAGGTCACTCCGCTCGCGGACGTACCGCGCGATTACGTCCAGAACGTCGACTACTAGGCGTTCGCGGAAGATGAGAGGGCGGCGCCACGAGGGGGCGCCGCCCTCGTCTTTTCAGGGATGGTCCGGTCCGGTTTGGAGGGGGCCGAGAAAAGAACTCTCGGTCAGGTTTCGACGACGCCGGGTTCGGCGAAGGACGGCATGGCGTCCGGGTGGAACACGCCGCTCGACGTGCCGGCGGGGGCGCACGGGCCGATCTCGACGGGCGGGTGACCCTCGGGCACACGCGGGTCGCGCACGGCCGGGTGTCCCTGCGGCAGGTCGGGGTTGCACGTCGCCGCCCCGTCGTGGCCGGGGACGGGAGGGTGCCCCGGAGGGAGTCGCTGCGTCCCGACGGGAGGATGCCCGGGCGGCAGCTTGGGCGCGCCGTCCGCGACCGAGCTCACCGGCGCAAGCGTCAGCGCGAGCGCGGCCGTGAGACCGCGCGCGATCCGCGTCCGACGTCGCTTTCGCTTTACGGCGACCCGGTAGGAGGACAGCGGAATGATGTTGTCGCTCGGCATGCGTCGCCTCCTGAGCGCAACCTGCGCATCCGATTCCCCTCGTGCTCTCCCGCGAATGCGGTAAGAAGCCGTTCACTCACGGGTCGCCCGCCGTTCAGCGTGCTTTCGGGGCACGCGCGCAGTAATCCCACCCGGTTTCACGCCCAGAACCGTATGAAAACGAAGACCAAGCTCTGGCTCGCGGTGTCGTTGGGTCTCCTCCTCGTGGTCGGCGCGCTCGTCGCGATCAAGGCGGGGCAGATCGGGAAGATGATCAACGCGGGGAAGTCGTTCACGCCTCCCCCCGAATCCGTCGCGACGGCGAAGGTTCAGGAATCCGAGTGGGAAGGCTCGACGGACGTCGTCGGAACCATCGTCGCGGTGCGCGGCGTGGTGCTCGGCGCCGAGCTGTCGGGCATCGTCCGCCAGATCGACTTCGAGTCCGGGTCGAACGTGAAGCGCGGCGACGTGCTCGTGAAGCTCGACACCTCGACGGAGGAGGCGCAGCTCGCGGCGGCGCGGGCCGACGCCTCGCTCGCGAAGGTGAACCTCGACCGTGCGCGCAGGCTGAGAGAGGCCGGCTCGAACTCGGTGGCCGATCTCGACGCCGCCGAGGCGAGGTCGAAGGCCGCGGCGGCGAACGTCGCGAGCCTCGAGGCGACGATCGCGAAGAAGACGATCCGTGCGCCGTTCGACGGCCGGATCGCGATCCGTCAGGTCGAGCTGGGGCAGGTGGTGTCGAACGGGACCCCGATCGCGTCGCTGCAGTCGGTGACGCCGATCTACGCGGAGTTCACGCTGCCGCAGCAGGCGCTCGCGGACGTGAAGG
Organism: Anaeromyxobacteraceae bacterium; assembly: GCA_035702585.1. Taxonomy (GTDB): domain Bacteria; phylum Myxococcota; class Myxococcia; order Myxococcales; family Anaeromyxobacteraceae; genus DASSQI01. Next base: position 2,167 of record DASSQI010000189.1, read on the forward strand.
CGGGCCAGAAGGCGCAGCTGCGCACCGACACGTTCCCGGGGCGGACCTGGCAGGGAGAGGTGTCGGTCGTGAACCCCGAGGTCGACATGGCCACGCGCAACGTGCGCATCCGGGCGCTGTTCCCGAACCAGGACGGCAAGCTGCGCCCCGGCATGTTCGCGAGGGTGGAGGTGCTCTCGGGCGAGCACCGCGACGTGCTGATCATCCCGACGACGGCGGTCGTTTACGCGCCGTACGGCGACTCCGTGTTCGTGGTCGACGAGCAGAAGGACCAAGGTGGGAAGACGACGCTCACGGTGAAGCAGCGGTTCGTGCGCGTCGGCGAGCGCCGCGGCGACTTCATCGCGGTCCAGTCCGGGCTGAAGGTGGGGGAGACGGTGGTCAGCGCGGGAGCGTTCAAGCTCCGCCCCGGCATGGCCGTCGCCGTCAACAACGAGCTGGCGCCTCAGCCGCAGCTCTCCCCCAAGCCAGTGGAACAGTGAGCGGGACGGAGCGGAACCCATGAAGTTCACCGACCTGTTCATCCGGCGACCGGTGATCGCCATCGTCGTGAACCTCGTGATCATCATCGCGGGGATCCAGGCGATCCGCACCCTCAACGTGCGGCAGTACCCGCGCAACGAGAACGCGGCGATCACCGTCACCACCGTCTACGTCGGCGCGAGCGCGGACCTCGTCCGAGGGTTCATCACCACGCCCCTCGAGCGTGTCATCGCGTCCGCCGACGGCATCGACTACCTCGAGTCTTCGAGCAGCCAGGGGATGTCGGTCATCACCGCGCGGCTGCGGCTCAACTACGACGCGACGCGCGCGCTGGCCGAGATCAGCTCGAAGGTGGACCAGGTCCGGAGCGATCTCCCGCCGGAGGCAGAGGTCCCCATCCTCTCGATCGAGTCGGTCGAGAGCCAGTTCGCGTCGGCGTACCTGAGCTTCTCGTCGGAGTTCCTGAAGCAGAACGAGATCACCGACTACCTCGTGCGCGTCGTCCAGCCGCGCCTCTCCGCGATCGAGGGCGTGCAGCGCGCCGACATCCTGGGCGCCCGCACGTTCGCGATGCGCATCTGGCTGAAGCCGGATCGCATGACGGCGCTCAACGTGAGCCCGGCGCAGGTGCGGCAGGCGCTCGCGGCGAACAACTACCTCGCGGCGGTCGGGCAGACGAAGGGCTCGCTCGTCCAGGTGAACCTCACCGCCAACACCGACCTCAGGTCGGTCGACGAGTTCAGGCGGCTCGTCGTGCGCGAGGCGAAGGGCGCGGTGGTGCGGCTCGGCGACATCGCCGACGTGGTGCTCGGCGCCGAGGACTACGACGTCCAGGTGAACTTCGCCGGCCAGACGGCGGTCTTCATCGGCGTGTTCGTGCTGCCGAACTCCAACGCGCTCGACGTTCTGAAGAGCGTGCGCGGGGAGATGGAGAGCCTCCAGAAGGAGATGCCCGAGCAGCTGAAGGGCGTCATGGCGTACGACGCGACCCGCTACATCAGCAGCGCCGTCAACGACGTTCAGCGGACGCTGGCGGAGACGCTCGTCATCGTCATCATCGTGATCTTCCTCTTCCTCGGGTCGCTGCGATCGGTGCTGGTCCCGATCGTCGCGATCCCGGTGTCGCTCATCGGGGCGGTCTTCCTCATGCAGCTGTTCGGGTTCACCGTGAACCTGCTCACGCTGCTCGCGGTCGTCCTCTCGGTCGGTCTCGTGGTCGACGACGCGATCGTCGTCGTCGAGAACGTGGAGCGGCACCTGCGGGAGGGCCTGAAACCCATCGACGCCGCGTACCGGGGCGCGCGCGAGCTGGTCGGCCCGATCATCGCGATGACGATCACGCTCGCGGCCGTCTACACGCCGATCGCGTTCCAGGGTGGCCTCACCGGATCGCTGTTCCGCGAGTTCGCCCTGACGCTCGCGGGCGCGGTCACGATCTCCGGGTTCGTGGCGCTGACGCTGTCGCCCGTCATGTCGGCGGCGCTGCTCAAGGAAGGCCAGGAGGACCGCGGGCTGCCGGGCAGGATCAACCGCGGCTTCGAGCGCATCAAGCGGTTCTACTCCGGCCACCTCGCGGCGATGCTGCAGGCGCGCCGCGCGATCTACGTCGCGTGGGCGATCATCGGCGTCCTCGCCGTCCTCATGTTCTCGCAGTCGGCGAAGGAGCTCGCGCCGACCGAGGACCAGGGCGTCATCTTCGGCATCGTCAACACGCCGTCGAACTCGACGCTCGAGCAGGTCGCGTTCGCGACGCGCGAGGTGCACGAGGCGGTGATGACGGAGCCGGAGGCCGCGTACACGTTCCAGGTCACGCAGCCCACCGGCGGGTTCTGGGGCCTCGCGCTGAAGCCCTGGGACGAGAGGCAGCGGTCGCCGGCCGACATCCTGCCGGACGTGCAGAAGAAGGTCGGCGCGATCCCGGGCATCCAGACGTTCCCGATCCTGCCGCCGGCGTTGCCGGGCGGCGGCACCTTCCCCGTCGAGATCGTGCTCGCCTCCACGGCCGACACGACCGAGATCCTCGGGTTCGCGAGGCAGCTGCAGGAGAAGGCGGCGAAGAGCGGCATGTTCGCGTTCCCGCCGCTCATCGACATCAAGGTGGACCAGCCGCAGTCGGAGATCGAGATCGATCGCGAGAAGGTCGCGCAGCTCGGGCTCGACCTGCGTACCGTCGGACAGGACCTCTCCGCCGCGGTCGGCGGCAACTTCGTGAACCGCTTCAGCATCGGCGGCCGGAGCTACAAGGTCATCCCTCAGGTCATCCGCACCGAGCGGATGACGCCGGACCAGCTCGCGGACCTGCACGTCACGGGACCCGACGGAAAGCTCATCCCGCTGAGCTCGATCGCGACCATCCGCGAGAACGTCACGCCGCGCACGCTGGGCCGCTTCCAGCAGCTCAACGCCGTGAAGATCAGCGGCGTCGCCATGCGGCCGCTCGACGAGGCGCTCACGTTCCTCGAGACGCAGGCCGCGAGCATCCTGCCGCGGGGCTACACGCTCGACTACACCGGCGAGTCGCGCCAGCTGCGCACCGAGGGCGACAAGTTCCTGCCCGCGTTCGTGCTCGCGGTCGTGTTGATCTTCCTCGTGCTCGCGGCGCAGTTCAACAGCTTCCGCGATCCCTTCGTCATCCTCGCCGGCTCCGTGCCTCTCGCGATGTTCGGGGCGTCCATCTTCACGTTCCTGAAGATGCCGAACCCGAACATCCCGTTCTTCACGAACGGCTGGACGACGACGCTCAACATCTACTCGCAGGTCGGGCTCGTCACGCTCATCGGCCTCGTGTCGAAGAACGGCATCCTCATCGTGGAGTTCGCGAACAAGCTGCAGGAGTCGGGCGTCGCCAAGATCGACGCCGTGCGCGAGGCCGCGGTGACGCGGCTCCGCCCGATCCTGATGACCAGCATCGCCACCGTCTGCGGCCACTTCCCGCTGACGCTCGTCACCGGGCCGGGCGCACATGCGCGCAACAGCATCGGCCTCGTGCTCGTCGGCGGCATGGCGATCGGGACCGCGTTCACGCTCTTCTTCGTGCCGGCGATCTACATGCTGATCGCGAAGGATCACGGAGCCGCGACCCGGCGCGCCGCCGTGGCGCACGCCGAGGAGCGCGGCGAGGCGACGTCCGCGACCGGTACTTAGTCGAGAGCGTCGACGGCCGGAACGCAGTCGAGTCGACCGCCGGAACGCAGTCGAACAGATCGGCCCGACCGCGAACGAGTCGCCCGGACGAGCAGGCGGGTGGCGGGCGGCCGCGAGTCACGCTCGCGACCGATTGCGGATCGCGGGCGTCGAACAAAGGATTGAGTCCCCTTCCTGATCTGGAGGACTCACTCATGGCGCGCCTCCCCGTGATCTCCGACTGGCCAGTCGCTCGACAGATCGCTTCGGCGGATCCATCGGGCCTCGGCTCGACCGCGGCGAGCGCGCGAACGCGGGAGCTCGCGCCGCGCACGGCATCGGCGGACCGGGTCGTCTCCTCGATCTGTCCGTACTGCGCCGTCGGCTGTGGTCAGCGCGTCTACGTGAAGGACGAGCGGATCATCGACATCGAGGGAGATCCCGCCTCCCCGATCTCCCAGGGCTGCCTCTGCCCGAAGGGCGCAGCGACGTTCCAGCTGGTCACCGGGTCGCAGCGCGTGAAGCACGTCCTCTACCGCCGGCCTGGCGGCACCGAGTGGGAGCGCATCCCTCTCGAGCAGGCGATGGACATGGTCGCGGAGCGCGTGAAACGGACCCGTGACTCCACCTGGGAGGAGCGGATCGAGAGCGGTGACTTCCAGGGCCAGCGCGCGCGCAGGACGCTCGGGATCGCGCACCTCGGCGGCGCCACGCTCGACAACGAGGAGAACTACCTCCTCAAGAAGCTCTACACCGCGCTCGGCGTCGTGCAGGTGGAGAACCAGGCGCGGATCTGACACAGCTCCACGGTCCCCGGTCTGGGGATCTCGTTCGGCCGCGGCGGCGCCACGACGTTCCAGCAGGACCTGCAGAACGCCGACTGGGTCGTCATCCAGGGCTCCAACATGGCGGAGTGCCACCCGGTCGGCTTCCGCTGGGTGATGGAGGCGAAGAACCGGGGCGCGACGATCATCCACGTGGATCCGCGCTTCACGCGCACGAGCGCGGTGGCGGATCTGCACGTGCCTCTCCGGGCGGGGAGCGACATCGCGTTCCTCGGCGGACTCGTCCGGTACGTGATCGAGAACGATCGCTGGTTCCACGACTACGTCGTCAACTACACGAACGCCGCGACGATCATCGACGAGAGCTTCCGCGACACGGAGGATCTCGAGGGGCTCTTCAGCGGCTTCGACACGGAGAAGGGCAAGTACTCCTGGGAGACGTGGTCGTACGAGGGCGTCAGCGGGATCGTCCCGGCCGCCGGCCACAAGCACGTGTACGGCGAGAAGGGCTCGGGGATGTCGGAGCCGGGCGGCGGCGACATGACCCAGCGCCACACCGACCCGACGCTCCAGCACCCCCGCTGTGTGTTCCAGCTCCTGAAGCGCCACTTCTCGCGCTACACGCCGGAGATGGTCTCGGAGCTGTGTGGGATCCCGCAGGACCTCTTCCTGCAGGTCGCGGAGACGCTCTGCCGCAACTCCGGGCGCGATCGCACCGGCGCGTTCTGCTACGCGGTCGGGTGGACGCAGCACACCGTCGGCGTGCAGTACATCCGCACCGCCGCGATCCTCCAGCTGCTCCTCGGCAACATGGGCCGGCCCGGCGGCGGCATCATGGCGCTGCGCGGACACACGTCGATCCAGGGCTCGACCGACATCCCGACGCTGTTCGACCTGCTCCCCGGCTACCTGCCGATGCCCCACGCGTCGCTGCCGGACGAGGGCGCGCTGAAGGAGTACATCGAGCGGAACGGCTCGCCCACCGGGTGGTGGAGCGAGATGCACAAGTACATCGTCTCGCTCTGCAAGGCGTACTTCGGCGCCGCCGCGACGCGCGAGAACGACTACCTCTTCGACCTCATGCCGCGCATCTCGGCGGGCCTCTCGCACATGGCCACCGTCGCGAAGATGGCCGACGGCGGGGTGAAGGGCTACTTCGTCATGGGCGAGAACCCGACCGTCGGGTCCATGCACGGCGCGCTGCACCGCGCCGGCATGCGGAAGCTCGACTGGCTCGTGGTCCGCGACTTCACGCTCATCGAGACGGCGGAGTTCTGGCGAGTCGCGCCCGAGATCACCCGCGGAGAGGTGAAGACGGAGGACATCCAGACCGAGGTCTTCTTCTTCCCGGCCGCGACGCACACGGAGAAGGACGGCTCGTTCACGAACACGCAGCGGCTGCTGCAGTGGCACCACAAGGCGGTCGAGCCGCCGGAGGACTGCCGGAGCGATCTCCAGTTCACGTACGACCTCGGCAGGCGGCTCCAGAAGCTGTACGAGGGATCGCGAGAGGAGCGCGACCGGGCGATCCAGGCTCTGAACTGGGACTACCCGGTCCACGGTCCGCTCCGCGAGCCCGACGCCGAGGCGGTGCTGAAAGAAATCAGCGGCTACACGGTCGCCGACGGCCGCCCGGTCTCCGGGTTCGGCGAGCTGAAGGACGACGGGACGACCGCGAGCGGCTGCTGGATCTACTCCGGGTGCTACGCGAACGGCGTCAACCAGCCGGCCCGGCGGAAGCCGACCACCGAGCAGCACTGGGTCGCGCCGGAGTGGGGCTGGTCGTGGCCCTCGAACCGGCGGATCCTCTACAACCGCGCGTCGGCCGATCCCGACGGGCGTCCGTGGTCCGAGCGCAAGCGGTACGTGTGGTGGGACGAGGAGAAGAAGCGCTGGACCGGGTACGACGTGCCCGACTTCATCGTCGACCGTCCCCCGTCCTACCGGCCGCCGGAGAACGCGCAGGGCATCGCGACGATCGCCGGGAACGATCCCTTCATCATGCAGGCGGACGGGAAGGGCTGGCTGTTCGCGCCGAGCGGTCTCCTCGACGGGCCGTTCCCGACGCACTACGAGCCCCAGGAGAGCGTCGTCGAGAACGCGCTGTATTCGCAGCAGTGCAATCCGGCGCGCATCGAGTGGCGGCGACGCGACAACCCGTACCACCTCGCGTTCGGCGATCCGCGCTTCCCGTACGTCGTGACGACGTACCGGCTCACCGAGCACCACACCGCCGGCGGCATGAGCCGCTGGCTCTCGTGGCTCGCCGAGCTGCAGCCCGCGATGTTCTGCGAGGTCTCGCCGGAGCTCGCCGCGGAGAAGGGACTCGAGAACGGCAAGTGGGCGACCATCTCGACGGCGCGCGGCGAGATCGAGGCGCGCGTGCTCGTGACCCGCCGCATGAAGCCGCTGCGGGTGAGGGGACGGATGGTCCACACCATCGGGCTGCCGTACCACTTCAGCTACCTGGGACGCGTGACGGGAGATCCGGCGAACGAGCTCATCTCGTTCGTCGCCGACCCGAACGTCGCGATCCAGGAGTCGAAGGCGCTCACCGCGAACATCCGCGCCGGGCGCCACTCGTTCGGCCGGCGCTCGGTGACCGACGGCATCGAGCTGCGGCTGCCGCAACCACAGCGCGACGTCCCGCGAGACCTGCCGCGCATCCGCACGCGCGAGCCGGCCGAGCCGCGGAGGAGGTGAGCCATGCCCGAGCTGCGTCAGATGGGCTTCTTCACCGACACGACGCTCTGCATCGGCTGCAAGGCGTGCGAGGTCGCGTGCAAGCAGTGGAACCAGCTCCCCGACGACGGGTTCTCGTTCACCGGGATGAGCTACGACAACACCGGCCACCTCGGCGCGTCGACGTGGCGCCACGTCGCGTTCGTCGAGCGCGAGACCCCGCTGCCCGGCCAGGGCAGCCCCCGCGACGGCGCGCAGGCCGGCGCCGGCGCGTTCGCGGAGCTCCGGCCCCTCGGGCAGCCGCCGCCGACCAGCCTCCTCGGCGGGAACATCGCGCCGTCGCACATCGAGTCGCCGGTGCCGCTCGGCCCGACGGCGCGGGCGCTGTCGAAGTTCTCGTGGCTCATGATGAGCGACGTCTGCAAGCACTGCGAGCGCGCCGGCTGCCTCGAGGCCTGCCCGACCGGCGCGATCATGCGGACCGAGTTCGGCTCGGTGTACGTGCAGCCGGACGTCTGCAACGGGTGCGGCTACTGCGTGTCGGCGTGCCCGTTCGGCGTCATCGACCGGCGCGAGGACGACGGGCGCGCGTGGAAGTGCACCCTCTGCTACGACCGCCTGAAGGGCGGGATGGTGCCTGCCTGCGCGCAGGCGTGCCCTACTGCGTCGATCCAGTTCGGCGAGATCGACGACCTGCGCGCGCGCGCCGCCGAGCGCGTCACGCAGCTCCGGTCTCGCGGCGTCGAGGACGCCTATCTCTACGGCGAGAGCGCCGCGAGCCAGCCCGGCACCGAGGGGCTCCACGCGTTCTTCCTGCTCGCAGACAAGCCCGAGACCTACAACCTGCCGCCCGACCCCGTCGTGCCCACGACGAAGATCGTCAAGAGCTGGGGCGCGATGGCGGCGGGCGTCCTGTCACTCGCAGCGCTCGCGCTCGCCGCGGCCGCTGCGCCGTCGAGGACCCGATGGACCCTCTGAACCAGGCCGAAGCGCGGCATGACGGCCGCAACATCGATCCGGACATCGGGCTGCTCGCCGCCGAGGGCTCGACGCAGAAGGCGCGAGACGCGACCGTCCATCCGGCGAGGGCGACGTACGAGGAGATCGCGGCTGCGGCGCGCGAGGAGGAGGGCACGTCGTACTACGGCCTCCCGGTGCTCTGCGAGCCGGTGTGGAACTGGATGATCCCCGCCTACTTCTTCACGGGCGGGCTCGCGGGAGCGTGCGCGGTGCTGGGCGGCGCGGTCCAGGCGATGGGCGGCCGCGGCACCGATCTCGTACGCCGGTGCCGCCTCGTCGCCGCCGGCGGCTCGATCGTGAGCGCCGGTCTCCTCATCGCGGATCTCGGGCGTCCTTCCCGGTTCGTGAACATGCTCCGCGTCTTCAGGCCGTCGTCGCCCATGAACATGGGCACCTGGGTGCTGAGCGGGTTCGGCGCGTGCTCGGCGGCTTCGATCCTCCCGGAGGTCCTCGCGGTGCGCCGCGGAGGTCGCGCCGGCCGCCTGCTCGCGACCCGGCGGCGCTCGCCGCGGTGGATCGCGCTCGCGGCGGATCGCGCCGGCTACGGCGCCGCGGCGTTCGGCCTGCCCCTCGTCGGCTACACCGGCGTGCTGCTCGCGAACACCGCCGTGCCGGTGTGGCAGCAGACGCGGCACACGCTCCCGGTGCTGTTCGCGTTCTCCGGCGCGGTGAGCGCGGGGGCGCTCTTCGACGTGTGGCCGCCGAGGCGTGGCAGCGGCATCGCCCATCGGTTCGGGTTGCTCGCCCGCGGCGCGGAGGTCGCCGCCAGCGCCGCGCTCGATCGCGAGGCGTCGACCGTCCCGCGCGTCGCGCGCCCGCTGCGACACGGCGTCTCGGGCGCGATGCTGAACACCGCGCGCGCGATGCTGGTCGGATCGCTCCTGTCGGAGATCCTGCCGCTGCCGAGGAGGGCGAAGCGCATCGCGTCGGGGACGCTCGCGCTCGTCGGCACGGCGCTGCTCCGCTTCGGGATCGTGCAGGCCGGCCGCGCCTCCGCGCGCGACCCGCACGCGACGTTCGAGATGCAGCGCGCCGGGCGCGGCGCCGGCGAGGTCGTCAGGCGTGGCGACGAGCCCGGCGCCGGGATGCCGGCGCTCCACGGCGTCGGCGCGACCGGAGAGGAGTCGGTCCAACATGGCGCCACGCCGTGAGCCAACGCGCCGGACGACGCGCAGCCACGCGACCGCATGGAGGACGACGGAGGACGTGGTGCTCACGCCGATGCGCGGACTCGGCGGCTGAGCTCGGAAGGAGAGGAGCATGCGGACCAATCGATGGCTGATAGCCGTATCCGGGACGATCGCGATGGCGTGTCTCGGCACGGTGTACTCCTGGAGCCTGTTCACGCAGCCGCTCATCGCGGCGTTCCGGTGGTCGAACTCGACGACGACGTGGGCGTTCGCCCTGAGCATCTTCTTCCTCGGCGTGGGCGCGATCATCGGCGGCCGCTGGCAGGACCGCCGCGGGCCGACGATCGTCGCGATCACGGGGGTGGTGCTCTGGGGGATCGGGAACATCCTCGCCGGCATCGGCACGGCCTCGCTCGGCGCGTGGTGGATGTATCTCACCTACGGCGTCATCGGCGGGCTCGGCCTCGGGCTCGGCTACGTGACGCCCGTCGCCGCGGTGACGAAGTGGTTCCCCGACAAGCGCGGCCTCGGCAGCGGCATGGTCGTCATGGGCTTCGGCCTCGGCGCGTTCATCTACAACAACGTGCTGAAGGCGATCCCCGCGTTCGCAGAGGCGTCCCGCGAGGCGGGGGCGGTGCTCGCCTCACGCGCCGGCGGCGCCGCGGGAGACGTGCTCTCGGATGGCTCCCTCGGCACCGTCATGATGACGTTCATCGTCTCGGGCGTGATCTTCGCGGTCATCGGCGGCATCTGCGCGTCGCAGGTGCGGAACCCGCCGCAGGGCTGGACGCTCGCCGGCGCGAGGGTCTCGCCGGCGACCGCGGCGGCCTCCGGGACGTCGCCATCCGCCGTCGCGACGCCTTCGGCGCAACCCGCGCGCGCGATCGCGGCCCGCGACTACCCGCCGTCCGAGGCGATGAAGACGTGGCAGTTCTGGGCGCTGTGGCTCATGCTCTTCCTCAACGTGACGGCCGGCATCCTGTTCATCTCGAACGCGGTGCCGATCATGCGCGAGCTGACCGGCGCGCGCGCCGACACCGCGCTCGCGGTCTACGGCTTCATCGCGGTCTTCAACGGGCTGGGGCGGTTCTTCTGGGGCGCCGTGTCGGACCGCATCGGCCGGAACGGCGCGTACCTGCTCATCTACGGAACGCAGGTCGTCATCTTCTTCATCGTCGGCGGCGTCCACAGCCTCGTCGCGGTCTCGGCGCTGTTCGCCGTCGTGCTGCTCTGCTACGGCGGCGGCTTCGGCACGATGCCGTCGTTCACCGCCGATTACTTCGGCACCAAGTACATGGGAGTGAACTACGGCTGGATCCTGCTGGCGTGGGGCGTCGGCGGCATCGTCGGCCCGATCTTCGTCGCGGCGGTGAAGGACCGGACCGGCACGTTCGCCGGCGCGCTCCCGATCATCGCGATCATGCTGCTCGCTGCGATGATCCTCCCGCTCGTCACGCGGCGGCCCGGGGAAGGGGTCCATCGGCCGTTCTGGCGAGGAGTGTTCGCGACGCACCAGCGCGCCCGGGCCTGATCGCGCGCACCCGGGCGCCGACGACCTCTAGACGCGCGGCGAGATCAGTTCCGGCGCATCATGTCGTCGCGCAGGATCTCTCTCGCCGCGTTGTAGCCGCAGGCGCCCATGACGCCGCCGCCGGGGTGCGTCGCCGCTCCGCAGAGGTAGAGGCCGCGGATCGGCGTGCGGTAGTCGGCCCAGCCCGGCACCGGCCGGAACGAGAAGAGCTGCGGCCCCGTCATCGCGCCCTGGAAGATGTTGCCGCCGGTGAGCCCGAACCGGCGCTCGAGGTCGAGCGGCGACAGGACCTCGCGCGCGACGACCGACGCGCGGAATCCAGGGGCGTACTGCTCGAGGAGGTCGAAGCAGCGATCGGCGAACGCCTCCTTCACCGCGTCCCAGCTCCCCTCGCGCAGCGCGTAGGGCGCGTACTGGACGAACATCGACATGAGGTGCCGGCCCGGAGGCGCCACCGTCGGATCGACCACCGACGGGATGGTGCACTCGAGCACGGGGGCGCTGGACGGCGCGCCGTACTTCGCGTCGTCGAACGCGCGCTCGATGTAGTCGAGGCTCGGCGCGATGTGGATCGTCCCGCGGTGCTGCGGGCCGGGCGCGGCGCCGGGCAGCGCGGAGAAGCTGGGCAACGCCGACAGGGCGACGTTGATCTTGAGCGACGCGCTCGCGTAGTCGATCTGCCGGACCGACTCGGCGAAGCCGGCGGGGAGGGCGTCCGCGCCGACGAGCGTGAGGAACGTCACGTTTGCGTCGGCGTTCGACGCGACGCGCTTCGAGCGCAGCTCCGTGCCGTCCGCGAGCACCACGCCGATCGCGCGACGGCGCTTCAGGAGGACCCGCTGCACCTCGGCGCCGGTCCGGATCTCCGCGCCCGCCGCACGCGCCGCCGCCGCGAGCGCCTCGCTGAAGGCCCCCATGCCGCCGCGCACGTACCCCCAGACGCCGCGCGCGCCGTTGCACTCGCCCATCACGTGGTGGAACAGCACGTAGGCCGTGCCGGGCGTCGAGGGAGACGCCATCGCCCCGATGATCGCGTCGGTCGCGAGCGTCGCCTTCAGCTCGTCCGACTCGAACCAGCGGTCGAGGATCGTGCGGGCCGGCGCGAGCAGCAGCTCGATCGCCTGCCGCGCATCGGCCCCGAGCCGGACGAAGCGCCAGCCGGTGCGCGCGAGGCGAGCGAGGTCGCGAAAGCGCGGCGGGAAGAGGTTGGGCGGCGTCTCCACGAGCGTCGGCTCGATGGCCGCCGCGAGCCGCTCGAGCATCGCCTCGTAGCGCGGCAGCCGGTCGGCGTCGCGCGGCGAGAACCGCGACACCTCGCGGCGATTCAGCTCGGCGTCGGGTCCGAGGAACAGGTGCCGGCCGTCGGGGAACGGCGTGAACGACGAAGGGTCGCGCGGCAGGAGGGCGTAGCCGAACCTCGCGAGCTCGAGGTCGCGGACGATCTCGCGCCGGACGAGGCTCGCGACGTACGCCGCAGTCGACACCTTGAAGCCGGGCCAGGTCTCCTCGGTCACGCACGCGCCGCCGAGCCGCTCGCGCCGCTCGAGCACGAGGACGCGCCGCCCGGCCTTCGCGAGGTAGGCTGCGGCGACGAGGCCGTTGTGGCCGCCGCCGACGACGATCACGTCGTAAGGTCGCATGTTCCCTGGGCCCTCGCGGCTGCGATTGCGCCTGCTCAACTCCGAACACGGTGTGGGAAGCAGCGTCGGTGTCCAGCACAAACAACACGTCCCGGGTGGGGTCGAGGCGCGCCGCCTCCGATCGTGTTACGGGGGCTTCCGTGATGTCCGCGTCGAAGATCCAGGACGCGCCCGTTCAGGGGCCGCGGTTTCTCGAGAGCATCCTGGAGGCCCTACCCAACCCGGTGTTCGTGAAGGACGAGAGCCACCGGCTCGTCCTCGTGAACGACAGCTACTGCCGGCTCATGGGGCAGGCGCGCGAGGAGATCCTCGGCAGGGCCGACCACGGGTTTCCCCAGGAGGAGCTGAAGGTCTTCTGGGAGAAGGACGACGTCGTGTTCGCGACGGGCGAGGTGGTCGAGAACGAGGAGCGCTTCACGGACGCGTTCGGCCGCTGCCACGTGATCCTCACGCGGAAGTCGCTGCACGTCGACGACGACGGCGGGCGGTTCCTGCTCGGGGTCATCACCGACATCTCCGCGCGCGAGCAGATGGAGCAGGAGCTGCGCAGGTCGCGGGACGAGCTGGACGCGCGAGTGCAGGAGCGCACCGTCGAGCTCTCGCGCGCGAACCAGCTCCTCGAGGAGCAGGATCGCTACCGGACGCAGTTCCTGAGCGTCCTCTCGCACGAGCTGCGGAACCCGCTCGAGCCCATCCTGAACGCGCTCCACGTCATCGATCACGTGGGCGCGGGCAGCGTCCCGGCGAAGAGCGCGCGCGCGGTGGTGCACCGGCAGGTCGATCACCTCACGCACCTCGTCGACGACCTGCTCGACGTGACGCGCATCTCGCGCGGCAAGATCCAGCTGCGGCGCCAGCAGGTCGACGTCGCCGACGCGCTGACGCGCACGGTCGAGGATCACCGCGCGCTGTTCGCGCGACGCGAGATCGACCTCGAGCTCCGCCTCCCGCGCGAGCGGCTGCTCGTCGAGGCCGATCCGACGCGGATCGCGCAGATCGTCGGGAACCTCCTCCAGAACGCCGCCAAGTTCACGCCTTCGGGCGGGAGCGTCGTCGTGTCCGCGGCGCGCGAGCAGGACTTCGCGACCATCCGCGTCCGCGACAACGGCGTCGGCCTCGCGCACGACATGCTCGAGCGCGCCTTCGACCCGTTCACGCAGGCCGAGGACACGCTGCACCGCACGAGCGGCGGCCTGGGCCTCGGCCTCGCGCTCGTGAAGGGCCTCGTGGAGCTGCAGCGGGGCAGGGTGGAGGCGATCAGCGCCGGGCCGGGGACCGGAGCGGAGTTCGTCGTGTGGTTCCCGACCGTCGAGGCGCTCCAGCCGGAGCTGCCGCTCGTCACGACCACGAACGGGCGCCACCGGCGGGCACTGGTCGTCGAGGACAACCTCGACGCGGCGGAGACGCTGCGGATGGTCCTCGAGATGGAGGGCCTCGAGGTGGAGGTCGCCCACGACGGCCGCGAGGGCCTCGCGAAGGCCCGCGCGTTCCACCCCGACCTCGTGCTCTGCGACCTCGGCCTGCCGGTGCTCGACGGCTACGAGGTCGCCCGCGCGCTGCGCGCCGATCCCGAGCTGTCGTCGTCGACGCTCGTCGCGGTGACCGGCTACGCGCTTCCGGACGACCAGCGCCGCGCGATGGACGCCGGGTTCGACCGGCACCTCGCGAAGCCGGTGCCCTTCGAGGAGCTGGAGAGCGTCCTGCACGGCTCCGCGCGGCATCACTGAAAAGCTGACGGCGGGCGCCGCACCGGCATACTGGACCCCACCTCCAGGGCGCGCCCGGCCGAGAGCGTCGTGCGATACGCCGCGACCCGCAGGTTCGACGCGACGGAGCGGCGCGACGCCCCACGGGGTACGTCGACAGATCTGGCACCTGAGCGCTCAATGGGCTGATCGCTCGGCAGGATTCTCCTGCCGCGCCAGCGCGTGGAGTCGCCGTGGAACCCTGGAGCGTCGCAATCGCCCTGCTCGTCGCCGTGCTCGCGGGCGCCGCGATCCCCCTGATGTTCCAGCTGTGGATGACCATCCAGTCGGCGCGCCGGGTCGCCGAGCGGCTGGATCGCGTCACCGCGCGGCTCGAGGAGGGGGAGCGGATCGACGAGTTGCTCGCAGCGATGGACGGCATCACGCGTGCTGCGCGCCAGATCGGAGACGGCGTGAAGATCGCGTCCGCCATCGGCGCGGCGATCGGACCCGCGGCGGCGGCGGCGATCAACGCGTGGCGCAACAGCCAGGCGGAAGCCGAGCCTCGGGCGGCGCCGTCCCGTGACGGTGACGGCCCGGCTCAGCCCTGCGCCGAGGCCGCGGCGCGCGTCGCGTAGGCTTCCCGCAGCATCGTGACGTGCGCCTCGAACGCGTCGCGCACGTCGGGTGGGCTCACGATCTGCGCGTCGCCGCCGAACCCGAGCACCCAGCCGTACAGGTACGGGCCGGGCGTGAGCCGGGCGGTGACGAGCACGGTGCCGTCGGCCTCCGTCGAAGCGGAGCGCGGCCAGCGCTCGAGCGCGATCTTCGCGGCGATGTCGCGGAAGCGGACGCCGACCTCGCGCTCGCTGCCCGCCGCGAAGTAGAGCTGCTTCGAGCGATACCGCTCGACGGGCGGACCCTTGTGCGCGCCGTAGACGCGCGCGCCGATCTCCACCGAGACGATCCGGTCGAGCCGGTAGAGGTGCTCCTCGCCCTTCTCGACGTTCCACGCCGCGAGGTACCAGTGACCGTCCTGCGGGAAGAGCAGCCGCGGCTCGAGCGCCTTCCGCGACGAGTCGGCCGTCGCGCTCGCGCGATACTCGACGATCACCTCGAGGCGGCGGGAGATCGCCTCCTCGAGCGCGCTCGCCCACTCGCCCTGCGGCGCGACCTGGAAGTCCGTCGCGCGGGCCATCTGCTGGGCGCGCTCTCGCAGGTACTCGGGGATCGCGCGGCGCAGCTTCCGCACCACGCCCTTCACCGTCGCGCCGGCGTCCTCCTCGAACGGCTGCAGCGCGGCGAGCAGGGCGGCGCCCTCGCGCAGCGAGAACCGCGGCGGCTCCGAGAGCGACAGCGTGCGGTCGACGCGGACCACGTCGCCCTCGATCTCGAGGAGGAGCTGGTCGTCGGGCATGGACGGCGCGAGCGAGAGCCCGTGCAGCGACTCGACGTCGGCGCGCACCATCGCCTCGTCCTTCGCGCCAGTGACGCGCACCGCCTGCGCGACCGTGATCCCCTTGCGCCCCGCGGCGGTCGCCTTCCACACGGCCGGGATGAGGAGCAGCAGCCGCCGCGTGCGCTTCACGAAGTTGTCGCTCACGCTGCACCTCCGGACGCGGCGATCGCGTCGAGGATCTCTCGCGCCCGCGCGCGACCCGCCTCCGGTTCGACGAGCTCCGCCTCCGGACCCCACGCGAGGCACTGCCGCACCAGCCCGTCGAGGTTCCGCACGACGACGCGCGCCATGCGGGAGTTGTCGGGCGCGACCGACAGCTTCGCCCGCGGCAGCAGCTTCGGCGCGATCTTCGCGAGCGAGCCGCGGAACCGGACCGTCGCCTCGAGCGGCGCGTGGGCGAGGTAATCCCAGGTCTCCTGGCGCGACCAGGCGCGGACGTCGAAGTCGGCCGGGACCTCGAAGTGCGGCGGCTGCTGCTTCTGCTTCGCCGGCGCGAGCGCGCGCACGCGCCGCAGGTAGAACACGCGCACCGCCTTCCGGAGCCTGCACCAGCCGACGAGGATCCAGTCGCCGCGGCGCCACGCGTAGCCGTACGGCTCGACGTCGCGGGACGTGACCTCGTCGCGCGCCGGCACCCAGTAGTCGAGGTGCAGCACCCGCTGGTCCTCGATCGCGTCCGCGACGACGGAGAGCCACTTGCGGAGCTGCGGCGGTGCGGCGGGCTCGCGCGCGGACTCGAGCGTGGCCGCCCGCGGGGGCAGGCCGGCGGCGCCGAGCAGGAGCTTGCGGAGCGCGGCCTCCACGTCGTCGTGCAGCGGGTGGTCGGGGTCGCCGAGGGCTGCGCGGGCGGCGGTCTGGAGCACGGCCGCCTCGCCGGCGGCGAACTCGAGCTTCGGCAGGTAGAAGCTGCCGGGGTCGATCGTGTACGCGCCCTTCTCGTCGAGCTCCTCGACGAACCGGAGCGGCACGCCGAGGCGCTGCAGGTCGCGCTTGTCGCGAGACCACTTCTTCTCCTTCGCGGCGGGAGAGCCGACGTACTCGTCGGGGAACGCCTCGTAGACGTCCTCGCGCGTCGCGGGCTCGCCGCGCGCGAGGAACCACGCTGCGAGCTTGATGAGGCGTCTTTCGGCCGCGTTCTCGTCGAGCTGGGGCATGAGACTGCAAGTGTACTCGTCTCGAAGGGCAGGGCGACTTCGAGGCGAAGGTGGGCGCGCATTTCACTCTTTGGCTGGGTCGCCGCCGACCTCCAAGGCGCCGCGCTGGACGATGGCGGCTCGGGGCCCGAGCGACTCGACGAGCTCGGCGAGCCTGTCGACGTGGCTCACGCGGAGGTGACACAGCCGGTCCTTGCCGTCGCGCTCGAGGATGGCTCCCGGGAAGATCGCTGGCGCGGCGGCGGCGAGCGGGCCGGTGAGCCGCACCGTCGCGAGCCGGGCGACCGCGGCGCCGGGTTCGAGGAACTCGACGGAGGAGAAGAACGCGGCGTCGAATCCCCGCAGCGTGTAGCCGCAGGTACGGCGGCGGACGAGGGAGGCGGCGGCGACGCGGTCCACCCGGAACAGCCGAAGACCGTGCCGGAGGTGGCAGTGCGCGAGCGCGTACCAGCGGCCGCCCTGGAACGCGAGGCCGAGCACGTCGACCTCGCGCTCGCTCACCGCGTGAGCGGAGTCCCGGTAGTGAAGGCGTATTCGATTGCAGGTCCGGCGCGCTCGAGCGAGCGCGAGCAGGGTTGCGAGGAGCGGAGCGCGAGCGGGCATGTTCGGGCCTCGCCCCATCGTGCGCGCAGGGGGGACATGCGAGCGCGGCCACCCGGCGGGGTGCCGCGCCCGAGTCCGCGGCGAGGGCGTGTCCGTGCGGCCCGTACGCTCCTCCGCATGAAAACGAACGCGCGCCTCACCTTCGAGAAGATCAGGTTCGACGCCCAGCGAGACGTTCACCTCCTCGTGGAGCTGCGGGCGCCCGCGGTCGAGTGGCAGGCGCGGCGGCCGGCGATCTGCGTGATCCCCGTCATCGACGTCTCCGGCTCGATGTCGGGGGCGAAGCTGCACTACGCGAAGCAGTCGGTGATGAAGCTCGTCGACCACCTCGCGCCCGGCGACCTCTGCGGCCTCGTGACGTTCACGGACGACGTCGTCACGATCGCGCCGCCGCTCGAGATGACGCAGGCGAAGAAGGCCTCGCTCAAGGCCGCGGTCGGCGACCTCGGCCCGCGCGGCTCCACGAACTTCGCGGGCGGGCTGCTCGAGGGCCTGCGCCGCGCGAACGAGGCGCGCGTCCCTCCCGGCATGGTGCGACGGGTGATCATGTTCACCGACGGCCTCGCGAACGTCGGCCCGGCCACGGCGCACGCCGACATCCTGCGGCTCCTCGAGGCGAACCTCGGCGCGGCCAGCGTGTCGGCGTTCGGGTACGGCGAGGACGCCGACCAGGAGCTGCTGCGCGACCTGTCGACGAAGGGGAAGGGCAACTACGCGTTCGTGAGGAACCCCGAGGACGCGCTCACCGCGTTCGCGCGCGAGCTGGGCGGGCTCCTCTCCACCTACGCCCGGGACATCGCGCTCACGATCCGTCCGGCCCCCGGCGTCGAGCTGCTCGACGTCGTCTCCGACGTCGACTCCCGGCCGGGAGGGGAAGGCGTCCGGATCGCGCTCTCCGACATCCTCTCGGAGGAGCTGCGCGAGATCGTGGTCGGGCTGCGGCTCGGCGCTCGGCCCGCGCCGGGGACGATGCCGGTCGCGCTCGTCGAGGGCACCTACCGGACGGTGGACGGCGAGAGCGGCCGCTCGCGCGACGAGCGGTTCGAGCTCCAGGTCGTGGTCGAGCGAGTGCCGGCGGGCGAGGAGCAGCTCACGCCCACCCGCGACGTGGACCAGGCGGTCGCGACCGCGCAGCTCGTCCGCGTGCAGATCCACGCCGAGGAGGCGGCGAGGCGCGGTGACTTCCCGGCCGCGCAGGCGCTGCTGACCATCGTGCACGATTCGCTCACGGCCCGCGGTCACGACGTCGTCGCGGACGCCTGCGCCCGCGTGATGGCGGGGCTGCAGGACCGCGACGCCTTCGCGGCGAGCGCGCCGTTCCGCTCGAGCCTGCGCAAGGGCATGTCGCGCGGCGCCGCGGCGGGGGTCTACGAGGAAGACGCGGCCGCGTTCACGCGCCGGACCGGCAAGGGCACGGTGACGCTGTGCCAGGCCGCGCTGGAGAGATCGTTCAAGCAGGAGCGCGGCGACGACGAGCCGGGGAAGCCGCCGCGTGGAGGCCGTTCGCCGAGGCAGAGGCCGCCGGCGGCGGCGACACGGGGCCCTCGAGCATCTTCGCCACCGGAGCCCGGGTCCTCACCGCAGCCCGACACGAGCCTGAACCGGCGCCGATCCAGGCGCTGGTGAGGTGCGAGGCGGGGACGGCGCGTTCTGCGGGGGGCGCGCCGTCCCTGTCGCGTTCGTGACGCTCGCGGTCGCGCGCCCGGTGTGGCGCGGCGGGACGCGCCGAGGCGACGCTCCCGGCGCTGGTGAGGTGCGAGACGACGCTCCCGCGGCACCGCACGCGAGCAGCCGCGCGAGCGTCGCTCCGATGGGGTGCCCCGTCGCGTCCTCGGCGTGCATCCACTGGCCGGATGGGTTCACCTCGAGGAACGCGTATTCGCCGCCCCGGCGACGGCGCAGGTCCACCGCGCCGAAGCGCAGGCCGAGGCGCCGGTGCAGCGCGAGGACGCGGCGCACGAGATCCTCCGGAAGCCGCTCCGGGCGAGCCGAGGCGACGATCTCGTCCCAGCACGAGCGGACGTCGTCCGGGCTCGAGCCGTGCCGCGCGTCGACCGACATCGCGAAAATTGCGTCGCCGACCACCGTGACGCGCACGTCGATCCCCTCGACGCGCTCCTGCAGGATCGCAGGGCCGACGCGGAGACGGTCGCGGAGCCACTCGTCACGTGAACGGACGGCGCGCGTGTAGCCGCCGTCCGCGGTGGACGAGAGCGACTTCGCGATGGCGCCGCGCCGACATGCGGCGACGAAGCGGCGCGCCAGCGCGGGGTCGTTCGTGACGAGCGTCCGCGGGACCGGCAGTCCCACTTCACGCGCCGCCTCGAGCTGCGCGAGCTTCCGCCGGGCGAGCTCCTCGCAACCGGGATCGTTCACCCAGGTGCCGCGAACGACGCGCACCATCCCCGCGAGCGCCGCGGTCCATTCGGCGTCGCTCAGCCGGCGCGTGCGCGCATCGTCGTCCTGGGGTACTCCGGCAGCCGCGCCGAACGCGCGCGCAGTCGATGGAGGGCTCGGCTCTCTCTGCGGCGGCGCGACGGCCCGCGGCCTGCGCCACCACGCGGCGACGCAGGTCGCAGGATCCACCATGCCGTCGCTCGTGCCGAGGAGCACGCGCGCTGGGCGGCCTCCGCCGGTCCGGACCGCGAAGCCGTGCTCGGGCAGCTTCGCGAGATCGACGCGCACCGGACGGACGCCGAGATCCGCCAGGTGCAGCGCCACCGAGACGGCGTGATCGTCGCTCGGACCGCAGACGACGAGGACGGTTTGCTGCGGAGCGCGACGGGGTCGGCGATCGACTCGTGTTCGCGAGAGGATCGGCGCGCGACCCGGCGCTCGCGACGCCGTCGCGGAAGCTCGCCTGCGGCTCGACACGCGAGCTATCCGTCCGAGCCGGGCTGCGTGCGCGACATCATGAGCGTGACGTAGCCCGACGTCCCGGCGGACGTCTTCTTCGACGTGTCCGTCTCCTGAACGGTCCAGACGAAGTCTCCCTCGAACTCCTGGACGAGAGCCGCGGCGTCGGCCTTCTTCATCCGCGTCGCCTGCATCTTCGACTTGTCGTCCTTCACCTTCTTCAGCGTCTTGTCCGCGGCGTCGATCGCCTTGTCGATCGGCGGTGTGGTCGAGTCATCCGTGGTCGTCACGCTCGTCCCGCTCTTGTTCGGCATCCCGTCCTCCTCGTGACCAACGTCCTCACGGCCTCCGCCAGCCGGAGGCCCTCGCTGCGGTGAAGTCCGCTGCCGCGATCCGGGTCCGGAGCGCCCTCGCCTCGACGTGCAGCGATAGGTCGGGATCCGCTCGCGTCCAGAGCGCGTCGAGCCGGTCGAGCGCGCGGATCGCCTCCGCGGGCCTGCCGAGCTCCGCGAGGAGGCGCGCCTCGACGACGAGGCTGCGCGGATAGGCCCACGCGCGCCACAGCCCGAGCGGGAAGTAGAACCGCTGGAACCGGTGCACGTCGTCGATCGCGGCCTCGGCGCGGTCGGCCTGTGCCGCGCACTCCGCGGCGAGCCAGGCGGGGCCCTCGGGCGGCAGCGAGGAGACCGCGGCAGGGTCGGCGCGCGCGAGCCGGCGCAGCTGCGGGAGCGCGGAGGCCGCTCCGACCGTTCGCCACGCGATGAGCGCGCGGGTCATCTCGCGGGCCCCGGGCTCGGTGACCGCCGGCAGGAGCGCCTGCGCGCGCGCGGCGTCGCCGGCGTACGCGAGGACCGGGGCGAAGCCCGCCGCGAGCTGCGGGGACCACGCGCGGGTCTCGTCCACGATGCGCTCCATCGCGACGACGTCCCGCGTCGCGGCGAGCCGGTGCATGCGCTGGGATCCGGCGATGAAGCGGAGGCGACCGTCGGCCGGCGCGGGCTGCCGCGCGACGAGCGCTCGCGCCTCGGCGATGCGGCCCCGCAGCAGCAGGAGCGACTCGAGGCGGTGCGGCGCGCGCTCGGTGCCGCGAGCCACGTCCTCCGCGAGCAGCTGCTCCGCCTCGTCCCACTGACCCGCCGCGACGAGCGCGTCCTCGAGATCCTCGCGCGCTGCTCCGCCGCCGCCGACCGCGGCGCGCCGGGCGACGCGCAGGGCGCCGTCGAGATCGCCGATCCAGCCCCGCGCCTGCACCTCCGCGTGCAGCGTGCCGGGAGACGGCGCCGACGCCGCCATCCGGTCGGCGAGCGCCCGCAGCGCGTCGGTGCGATCGAGCAGCCCGAGCGACCAGACCAGCTCGTCCGCCGCGAGCTCGAGCCCGGGGTCGAGCTCGACGGTGCGCTCGAGCGGCGCGACCGCGTCGGCGTGCAACCCCTGCCGGTAGAACGCCTCGCCCAGCCCGAACGCGACCTGCGCGTCCTGCGGGTAGTCCTCCGAGAGCGCGCGGAGGATCTGCACCGACTGCGCGGCGTCGCCGTCCAGCTCCGCCTTCCACGCCCGGAGCTGGGCCTGCTCGCGCCGCGGCAGCCGATCGATGCGCTGCAGCGCGGGCTCGAGCGCCTGGGCGATCTCGACGTCGGGGTGAGCGTCCCAGCGCGCGAGCGCGGCGAGCTCGAAGTGCGCGAGCGGGAAGTCGGGATCGATCGCGAGCGCCTCGCGGAAGTGCCGGCCACAATCGAGGCGCAGCCAGCTCGCGCCCTCGGACGGTCGCTCCAGGCAGCGCCGGCCCGCGGCGTACTTCTGGTAGGCCTCGAGGCTCGTCGAGACGTTCCGCGCGATCTGACGCTCGGTCGGCCACGCCACGAGGAACGCGATCGCGCCCAGCACGAGCCCCACCGCCGCGACGCGAGCCCCGCGCGCGCGAGCGCGACGCCGCTCGATCCGGTCGAGCGCTCCCGCGAGCGCGCCCCCGTCCGCGGGCCGCAGGTCGGGATCCTCGCTCCGCGCCGCCGCCACGAGCCCTCTGAGCGATCCGAGCCGCTGCGGGCCGGGCGGTGGCGGTCCTTCCGGCAGCTTCCCGCAGAGCAGCTCGTGGCCGAGCACGCCCCACGCGTACACGTCGGCGCGCGCGTCGGCGCGCTCGCCGCGCCACTGCTCCGGCGCGGCGTAGGGCGGGGACCCCGCTGCGTGGCCCGCCGAGCCCGCGATCTGCGAGAGCCCCAGGTCGAGGAGCTTCACCGTACCGTCGGCGTCGACGAAGACGTTCGCTGCCTTCACGTCGCGATGCACGACGCCTGCCGCGTGGAGGTGCGCCAGCGCGCGGGCGAGATCTCGCATGACGCGCACGGCCTCGGCGCGCGCGAGCGGTCCGGCGTCGAGCGCCTCGGCCAGCGTCCGACCGCGTAGGAGCTCGTAGACGAGGTACGTCCCGCCGTCCCAGCTGCCGGCGTCGTACAGCGTCACGACGTTCGGGTGCCGCAGCTGGGCCGCGGCCTCGGCCTCGGGCCGCAGCCACCGGGCGGCGGTGGTGCCCGCGGCGGACATCGCGGGCTTCGGACGGATGACCTTGACCGCGACGCGACGGCGGAGGGCGGTGTCCTCCGCCTCGAACACCACGCCGAACCCGCCCTTGCCGATCTCGCGCACGAGCAGGAACCGGCCGAGGCGATCGCCGGCGTGCAGGGCCGGCGCGGACTCGAGATCCACCGCCGGCGCGGCCGCGAGATCCTCGAGGAGCCGGGTCAGCCGCCCCGGGGTGATGGCGCGCGTGTCGAGAGGTTCGAAAGAATCCGTCGGTGCCTCACGCGGATCGGGACCCGGATCCCGTGACTCGGGAAGCGGTTGCAGCGGCGACGCTGTCCCGTCGTGGTCCACCGCTGACCCCCGGGGTGGCCGATCTCGTGGATGCTTGCATCCCCGATCGAACCCGACAAGACGTCACGCGGGGGCGTCCGCCCAATCGAGCCCGGCTTTCGGGTAGGCTCTCGCCCCCTTTCTTCCACCCCCTCGTCAGCGAGCGCCATGCCCCCCTACGTCATGTCGATGCTCCGCGTGAGCAAGATCGTCCCGCCCAAGCGGGAGATCATCAAGGACATCTCCCTCTCGTTCTTCCACGGCGCGAAGATCGGCCTCCTCGGCCTCAACGGCTCCGGCAAGTCCACGGTCCTGCGCATCATGGCCGGCGCGGACGAGGAGTTCGAGGGCGAGGTCACCCGGCAGTCGGACATCCGGATCGGGTACCTGCCGCAGGAGCCGAAGCTCGACGGCGAGCGCACGGTCCGTGAAGAGGTCGAGTCGGCGCTCGGCGACGTCACTGCGGCGCAGCGGCGGCTGGAGGAGGTGTACGCCGAGTACGGAGCGCCCGACGCCGACTTCGAGAAGCTCGCGAACGAGCAGGCGCGGCTCGAGGCGATCATCGCCGCCGCGGGCGCCGACACCGGCAACGCGCTCGAGATCGCGGCGGACGCGCTGCGGCTGCCGCCCTGGGACGCGAGGGTGCAACACCTCTCCGGCGGGGAGAAGCGGCGGGTCGCCCTGTGCAAGCTGCTCCTCTCGAAGCCGGACATGCTGCTCCTCGACGAGCCGACGAACCACCTCGACGCCGAGTCGGTGGAGTGGCTCGAGCAGTTCCTGACGCGGTTCCCCGGGACCGTCGTCGCGGTCACGCACGACCGCTACTTCCTCGACAACGCGGCGGAGTGGATCCTCGAGCTCGATCGCGGCCGCGGGATCCCGTGGAAGGGAAACTACTCGAGCTGGCTCGATCAGAAGGAGCAGCGCCTCGAGGTGGAGTCGAAGCAGGAGAGCGCGCGCATCAAGGCGATGAAGCTCGAGCTCGAGTGGGTCCGGCAGAATCCGAAGGCCCGTCAGGCGAAGAGCAAGGCGCGCCTCGCGCGGTTCGAGGAGCTGTCCAGCGTCGAGTACCAGAAGCGGAACGAGACCCAGGAGATCTTCATCCCGGTCGCGGAGCGGCTCGGCGACAAGGTCATCGAGTTCAAGGGCGTGTCGAAGGGGTTCGGCGACAAGCTCCTCATGGACGACCTGTCGTTCATCGTCCCGCCGGGCGCGATCGTCGGGATCATCGGCCCGAACGGCGCCGGCAAGTCGACGCTCTTCAAGATGATCACCGGCGCGGAGAAGCCCGACGCGGGGTCCGTCGTCGTCGGCCCGTCCGTGAAGATGGCGTTCGTCGATCAGAGCCGGGAGAACCTCTCGAGCGGGAAGACCGTCTTCGACGAGATCTCCGGCGGGCGCGACACGATCCAGGTGGGACGCTTCGAGATA
>DASSQI010000190.1:0-9574 GCA_035702585.1 Anaeromyxobacteraceae bacterium
GATGATGCGAGAGCAGCCGACGGCGCGCGACACCGCCGAGCCGCGGGCCAGAGCCGACGCGGCACGCAAGAGCGCCGCGGCCGCCGCCACCCCGGGGGCCGGCCTCGGGGTGCGCGCGGCGGTGCCGGCCGAGGGCGCCGCCGCGTCGCGCGGCCTCGTCGCGGACGTCGAGCGCCGGCTCGCGGCCGGAGCGCTCGTCTCGAGCTCCCGGAAGCTCACCTGTGCCGGCGAGCCGGTCGATCAGGTCTCCTGGGCGGATGGCGCCCGCGTCCTGAAGGTGGCGCTCCGTGTGCCGGGTGGTGGCGAGGTCGTCGGCTGGTACGACGGCGCCGGCCGGCTGCGCGCAGTCACCACGGTGAGCTCCGACGGGGGCGCCACGGTGCACCGGCTGATCGACGGAAGCGGACGGGTGGTGCACGAGGACCGGAGCGGAGGGACCTCCGACGACGCCGCGCGCTGGCTCGACGCGCACGAGCCCCGCGCCGCCTGCGAGGAGTGATCGCGCCGCGCTCAATCGTCCCAGCGATCGCGCAGCCGGTACCCGACGCCCACCTCGGTCAGCAGCAGCCGCGGCCGGGCGGGATCCTGCTCCAGCTTCCTCCTGAGCTCCGCCATCTGCACGCGGACGTAGTGAGCCTGAGTCGCGTTCGGACCCCACACCTCGCGCAGGATCATGCCGTGGGTCAGCACCTTCCCCGCGTTGCGGGCGAGCAGCAGCAGCAGCTTGAACTCCGTCGGCGTGAGCCGCACCTCGACGCCGTCGACCGTGACCTCCCGGCGCGCGGAGTCGACGCGGAGCGGCCCCACCTCGATCAGCGCCCCCTCGGTCGGCACGGCCCGCGCGTGCCGCAGCGCCACGCGCATCCGGGCGAGCAGCTCGTTCACCCCGAACGGCTTCGTCAGGTAGTCGTCAGCGCCTGCGTCGAGCGCCTTCACCTTGTCCTCCTCGCGTCCGCGCGCGCTCAGGACGATGATCGGCGCGCTCGCCCATCCGCGCAGGTCTCGCGTGAGCTCGACGCCGTCCTCGTCGGGCAGGCCGAGGTCGAGCAGGAACAGGTCGGGGTTGTGGCTCGTGGCGAGCTGCCGCGCCTCGCGCGCGGTCGTCGCCTCGAGGAGCCTGTATCCACGAGACGAGAGTGACGCGCGGAGGAACCGGCGCACCTGCGGCTCGTCCTCGACGACGAGCACGAGCGCTCCGGGGGAGCTCACGCACCCTCCGCGCGCTCGGACGCTGGGGGTGAATCTCCGCCGGGGAGCTCGAACCGGAACACCGCGCCGCCGCCCTCGCGAGACGCCGCGACGAGGGTTCCTCCGTGCGCCACCGCGATCGCGCGGGCGATCGCGAGCCCCAGGCCGACGCCCGCGGAGTGCCGCCCCTTCCTGAACCGCTCGAAGATGGTCTCCTCGGCGCCTGGAGGGATCCCCGGGCCCCGATCCGCTACTTCCACGACGACCCGTTCACCGTCGACCCTCGCCGAGAGCTCTATCGGAGAGCCTGGCGGCGTGTGCCTCGCGGCGTTCTCGAGCACGTTCGTGAGGAGCTGCTCGAGCAGCACGGGGTCGGCGAGGAGCAGCGGCAGGTCTTCCGGGATCTCCGCCGTGAGCGCCCTGCCAGCCAGCTGGAGGTCGAGGCGTGTCAGCGCGGCGCCCACGATCTCGACGAGCGGAACCCAGTCGCGCTTCGGCTCCACCGCTCCCGCCTCGAGCCTGGTCATGTCGAGCAGGTTGCCGAGCAGCCGCTCCAGCCGCTCCGCTTCGTCGCACACCGTCTCGACGAGCTCGCGCCGCGTCTCGGCCGGGAGCTCGGGGTCGGCGCGGAGCGTCGTGGCGGCGCCCGTTATCGCGGCGAGCGGCGTGCGAAGGTCGTGCGATACCGACGAGAGCAAGCTGCTGCGCAGCTCCTCCGTCTGCGCTCGCAGGGCGGCTCGCCGGGTCTCCTCCGCGAGCTGCGCGGCGGCGCGCTCCTGCTCGCGCACGCGGAGCGACAGCGTCGAGATGACCACGCCGACGCCGAGCATCATGACGAACGTGAGCACGTAACGGGCGTCCTCGACGTCGAGCGTGAACGGCGGCGGCACGATGAAGAAGTCGTACGCCGCGACCGACAGGATCGACGCGGCGATCGACGGCCCGCGCTCGGAGGTCGCCGCGACGAGCATGACGCCGAGCAGGAACAGCATCTCCACGTCCGGTACGTGGAGCAGCTCGCGGACGGTCGTGGCGATCACGGTCGTCACGGCGACGATCACGACGGCCCTTCCGTATTCCCTCCGACGGCGGCTGACGGGTCGTCGGCCAGCCGCTTCCGGCGCCATGCCCTTCACCCTCGCGGATGCGTCCTCGCTCATCACGTCAGGGCGCATTCATATCCAGGCGACGTCGGCGCGCGAGCGCCGAACCGCTGGAGCCCCGGTCGGTCTTGACGCGATCTTGATGCGTCCGGCCGCGATGCTGATCGCGTCCTGACGCGCCACCAGCGACGATCACGGTCGATGATCGCACCTGCCGCCGTTCGATACCGGCTGCGCCTCGTGACATCCATGGACCCCCCGCCACACGGCGACGGCCTTCGCGACGACGTCCTGCTCCTCGCGTTCCTGCTCGCCCTGCACGCAATGCCGCTCGTGGCCCTCGCCGCAGGGCACTCGTGGGGCGCCGGCGCGGACGGTTACGCGACCGCGGTGGTCTTCCTCGGGACCCGCGAGCTGGCCCATGAGCTCCGTGCGCGGCGTGGATCGCGCGGCGGCGCCTCGGCGGGGCGCTCGTGAGCGACGGCGTGCGGAGCACGGCGGCGCCTGCAGCGCGCTCGAGCGTCACGCAGCCCGGACGCCTCCGTCGAGCGCTCCTGGGCGCGCCGCGAAACGCGCTCGATCCGGAGACGCACCACAAGATCTCGCTCGTCGCGTTCCTCGCCTGGGTCGGCCTCGGAGCGGACGGCCTCTCCTCCTCCGCGTACGGGCCCGAGGAGGCCTTTCGCGCTCTCGGCGAGCACTGGTACCTCGCCGTCGCGCTCGCCGCCGCGACGACGATCACGGTCCTCGTGATCTCCGTCGCATACACCCAGATCATCCGGCGGTTCCCGTTCGGCGGGGGCGGCTACGTGGTCGCGACCGAGCTCCTGGGAGCGCGAGCGGGCCTCGTCTCCGGCGCGGCGCTGCTCGTCGACTACGTCCTCACGATCTCCGTCTCGATCGCCGGGGGCGTGGACGCGATGTTCAGCGTGCTGCCCGCCGCGGTGCTCCCGTACAAGCTGGTCCTCGCGACGGGCGCGATCGTGGTGCTCGTGCTCCTGAACCTGCGTGGCGTCCGCGAATCCGTCGCCGCCCTGGCGCCGATCTTCGGGCTCTTCCTCGCGACGCACGCGTTCCTCATCGCGGGCGGCGCCGCGACGCACGCCGCAGACGTCCCGCGGGTCGCCACCGAGGTGCACGCAGGGTTCTCGGCTGGACTCGCCACCGTCGGTGGCGCCGGCCTGTTCGGCCTCTTCCTCCGCGCGTACTCGATGGGCGCCGGCACGTACACCGGCATCGAAGCGGTCTCGAACGGCCTGCAGATCATGCGGGAGCCGAAGGTCGAGACCGCGCGCCGCACCATGACGTACATGGCCGTCTCGCTCGCGATCACCGCGGGCGGCCTCGTGCTCATGTACATGCTGTTCCGCGTCTCGCCCGAGCCCGGCAAGACGATGAACGCGGTCCTCCTCGATCGGTTCGCGGGCTCCTTCCGCCTCGCCGGCGTGCCGATCGGGCGCGGCTACGTCGTCACCGCGATGGCGTCCGCAGCCGCCCTCCTCCTCGTCGCGGCGCAGGCAGGGTTCATCGACGGTCCTCGCGTCATGGCCAACATGGCTCACGACTCGTGGCTGCCGCACCGGTTCGGCCAGCTCTCGGACCGGCTCACGATGCAGAACGGCGTCCTGCTCATCGGAGCCGCGTCGCTCGCGACGCTGTTCTACACGCGGGGCGACATCACGCACCTCGTCACGATGTACTCCATCAACGTGTTCGTGACCTTCTCCATCTCGCAGGCGGCGATGCTCCGGTACTGGTGGGGCCGTGGCGGCGAGACGGGCCGGCGCCGCGGCTTCGTCATCCACGGCACCGCCTTCCTGCTGTGCGCGGCGATCCTGATCGGCACCGTGTACGAGAAGTTCGGCCACGGCGGCTGGGTGACGGTGGCGGTCACGTCGAGCCTGGTCGCCCTGTGCGCCGCGATCCGCTGGCACTACCGGCGCGTGCTGTCTCACCTCCGCGACCTCGACAGCGTGCTCGCCGCGCTGCCTGCTCAGGCGCTCGTCTCCGCCCCGCCGCTCGATCGGCGCGCGAGCACGGCGGCCCTCCTCGTCGGGAGCTACAGCGGGCTCGGCGTCCACTGCCTGCTCACGGTGCAGCGCCTGTTCCCGAAGCACTTCACGAACTTCCTCTTCCTGTCCGTCGGGGTCGTCGACTCCGCGACGATGAAGGGCGTCGAGGAGGTCGACCGGGTCCGCGCGCAGACGGAGGAGTCCCTCGCGAAGTACGTGGATCTCGCTCGCCGCCTCGGGCTCGCCGCGACGTCCCGGCTGG
This sequence comes from Anaeromyxobacteraceae bacterium, assembly GCA_035702585.1. Classification (GTDB taxonomy): domain Bacteria; phylum Myxococcota; class Myxococcia; order Myxococcales; family Anaeromyxobacteraceae; genus DASSQI01. The sequence continues at coordinate 4,566 of DASSQI010000190.1, forward strand.
GCATGGGGACCGAGGCTGTCGCCGAGGCCGAGCGGCTGTGCATCGAGGTCGCCCGGGAGTTCCCGCGGACCGTCTTCTTCGCCGGCAAGCTCGTGTTCCAGCGAGAGCGCTGGTTCCAGCGGCTGCTGCACAACGAGACGGCGTATCAGCTGCAGCGCCGCCTGCAGTTCGCGGGACTGAACGCGATGGTCCTCCCGGTCCGGGTGCTCGATCAGCCGGAGCGCGCGACGTCGCAGGCCCGCGAAGGGGACCCGCGCCTCCCATGACCGCTCGGTGACACCGGGCGCCGACGTTCTCCACGTGGACAGCAGCGCTCCGGCCCAGGCGTCGCGGGCACCGCGGACCAAGCCGCTCCTGCGCGGGTACTCGCACGAAGCGGCGGCTCACGGCGCGATCGCCGCCGCGACCGCGCTCGTGCTGAACGCCCGTAACGGCAGCGCGCGAGCGGCGGCCGTGACCTACGGCGTGACGCTCGTGATGCTGTTCGTCGCGAGCGCCGTCCTCCACCGGCCGCACTGGACGCCGCGGGTGCGCAGCGTGCTCGGGCGGCTCGATCACGCGGCCATCTTCTTCCTCATCGCCGGGACCTACACCCCGATCGCGCTCCTCCTCGGTGCGCTCGGCGCGAAGCTGCTCGTCGCGGTGTGGGCGGGCGCGGCGGCCGGCATCGCCGTCGCGCTGCTCTGGCCCGCGGCGCCGAAGTGGCTCATGGCGCTGCTCTGCGTCCTGCTCGGCTGGATCGTGACCCTCGTCGCGCCGGCCGTCCACGCGGCGCTCGGGTCGCGGGGGTTCGCGCTGCTCGTCGTGGGAGGGGCGATCTACACCGCGGGCGCGGCGGTCTATGCGTTCCGCAGACCCGACCCGCTGCCGCGGGTGTTCGGGTACCACGAGATCTTCCACCTGCTCGTGATCACCGCGGCAGCGTGCCACTTCCTCGTGGTGAAGCAGGCGCTCGCGGCGATCCGGTAGTCGCTTCGCTACTTCGCTGCGGCCTTCCTCACGACGGGAGGCTTCGCCTTGCTCGCGGCGCTCTTCGGCTCCGCCTTGGGGAGCTGGGCGACGCTGGCCGGCAGCGGCTTGCCCTGCTCGAACGCGGCGTTCTCGCCGAACCTGGCGACGATCTTCTTCTTCGTGTCGAGGCCGCCCGTCAGCTCGATGACGAAGTTCGGAACGCGGCGGGCGCGCTTGTCGGCGACCCACCTCGTCAGCTCGACCGGACGCGCACGCCGGGTGCGCTTGACGGCGGCGGCTCGGCGGCCGCCCCGCGCCGGCTTCGCCACCGCGCGGACCTCCAGCTCGACCTGCGTCGCGATGGCCCTCTCGATCGACGCGACGGTCCTCGCGACGACGTCGCCGATTGCGGCGGCGATGATCTCGTCGAGCGAGCGGGCTACGGACGACTTCGGCATGGCGGTCTCCTGCGAGTGATTGCTCCGGAGCAATACCGGAATCCGCTCGAATGTACAGGAAAAGCCGCGCTGGAGAGCCCGCAATTCGTGGCACTCCGGTCCGTCACACCTCTTCGAGGATTGCCACCAGCAGCTTCCAGAAGTTGGCGACCGACGGGATGCTCACGTGCTCGTCCGGAGTGTGGACGTCCCACATGCTGGGACCGATCGAGGCCATCTCCATGCCCGGATACTTCTCGCCGATGAGGCCGCACTCCAGGCCCGCGTGAATGGCCTTCACGATCATCGGCTTTCCGAACAGCTCCCGGTGCACGCGATCGACGAGCCTCACGATCGAGGCGCCCGGTTCGGGCTTCCAGCCTGGATAGCCCCCCGAGTGCCGCACGTCGAAGCCCGCCAGCCGGCTGGTGGACGCGATTCGCGAGGCGAGCGCGTGCTTGGAGGCGTCGATTGCGCTGCGGGTGAGGAAGTTGACCTCGACGACTCCGTCGCGCGTCTCGACGAGGCCCATGTTCGTCGACGTCTGCACGAGCCCGGGGATGTCCGGGCTCATCGCCTCGACGCCGTGCGGACCGGCGAGGAGCAGGCCGACCACGGACCGCGCGTCGTCAGGCGACATCACGGCCTCGGGCGTGGCGGGCTCGACCGAGATCGAGAGGTTCGGGTCGAACGCCCCGAGCGCCGCGCGCCAGTCCTGCTCCTGGCGGGCGACGTCCGCGCGGACCGCACCCTCCGCCCCGGCGGGCACCAGCGCGATCGCGGACGCCTCGCGCGGGATCGCGTTCCGCTTGTTCCCTCCGCGGATCGAGGCGAGCTGCAGGCCGTGCTGCGGCGCCAGGACGTCGAGCACCTGCGCGAGGATGCGGAGCGGGTTGCCGCGACCGGCGGCGATGTCGATGCCGGAGTGGCCGCCCTTCAGCCCGGACACCTTGATCCTCAGCGCGCTCCAGCCGGACGGGGCGGAGCCGAGCGTGAGGCGCCGCGACGCGATCGTGTCCACCCCGCCCGCGCAGCCGATCGTGAGCTCACCCTCCTCCTCGCTGTCGAGGTTTAGCAACGAGGCCGAGCGCAGCCACCCCGGCTGCACGTTGTTCGCGCCGGTGAGGCCGGTCTCCTCGTCGATCGTGACGAGGATCTCGAGCGGCCCGTGGCGGACGTCCTCCGTCGCGAGCGCCGCGAGCGCGGCGGCGACGCCGATCCCGTTGTCCGCGCCCAGGGTCGTGCCGCGCGCCCGCAGCACGTCGCCGTCGCGCCAGACCTGGATCGGATCCTTCAGGAAGTCGTGGGCGGTCGCCTCGTTCTTCTCGCAGACCATGTCCACGTGCGCCTGCAGCGCGATGCCGGGCCGACCCTCCCGCCCCGGCGTCGCGCCCTTGCGCACGAGCACGTTTCCGACCGCGTCGCGCTCCACGGCGCAGCCGAGCGCCCGAGCCTGCTCCGCGACCCACTCCGCGGCCGCGGCCTCGTTCTTCGATCCCCTCGGGATGCGCGCGAGGTCGAGGAAGTAGCGCCACAGGATGCGCGGTTCGAGGGTGTCGAGGAGTTCGGGCATGGCGGTCTCCGTGTGCGGGTCTCGAAGCCCGCGCACTCTACCGCGCCGTCCCCTCCCGGTGTCCGATCGCGTGCAGCGCGGCGACGCCGGCCGAGAGCCGCGCGAGCGGGTAGCGCTCGCCCTCGCCGTCGAGGACCTCCTGCACCGCGCCCTGCACCGTCCGCGCGACCTCTGCGCAGTACTCCGAGTCCATGAGCGCCTTGCGCCCCCGGATTTGCAGCCGCACCGGCGGCAGGAAGACGACCTTCCAGCGAACCGGCAACGGGACGACCGAGAGCGGCAGGCCGAAGACGGACCCGACGAGCGGCTCGAGGACCTTCACGGTCCACGCGACCGGGAGGCACTCCTCGCCGCCGAGGATCGCGGTCGGGACGATGACGGCGTCCCGCGCCGCCGCGACCCGCACGAAGCCGCGGCTCCACGCTCGCATCCGGTACGCTTCCCAGAACGGCTTCGTGTTGCCGCGGACGCCCTCCGGAAAGACGGCGCACGAGTCGATCTCTTCCGGCAGCTTCTCCGGGCGCCGGAACCAGGACGCGGGGAGCGCGCCGAGGCGCTGGAAGAACGGCCCGAGCACCGGCGCCGCGAACACGGCGTCCGCCGCGGCGAACCACGGCAGGCGAGCCGGGCCGAGCCCGTCGTTCACGGCGAGACCGAGGACGCCCGCGTCGAGCGCGAACCAGCCGGCGTGGTTCGGCGCGAACACCACGCGGCCTTCGCGCGGGACGTTCTCGAGCCCCTCGACCTCGAGCGAGAAGTAGCGGGCGCGCATCGCGGCGCGGAGCAGCGGGAACACCCGCCGGAGCCACAGGTCGCGGTTCGCCGCGAGACGGCCGCCGTTCGTCACCATCGCAAGTCGCCTCTGGCCCGCGCTCGCGGTCGCCATCGTTTCCCCCGGGTGCGCGCAGTGTCGCCCGGGTCCGGCCCGCAGGCGCGGCCCCAGCGGGGGGCCAATGAACTTTGTCGAGCTGGAGGACGACGCGGCGGCTGAAGCGCGTGGAGCAGCCTCAGCGGGAGCCGGTCCGGGCCGAGCGCGCGAGCGGCTCGATGCGCACCGCCGGCATCCGCGGATCGGGCCGGCGCGCTGCCTTCGCGAAGGCGGGCGCCGCACCGGCGGCGATCTCGAAGCGCGTCTCGCGGGGCATCACGACGATCTTGCCGATCTGGTCCCTCGTGACGTCTCCGCGCCGGCAGATGAGCGGCAGGATCCACTTCGGATCGGCGTTCTTCTCGCGGCCGATGCCGATGCGGAACCAGACGCCGTCGGAGACCGGCGCCGGCTTGGCGCCGCGCGCCTGCCGCGGCTGACGCGACACCGGCAGCTCGCGCGACGAGCGCGCGGTCTCGGGCAGCTCCTCGGGAGCAGGGAGGCGCGCGCGCTCGCGCCGCACGAGCGCCGCCGCCACGAGCAGCGGGGCGCGATCGTCGAGCAGCCTGCGCGCGACCGCCAGCTCCTCCTCGCTCGCCTCGCCCGCCAGCGCGGCGATCTCGGCGGCGAGCCGCTCCTCGTCCTTCGCGCGGATGTCCTCCGCGGTCGGCACGGGGGCCCACTCGGGCGTGATGCGCGCGGCCGAGAGGAGCCGCTCGACGCGGTACCTCTCCGCCGGGGCCACGAGGATGACCGCGAGGCCCTTCCGGCCGGCGCGGCCGGTGCGTCCGCTGCGGTGCTGCAGCGCCGCGGCGTCGCGCGGAGCGTCGGCGTGGAGGACCATCTCGAGGCTCGGTAGATCGAGGCCGCGCGCGGCGACGTCGGTCGCGACGAGGACGCGGGCGCGCCCGTCGCGCAGCGACTTCAGCGCGCGGGTGCGCTCCGCCTGCGTCAACTCGCCGGAGATCGCCACCGCGTCGAATCCCCGCTCGGCGAGCGCCGCGGCCGTGTGGTTCACGCCCTCGCGCGTCGCCGCGAACACGATCGCGCTCGCGGGCTCGATCCTGCGCAGCACGTTCACGATCGCGTGCTCGCGCTCGCGCGCGGCGACGAGGTGGGCACGCAGCTCGATGTCCGCGTGCGCCTCCTCGGTGGGCGTCGCCGCGACGCGCGCCGCCTC
>DASSQI010000191.1:0-11791 GCA_035702585.1 Anaeromyxobacteraceae bacterium
CGCGGTCGGTCGCGGCGCTCGCGAGCTCCGCCTCGAGGGACGCGATCCGCTGCTCGCGCGCGGCGATCACCTCCTGCGCGCGCGCCTCGGACAGCGCCCGCTCCTCCGCGACGCGGCGCTCGGCGCCCGCGGCGATCCCGCGAGCCTCCTCGAGCTCCCGCGCCAGCGCGGCGGCGCGATCGCGCTCCTCGGCCAGCGCCTCCGCCGCGGCGCGCAGCGCCCGTTCACGCTCCGTCTCGCCCATCGACAGCGCGCGCCGGGCCTCCTCGAGCTCCTCGCGATCGCGCGCGCGCTCGCGCTCGAGGTCCTGCAGCCGATCCTCCGCGGCGGCGATCGCGCCCTGGAGCTCCTGCTCGCGCGCGCTCACGTGGCGCTCGTGCTCGCGGGCGGCCGCCTCGGCGCGCTCGCAGCGCGCCTCCAGCCCCGCGCGGCGGCGCTCCGCCTCGTCAAGCCTGGCCCTGAGGTCGCGCAGCGCCTCCTCCAGCTCCGCCGCCCGTCGCGACTCCGACTCGGCGCGGCCGCGCAGCTCGTCCTCGCGCGCGAGCTTCTCGACGAGCAGCGACTCGAGCGCGGCCGCGTGCTCGCGCTCCTTCTCGAGGAACAGCGCGCGCGCGCCCGCGAGGCGCTCCTCGAGCGCGGCGAGCTCGCGCCGCGGATCTCCCGGCGCCGCGTCGCCCTCCTCGGGCGCTGCGTGGGCGGGCTCGCGCGCGGAGCGCGGGAGTGGCGGTGGCCGAGGCGACTCGGGACGTGCGTCCCTCGTCGGCAGCTCGGGCGGTCGAGTCGGATCCATGTCGCCCCTGGAAGGACGCGCCGACAGACGTTGCGGCGCCTCCTGTCCGGGCGAATCTAGGCACGCCCGGTGCCGCCAAAGAGCCCCGGAGCGGTTCGCAATCGCAGCCCCGTTCAAGCCTTGCCGGCGGAGGACTTCCCGGCGCGACGGGCGCGCCGCGATCGTTCACGCCACGGGAGCGCCGAGGTCGCGCAGCTTGCCGCGCGCCTTCTCGACGTCGCTCTCGTGCTTCAGCACGAGCGTCAGCGTGTCGGCGACGAGCTCCGGGTCGAGCGACTCCGCGCCGAGCACCGCCAGCGCGCGCACCCAGTCGAGCGTCTCCGCGATGGAGGGTGCCTTGCGGAGGTCGAGCGCGCGGAGGCGGCCCACCGCCGCGATCACCTGCCGGGCCAGGCTCTCCTTCACCTCCGGCGCGCGCACGCGCACGATCGCGAGCTCGCGCTCGGCGTCGGGGTAGTCGACGTGGAGGTGCAGGCAGCGGCGGCGCAGCGCGTCCGACAGCTCGCGCGCGGCGTTCGACGTGAGCACCACGCGAGGTACGTGGCGCGCGCGGATGGTGCCCACCTCGGGGATCGTGACCGCGTTGTCCGCGAGCACCTCGAGCAGGAACGCCTCGAACTCCGCGTCCGCCTTGTCCACCTCGTCCACGAGCAGCAGCGCGGGACGATCGCTCGTCAGCGCCCGCAGGATCGGCCGCGGCAGCAGGAATCGCTCGCTGAAGAACACGTTGCCCTGCGCGGCGATCTGGTCCGCGGCCTCGGCCAGCGTCGCGGCCCGGGAGGTCGCCTCGCCGAGGCGATCGCGGAGGAGCTGCGTGTAGAGGAGCTGCTTGGCGTACTCCCACTCGTAGAGCGCCTTCGATTCGTCGAGCCCCTCGTAGCACTGCAGGCGGACGAGCTCCCGCCCGGAGCTCTGCGCGAACGCTCTCGCGAGCTCGGTCTTGCCGACGCCGGCGGGACCCTCGACGAGGATCGGCTTCTCGAGCCGATCCGCGAGGAAGACCGCCGTCGCGATCTCGCGGGACGGGAGGTAACCCGTCGCGGCGAGCGCCTGCGACGCGTCGTCGACGGAGCTGAACATCGGGCAGATATACGGCTTCCGAGCGGCGACTGCCCTGTAACTTCGGCGGCCCAGCTTTACAGCGGACCCCGGACGGGTCACGGCGTAAGCGCCTGGAATTCGGCGATGTCGCGCCACCGATGGGCTGGCACGTTGATTGTAGTCATCCTCGGCCGAGTCCCACCGGAGGCCGTCGACCGGACCCTTCCACGACGTTCCAGCCTGAAACTCGCTGAAGGGCCCAACCTCCCGACACTCTCCTCAGTCGAAGCGCTGACGGGCGCTCGGCTCCTCCCACCGCTGGGAGTCCCTCGGGGCGAACAGCGGACTCAACAGAGGGCCCCGCGCCCGAGCTGACGAGGCCGCGAGAGCGGCCTCTCGCTTTGTGCGGAGCGCGAGGACGCCCGCGGCCGCCCTCGCCACCTCGCGACGCGCGGCGACCCACTCGCGACGGCCGTAGGCGAGCAGCGTCTCCCGCACGACGCCGAACGACGCCGCGGCCGCGACGAGCCTGAGCGCGAGCGACGCCGCGAAGGTGAGCTGGAGCGCCGACAGCCGGCCCGCGAGCGGGAGCGCGGCTCCGCTGCTCGTCGCCATCGCGCCCGCGCACACCGAAGCGGCCGCGAACGCCGCGCCGCCCGCCGTCGAGAGCGCCGCGTGGTAGTGCGACCGCTCCTCCGCCGGCGCGAGCTTCAGCGGCAGCGTGAACGTCGCGACCGTGTGCCCGGCGAGCAGCACGCCGCCGAGCACCGCCTCGAGGAGCAGGACGGGCGAGCCGAGTCGCGGCGCCGCGAGCCACGCGAACGGCGAGAGCGCGAGGCCGAAGGTCACCGCGACGAGCACGCGCTGCGCGCCGGCGCGATCGACGACGCGGCCCCACGCCGAGGCGCTGAGCGTGCGCGCCGCGGCGGACGCGGCGCCGTAGAGCGCGAGCAGCTCGAACCCGCCGCCGATCTCGCGGAGGACGTAGAGCCCGAAGAACGGCGCGGAGAAGCCCACCGCCGCGTTCCACGCGACGAGGTAGCCGCCGAGCCGGAGCGCGCCCTCGTCGCGAAACGGCCGGAGCGCCCGCGCGATGCGCCAGGTCCCCTCCCGCCGTGCTCCGCCTCGCTGCTGCGCCATGAGCGCGACCGTCACCGCACCCGCGCCGCAGGCGAGCGCGGTGACGCCCGCGAGGGTCGCGCCGCTCATCCGGGCCGCCGCGCCGCGGTCCAGGACCGTTCCCACCGCGAGCGTCGACGCCGCGCTCACGAGCGTGCAGATCGCGGTCCGCCGCCCGAAGTACCGGCCGCGCATCCGCTCCGGCACGAGCTCGCCGGCCCACGTCACCCAGGCGTTGTTGCAGAGGATGCCGAGCGCGTGGTGCGTGCCGCAGGCCGCGAGCAGGACGAGCCGGCCCGTCGCCGCGTCGACGGCGAGCCACGGCAGCGCGACGAGCGGGAGGAAGCTCTGCCGCGAGAGCGCGGCGGTCCACAGCGCGGCGCGCCGTGCGCCGAAGCGGCTCGTCAGCCACGCGCCGGGGAGCTGGAAGAGCTGCACGAGGAACGGCATCGCGCCGAGCGCGCCGATGAGGCGCGTCGAGCAGCCGAGGTGCAGCGCCCACGCGGTCGTGACGCTGCCGGTGGTGCAGGCCACGAGGACCTCGGCGGCCATGCCTTCGGCGGTACACGCCCGAAGCGAACGACGCAGGCTGGTGAGGGGGCGCGACACGGGAGCCGACACGGGAGCCCCGGAAGGGTACTCTCTCGGCCCTCGCTCGCTCAACTGCCGGGCGGGCTGGCGCCGCCTTCCGTGCTACGACTCATTGCGCGCGCTGCCGTCGCAACCACCTTGAACGACCGTGGAAACGAACGACCTCCCACTCCCCGCATCCCTCGCCGGCGACCTCGAGCTCCCGGCGCTGATCCTGCGATTCCGCCGCGGCGAGATCGTCGCCGCTCCAGAGGTCCCCTTCGAGCCGCTGCTCGAGGGCGACGTCGTACCGCTGCCGGAGCCCGGCACGCCGCTCCACGGCGAGTGCCAGCGGCTCGGCGCCGCCGCGCTCGCGCGCGGCGAGTGGGCGAGCCTCATCGTCGCCGGCGGCGCGGCGACCCGCTTCGGCGGCACGGTGAAGGGGCTCGTGCCGGTGCTCGGGACGCGCACCTTCCTGGACCTGAAGCTCGAGGACGCGCGCCGGACCGGCGAGCGACACGGCCGGCCGGTGCCGGTCGCGATCATGACGTCGCCGCTCACGCACGACGCCATCGCGGAGCACCTCGAGCGCCGCGGGCTCGCGCGCGACGTGGTGCTGTTCCAGCAGCGGATGCTGCCGCGGCTGACGCCGGAAGGAGAGATCCACCTCGGCGCGGACGGGCAGCCGTCGCTCGCGCCCTCGGGGCACGGCGACTTCTACCGGGCGCTGCGGGCGAGCGGGGCGGGCGCGGAGCTTCGCCGGCGAGGCGTGCGCGACGTCTACTTCACCAACGTGGACAACCTCGCGGCGAGCCTCGACCCGGCGGTGCTCGGTCTCCACGAGCGCATCGGCGCCGACATGACGGTCGAGGTCACCCGGCGCGCGATGCCGGGGCTGCCGCCGGACGCAGGCGCCGCGCCGGTGCGCGTCGGCGGCCGCGTGCAGCTCGTCGAGAAGGTGAACCCGGCGGAGCACCGCCTCATCTCGACGAACAACATCGCGTTCCGGCTCGCGTCGATCCTCGACCGGGAGATCCCGGTGCCGTGGCGCGCCGTGCGGAAGGTCGCGGAGGGCGCGACCGTCGTCCAGCTCGAGCAGGTGACGGCGGAGGCGACCTCGCTCACGACCGCGACCGGGGAGCCGCTGCTGCGGGTGGCGTTCCTGGAGGTGCAGCGCGACGACCCGGAGGCGAGCCGGTTCGAGCCGGTGAAGGCACAGGAGGACCTGCCTCGCGTCTCGGCGCGGCTGCGCGGCCGCTTCGGCCCGTGATCGCGACGCCGCGGCCCGCCGCGGCGCGCCCCGCGTCAGCGGTTCACGTCGATCCGGACCCGGAGCGGCCCGCCCTCGACCTCCGGCACGGAGACGAACGTCCCCCCGGAGCCGCGCGTGAACTCGAGCGTGACGCGCGCGTCACCGATCGCAAGCCGGCGGAGCGTCAGGTTGTCGACGCCGATCGGAAGCTGCGGCGACTGGACGTAGAGCGTGCGGCGAGGGGCGTCCGGGAACAGACCCAGGGTTGCGCGGAGCAGGAGGAACCACGCCCCGCTCGCCCACGCCTGCGGTGAGCACGCCACCGGATAGTGCACCGGGAACCGACCGGCGTCGCGGTCGAGGCCGCAGAAGAGCTCCGGCAGCCGCTGGTCGCGGAAGTACTGCGCGGTCGCCCACATCCCGTCGAACACCTGCCGCGCCTGATCGCCGAGGCCGTAGTAGGCCATGCCCATCGCCGCCATCGCGTTGTCGTGCGGCCACACGGTGCCGTTGTGATAGCTGAGCGGGTTGTACGCCGGCTGGCCCTTCGCGAGCGTGCGGATCCCCCACCCGCTCCACGTCGCGGGTCCGAGGAGCGACGACGCGACCGTGCGCGCGCGGTCGTCTCGCGCGGCGCGCGAGAACAGGAGGTGGCCCGGGTTCGACGTCACGGCGTCGACCTGGCGCTTGTCGCGGTCGAGCGCGATCGCGTACGTCGACCGCTCCGGCATCCAGAACCTCTCCTCGATGCGGCTCGTCATCGCGCGCGTCCGGGCGAGCAGCTCGACGGCCGCGCTCGGCCGGCCGAAGTGGCGGAAGAGCCGCGCCATGCGCCGCCACGCGTCCGCGGCGTACCCCTGCACCTCGACGAGCGCGATGGGCGGCTCGGCGGGCTTGCCGTTCGCGAAGGGCACGCCGTCGTGGCTGTCCTTCCAGCCCTGGTTGCGCAGCCCTCGCGGCGCCTGCCGCTGGTACTCGATGAGCCCGTCGCCGTCGCGGTCCGCGAATCGCTCGAGCCACCCGAGCGCGGCCTCCGCCGCGGGGAGCAGCTCCTCCACGGTGGCGCGATCGGCGGTCCACTGCCAGTACTCGGCGAGCAGCACGAGCCACAGCGGCGTCGCGTCGACGGAGCCGTAGTACGGCGTGTGCGGCACCTCGCCCGCGAGCGCCATCTCGCCGAAGCGGATCTCGTGCGGGATCTTGCCGGGCTCCTCGTCGCGGTCCGGATCCACCTTGGTGCCCTGCAGCCTCGCGAGGAAGCGCAGCGCGTTGCGCGCGATCTCGGGCGAGGCGGTCAACGCCTCGAACCCGGTGATGAGCGCGTCGCGCCCGAAGGGGCACGTGTACCAGGGGATGCCCGCGGAGATGACCGGCTCGCCGAAGTGGTGGACCTTGAGCGCCTTCAGGTCCGCGACCGCGTGCTCGAGCGCGCCGTCGAGGAGGTCGTGGCTCGACTCGAACCCGGTGCAGGCGGCGGCCCACTCCGAGTACGCGTGCGCGGTCTCTCGCGCGCGCGACTCGAACGGCCGCGACGCGCGCGCCGGCGGCCCGACGTCGGCCCCGTGCGCGGCGCGGACGACGAACGCCGCGTCCGCCGACTCGCCCGGCTGGAGGTGGAACCCGAGCCGCGCCCCGCTCCCCTCGAGCCGATCGATCCACCCGCGCACGCTGCTGCCGCGCTCCGTGCCGACGCCCTCGAGCGCGATCTCGGTCGAGTAGGTGCGACCGTCGAGGCCCTCGTACTGCAGGAGCACCTTGTCCCCGTCGACGCGTGGCGCGCGGTAGCGCCCGCGCCGCTGCCGCCGGGCGCCGCGGATCTCGAACACGTCGGCGAAGTCGCAGGCCCACTCCACCTCGATCCAGTAGTCGATGTGACGGTCGAGGAAGTTCGAGAGCTGGATCCGGTCGACGAAGGCGTCGTCGATGATCTGCGCCCGCCTGAGGTGGATGTAATTGAGCGGCTCCTTCCCGAGGAGGTCTCCCTCGTGGAGGCTCGTCACGGTGAAGTCGAGCTGGGCGACGTAGTCCGCGGAGACCTGCGCGGAGAGGCAGAGCGGCGGCCCGCCCTTCACGCCGAGGCGCCACGCCGAGAGGTGACGCGTGTCGGTGAGGAACAGCCCCAGGTCGCGCGCACCCGACGGCGCCACGTCGCCCGTCCTGTTCGCGACGAGGAAGAGGTTCCCCCGCTTCAGCACGAGCTTGTCGACGCCCGTCGCCTCGGGCTGCTGCGAGGGGTCCGAATATCCGAACAGGTCGAGCGGGTCCGCGAACTCGCCCTCCGGTCTCTGCTCAATGCGCCGCGTAGCGCGAATCCTCCGGCTCGGGCTGCCACGGCGGCTCTCCCGCCGACAGCGCCGCGTGGTAGACGCGGAGATAATCGCGGACCATCCGCGACGCCGAGAACCGCTCGCGCGCACGCCGCCTGCAAGCCGAGCGGTCGAGCGCGCCGGCGGCGCGCAGCGCGTCCGCCATCTCCGCGACGTCGTCGACGACGTAGCCGGTGACGCCGTCCTCGACGATCTCGGGCGTCGATCCGAGGCGGAAGGCGACCACGGGCGTCCCGCAGAGCATCGCCTCGATCATGACGAGGCCGAACGGCTCCTCCCACCGGAGCGGCATGAGCAGCGCCGACGCGCCCCCCAGCAGCGCGAACTTCCTCTCGCCCTGGATCTGGCCGACGCGCCTGATCCCCGGCATCTCGAGGATCCTGGTCATCCGCTCGTTCCAGCCGGGAGGATCCGTCGGCTCGTCGTGGAGCGCGCCCGCCATCGCGAGATCCACGCCCGCCATCTGCGCGGCCTCGGCGGCGATGTCGGGCGCCTTGCACCAGGCGAAGCGGCCGATGAACAGCGCGTAGCCGCCGTCGCCGCGGCCCTGCGGGTGGCGCTCCGGATCGAGGCCGTGGTGGACGACGTCGCAGTGGAGCGAGGACTCGATCTCCGCCTGGCGCGCCGAGATCGCGACGTAGCGCACCTCGCCGGCGTGGGCCTCGTAGAGTCGCGTCAGCCGCGCGACGTGCGCGTGGTGGAGCGTGTAGACCATCGGCGCGCCGAGCCAGGCGGCCTCGGGGACCATCGACCCCACGTGGGCGTGGACGAGGTCGTATCCCTCGCGCGCGATCTCCCTCGCGGCGAACCGGGCATGCTCCACCTCCACGTCGGGCCGTGGCGGCCAGATCGGGCGCTCGAAGACCCATCGGACGTCGGGTCCGTCCGAGTCGCCGGTCGCGAACAGCGTGACGTCGTGACCAGCGCGGGCGAGCCCCTGCTGCAGCTCGTGGACGATCAGCTCCGTACCGCCGTAACCACGCGGAGGTACGGCGAGGAACGGTGTCGAGACCAGGGCGATTCGCACGTCAGACAAGGTAGGTACCGGTGGGCGCCCGGGCATGAGCCCCGCTGCGGCCTGCCGGCGGTCCGCGACCGTGGGCGGTTTGCTGGGGAACATTCTTCCGGTCGCGTAGACTCGTCGCCATGGATGCCCAGAGCTCCGGCCCCTTCAGCGAGGAGCTGTTCCACTCCTTCCTGCAGCTCGCCGTGAAGCGCCAGGCGAGCGACGTGCACTTCGAGGTCGGCTACCCGCCGACCTACCGGGTATTCGGCGAATTGCTCGCCGCGAAGTACCCGCCGCTCACGCACGCCGACACCGAGGCGATCGCGAACTTCGTGCTGCAGGCGCCCGGCGCCGGCTTCACGCCGCTCGACTTCCGCGAGGTGGACCGCAGCTACTCGTTGCCCGGCGTCTCGCGCTTCCGCGCGAGCGTCTTCAAGCAGCGGGGGAGCTGGGGCCTCGTGATGCGGACGATCCCGTTCGCGATCCCCGACTTCGACACGCTGAACCTCCCCACCGCGGTGCGCACCGTCGCGGAGGCCCGGCGCGGGCTCGTCGTCGTGACCGGCGCGACGGGCAACGGCAAGTCGACGACCATCGCCGCGATCCTGAACCACGTCGTGCAGCAGGAGCGGCTGCACGTCGTCACGATCGAGGATCCGATCGAGTTCATCTTCCAGTCGTCGAAGGGGCTCGTGATCCAGCGCGAGGTCGGCTCCGACACCGCGAGCTACTCCGACGCGATGCGCGCGGCGCTGCGGCAGGATCCCGACATCATCATGCTCGGCGAGCTGCGCGACCGCGAGTCGGCCGAGATCTGCCTCAAGGCGGCCGAGACCGGCCACCTCGTGATCGCGTCGCTGCACACGCCCGACGTGACCCGCTCGATCGGCCGCATCGTGGGGCTGTTCCCGTCCGACGAGCAGGACACCGTCCGCGGCCGCCTCGCCGACAACCTGCAGGCCGTGATGTCGCTGCGGCTCATGTTGCGCGCCGACGCGACCGGCCTCATCCCCGCGGTGGAGGCGCTCCTCGCGACCAGCATGGTGCGCGAGGTGATCCGGGATCCGGCGCGCACGTCCGAGCTGCGCCAGTACATGGACACCGCGGGCACCGACCTCGGGATGCACAGCTTCGACCAGTACCTGTACCGGCTGCACGAGCAGAAGCGGATCTCGCTCGACACCGCGCTCAACAACGCGACGTTCCGCGCCGACCTCGAGCGCCGCATCCTCATGGAGACCGGGGGCCGCGGCGCGTGAGCCCGGCAGGCGCCACGCGCAGGCTCCGCGTGCTCGCGGTCGGGAGCGACGCCGACGTGTGCGGCATGCTCCACCTGCACCTCGAGCGCGCCGGCCACGCCATGTGGTGCGTCCCGAGCCCCGGCGATCTCGAGCCGATGCTGAGGCTCGCGACGCCGGACCTCGTCCTGCTGATGCTGCCCGCTGCGCCCGACGGGAGCTGGGGACCCGCGCTCACCGGGGCGGCGAACGCGGCGCGCTGCGGCACCCGCGTGCTCGTGATCGCGCCGTCGCGGGACGTCGTCGAGCCGCTCGCCGCGGTGGCCGGCGCGGAGCGGGCGCTGTCGCGCGCCGACGTGCTGGCGCGGCCGCTCGTCGTGCTGGAGGCCGCGCCGGCGGCGATGCCGCGCGCCGCGAGCGCGTGGTCGCAGGTCGCGTCGATACCGGTGCCGCGGCCGCAGCCGACCGTGATCCGCACCGCGCCGACCCCGCCGCGCGCCGACTTCGACCCGCCGCTGCAGCCGTGGTCCCGCTCCACGCCGCGCGCGCCGTCGGCGGCGGATCTCCTCGCCATGATCGACGAGGAGCTCATCGGCGAGCCGCGCAACGTCCCGCACCAGCAGACCCGGATCGAGGTGAACGTGAGCCTCGTCTCGGAGCACAACTTCTACGTCGGGCCCACGCGGCGCGTCGACTCGGGCGGCGTGTTCGTGTCCTCCGCCGTGCCGCCGCCGATCGGCACGCGCGTGCACGTCCGGCTCGGGCTCGCCGACGGCCGCAAGATCGACGTCGAGGGCGAGGTCGCGTTCGTGCGAGAGAAGACGACGCTCGGCGGGCGTCAGCCGGCGGGCTGCGGGATCCGCCTGCACGGCCTCCCGGGCTGGGCGATCGACGCGATCGAGCGCTTCACCTCGGCGCGGCCGCCGATCGTGTACGTGCCGGCTTGACGGCGCGGGCAGCTACTCGTCGACGACGCGATCCGTCCGCCTGACGCCGAGCAGGTAGGGCTGGATGAACTGATCCAGCTCGCCGTCGAGCACCTCGTCGACCTTGCCCGTCTCCGCGCCGGTGCGGAGGTCCTTCACGAGCCGGTAGGGCGCGAGCACGTAGCTGCGGATCTGCGAGCCGAAGTCGATGTCCTTCTTCGTCGCCTCGACCGCGTCCCGCGCCGCCGCGCGCTTCTTCTCCTCGGCCTCGTAGAGGCGCGATCTCAGGATCTTCCACGCGACGGACCGGTTCTTCTGCTGCGACCGCTCGTTCTGGACGGCGACGACGATGCCGGTCGGCAGGTGCGTGATGCGCACGGCCGAGTCGGTCTTGTTCACCTTCTGCCCGCCGGCGCCGGACGACCGGTAGGTGTCGATCCGGACGTCGGCCTCCTTCACGTCGATGACGATGTCGTCGTCGATCTCGGGGGTGACGTCCACCGCCGCGAAGCTCGTCTGGCGCCGCGCTGCGGCGTCGAACGGGCTGATCCGGACGAGCCGGTGCACGCCCTTCTCCGCCTTGAGGAAGCCGTAGGCGTGATCGCCCCGCGCGATGAAGGACGCCTGGGAGATCCCCGCCTCCTCGCCCGCGACGAGGTCCGCCGGCTCGACGGTCCAGCCCTTCCGCTCGGCGTAGCGCGTGTACATCCGGTACAGCATCGCGGCCCAGTCCATCGCCTCGATGCCGCCGGCGCCGCTCTTCACCTCCACGATCGCGCCGGCCCGGTCGTGCGGCCCGGAGAGCATCTTCTCGAACTCGAGCGCCTCGACGAGGGCGCTCACGTGCTCGGCAGCCTGCGCCGCCTCCGCGAGCGTGCCCTCGTCGCCGGCCTCCTCGCCGAGCTCCAGCAGCGCGCGAGCGTCGTCGTGGGCGCGGGCGGCGCGGTCGAACTGGGCCACCGCGGTCTCGAGCTGGGCCCTCTCGCGGAGGAGCGCCTGCGCCTTCGCGTTGTCGCTCCAGAACGACGGCGCCTCGGAGAGCGCCGCGATCTCCTTCACGCGGACGCGGTTGCGTTCGACGTCAAAGTGACCCCCGGAGACCGCCGAGTCGGCGGGAGAGGTCCTCGAGCAGCTCGGGCGTGGAAGGCATCGCGGCAGGGCTCCTTCAGCGCCGGGACCTGCGACGCACGGCGGCTGCGGTGAGCCCAGCCGCCACGATCGTCGCCGACCAGGCGAAGAGGTCGCCGAATCTAGTGTACGGGGTGAGCCCTCGCAAGCGCGGCAGGCTCCCGACGAGGAGGCGCGCAGGCTCGTCCGGATCGGGCGCGCGCTCCGGATCCACCGGGCCGATGCCGAGCTGGGACGCGATCTCGCCGGTCGGCAGGATCAGCGCCGAGATGCCCGCCCACGCCGGCCTCGCCACCGCCTTCCCCGCCTCGATCGCCCGCATCTTCACCATCGCGAGGAACTGGTGCGGCGCCGACGAGTAACCGTACCAGGCGTCGTTGGTCGGGTTCACGAG
>DASSQI010000192.1:0-7017 GCA_035702585.1 Anaeromyxobacteraceae bacterium
TAGCGGCGCTCCGAGAGGGCCCGCGCAACGTCCGCGGCAAGCGAGAGCTGATCGGCGCGGTGCTCGTCGCCGCGGAGCGCGGTCTCGAGCAGCCCCCCGGGGCCGAGCACGCCCGCGACCTGCTCGTCGAGCGAAGGCGAGCTCACGGCGTCGCCCCCGGGCGCAGCGCGTAGAACCGGACCGCGGCGTAGCCGAGCGCCGACAGCACGACCGCGACGAGGAGCGCGACGAGCGCGCGGCGCAGCGGGGTGCGCTCCGGCGGCGGCCTCGTGCGCGGGAGCTGCGCCAGCGCGAGCACGGTCGCGCGGCGCACGACCTCGTCGCGCCAGCGCGCGGCGACCTCGTCGGCGGGGTCCCGGTCGAGCGCGCCGCGGTAGCGGCGGCCCGCCTCGGCGAGGCCGTCGAGCGACGCGTGTTCCGCCAGGTACGCGCGGTGCGCGTCGTCGTCTCGCCAGCGCGCGGCGACCGCGGCCCAGGCTTCGTCTTCGCGGTCCATGGAGGGGCGGAGTGTACCGATGGTGCCCGCCGCAGGTCCAACCCGGGGACGCGCCCCTCAGAACGCTGGTGCGGGGAGCTTTCCGTTCACGAGGAACACGGCTTGCGCGAACTCGACGCTCGTCATCCCCGCCACTTCTTCGCGCATCCACGACACGTCGCGCGAAGGCGTGACGGTGCAATACCAGGTCAGTGGCGGTCCGAGTGGCTTCTTCATCGCGAACGCAGCCGGCGTGAACAGGCCGACGTTGACGCCCTGTTTCGGATGACGTGCGGACAGGAAGCGGACCATGTGCGCGCCCGCGTTCCTCATCTCCGCACCGAGGAGCCGGGTCGCCGTGTAGTCGTCCTTCGAGCACAGAACGCCGCGGTGAACGTCGAACGGGGGCTGTGTGAGGTCCACTGTCGCCCTGGAGGCTACCGCCGCCTGAAACGCCGACATCGTCACGCGGTTCGGCAGCAGGTCGGCTTCCGTCCCGCTGAAGAACAGCAGGCGGTAGTAAGCAGCCTCCGCGAGTGCCGTCTCGAGCTCTTCCGAGGCGTACCAGAGCGACCGCTCCGCTCGAGTTCCGAAACGCGAGCCGTGCGCCAGCGGCGCGTAGCGAAACGGCGACGACAGCAGGAAGTGGTAGCCACCGAGCTCGCCCTCGTCGGGTAGAGGCGGCTTGTTCTCCTCGACCAGGGCTTCGAGGACCTCGTGCTCGGCATCCGAATCGACGAGTTGGCGCGTCGAGATCCGCTGCTGTGACTCGGCGACGCGCCAGACCTGCGCCTCGCGGTAGACGAAGACGCTAGAGCTTGCCGCGCATTGCGTCCAGATATTGAGTGACACGGACGAGCCCCTCGACTGTGCGAATCAGGTCCGCCGGCACACCACCCAGATGCGCGTTCTTCGCCCGTAGCCACTTGCGGCAGCTTTCCAGATCGCCGAGCAGGGCGTCGAGCCCACGGAACACACGGATGAACAGGAGCGCGAACTCGGCCTCGCGACTGCTCGGGTCGAGAGGCCGTTCCTCGCTCAGGCGAGAGACGGTGGACGGGCTTACGCCGAGTACCTCGGCGAGCGCGGCGTCGCTGAGACCGAGATGTTCGGCGGCTCGTCTGGTGGCCTTTGTGAGAACAGCGCCGCGGCTGATCGAGCCCGGGTCACTGACGCGCACGAGTCTAGGCATGCTGATCCGTCCCGAGGGCGAGGGCGACTCGCCTCGCAGCCTGCCAACAGTAGTGACTCTTCGTGTCACTTGCAACGTTTTGCGCAATACCGTGCAGAAGCAACGCTTGATGCCCGCTCTCGTGCAAGGGAGTCGCCATCTGCGACGCAGGTGCAACGAACCCAGCGGGGCACCACACGCAACATCGGCGACACACGCCGCGCTACATCTGCATCGGCACCGGCACGAAGGTCAGCGCGAACAGCACGAGCGAGCCGATGGCGATCGCCCGGCGCCGGCCGTCGAGCCGCTCCTCGAGGTACATCGGCTCGGGGTGGCGAAAGCCGACCACGTAGCGGGTGATCGCCCACCACACGAGCCAGGTCCACGAGAAGAAGAATCCGCAGGCGAACAGGGCCCACGACACGGCGCGCGAGAGCGCCCGCGCACGGCGGCGTCCGAGGAGCGCGTAGATGACGTGCCCGCCGTCGAGCTGGCCGAGCGGGATGAGGTTCAGGGTCGTGATGAAGAGCCCGATCCAGGCGCCGGTCGCGACCGGGTGGAACAGCACCTCGTGGTACGGCGGCAGCTCGCCGAGGACGAGCCGCGAGACGGTCGCGACGATGACGCTGTCGCCGAACGGGTTCGCGACCGAGCCCTGGAAGACGAGCGGCGCGCCGGCCGCGAGCGCCCGCAAGAGCTGGAACGGCGAGCCGGCGTTCCCGTGCTCGAAGGCGGCGTCGCCGAGCGCGCGCACCTCGGAGTGCGCGAGCCCCCAGAACAGGAGCGGCAGCGCGACGACGAAGCCGGCGATCGGGCCCGCCGCGCCGATGTCGAGGATGGCGTGGCGGTTCGGCATCAGCGAGCGGATGCGGATCACCGCGCCGAACGTGCCAAAGCCGAACGGCACCGGGATGAAGAACGGCAGCGTGGAGTCGACGTGCCACGCGCGCGCCATGAGGTAGTGGCCCATCTCGTGGCAGAGCAGGATGCTGACCAGCGAGGCCGCGAACGGCAGGCCGCCCCCCACGATCTCCGGGAGCGACGTCTCGCGCGCGCCGTGCAGGAGGCCGCCGAACGTCACCGTCGTCACGACGGTCGCGAGGAACAGCGCGATGTTGAGGTACGGGATGCGGGTTGCGAGGCGCGGCCGCGCCGTGACGGCGTCCATGTACCGATTACGGTAAGGCGGTGACCGGCTGCTGGCCGCTCGCTATCCGGCCCCGGGTGGGGCGAGCTCCTCCGGCCGCAGCTCGCGGATCCCGTCGCCGTCCACCGTGAGGAAGAAGAGCGGCTTCACGACCTCGCGGCGCTCGTCGAAGGAGATGTTCCCGGTCGCGCCGGGGAGCTGGATCCCCTGCAGGATCCGCCGCACCTCGTCGCGGGACGCGGCGCCGCGCTCGGAGGTGGTGCGGATGAGCGCGGCGGCGTCGTAGGCGCTCGCCTCGAGGATCGACGGCACGCGCCCGTACCGCGCCTGGAACGTGTCGACGAACCGCTTCGTCTCGGGGCGCTCGGACCCGGCGAAGAACCCGTCGACGAAGACCGAGCACTGCACGTAGCGGCCTGCCCGGTCGACGAGGTCGGGGTCGTCCCAGCCGTTCGCGCCGAGGAGCTGCACCGGCGCGAGGTCGGCGCGGCCGGTCGCCTTGCGTACGCGCTCCACCTCGGCGGCGTCGCAGGTCGCGCTCACGACGTCCTCGACGGCCAGCGCCGGCGCGATGAGCGCGACGTTGCGGGCGAAGTCGGGGATGAAGACCGCGTCGAAGTCGGTCACGGGCGGCAGCCGCTCCCGCAGCTTCTCGAGCGCCTTGCGCCGGCGGTACGGGTCCTTCTCGTTCTTCACGATCTCCTGCGCGAGCTCGCGGTAGTCGGCGCGGTCGTCGAGGTTCGCCTTGCCGACGAGGCTCTTCACGAGCGGGCTGAAGGTCGTACGATCGGGCTCGTAGCTCTCCGCGCCGGTGATCTGTCCGCCGCGCTGCTCCACGTCGTCCCAGAACGCCTGCGCGAGCTCCTGGCCGTAGCTCACGTTCGGGAACATCACCGCGAAGCGCTTGTGGCCCCGGCGCCCCATCGCGAACTCGACGAGCGCCTTCGCCTGCGCCTCGGCGGTGAGCATCGTCCGGAAGACGAACGGGCCCGCCGACGGGATCCCCTCGAGCTTCGAGAGCGAGACGAGCGGCACCCCGAGCCGCTGCGCCGTCTCGGCGGCGCTGCGCGCCTCCGCGTTCGTCACGCCGCCGACGATCGCGGTGACGCCCTCGGCGGCGAGCTCCTCGATCGCCCTGGCGGCGCCGTCCGGCTCGCCGCGGGTGTCGCGCGCGACGACGTGGTGCGGCCCGCCCTCGGCGATCGCGAGCGAGACGCCCGCGAGCACGGCCTTGCCCCACGCCTCGTTCTTCCCGGAGAGCGGCACCGCCACGCCGACGACGGCGGGCACCGCCTCGCGTAGCGGCGGCTGCGGCTCGGTGACGACGCGGCGATCCTCGGGCGTGGTGGCGGTCCCGCCTTGCGCGGCGGGCTCGCGCCCCTGTCCGCCGGGCCACGGCTCGCGCTCGCTCGTGTCGACGCGCCGCGGGCACGCGGTGAGGGCGAGGCACAGCGCGGTGCACGCCAGCGCGAGGTTCTTCATTCGACTACGCCCCTTCCTTCTTCCCGATGAGGTCCGCCACCTTGCTCCAGAAGCTGCGGCTCTGCGGGTGCGTCTCCTCGCCGGAGAGCGCCGCGAAGCGCTCGAGCAGCTCGCGCTGCTCGCGGGAGAGGTGCGTCGGCGTCTCGACGTGGACGCGCACGTGCTGATCGCCGCGCGGTCCCGACCCGCCGAGCGCCGGGATCCCCTTGCCCCTCAGGCGGAAGATCTTGCCGGTCTGCGTGCCGGCCGGGATCTTCATGCGCACCGGGCCGTCGAGGGTCGGCACGTCGAGCTGCGCCCCCAGCGCCGCCTGCGAGAACGAGATGGGCAGCTCGCAGAGGACGTCCTGATCCTCGCGCTGGAAGATCGCGTGCTCGCGGATCTGCACGACGACGTACAGGTCACCGGCCTGTCCGCCGCCGGCCGGCGCGGGCTCGCCCTCGCCGGTGAGCTTGAGCCGGGTGCCGGTGTCGACGCCGGGCGGCACCTTCACCTCGACCACCGCCTCCTCGCGCGTGGTGCCCTCGCCGCCGCACGTGGCGCAGCGGTCCACGATCACCTTCCCCGAGCCGCCGCACACGTGGCAGGTGCGGGCGATCGAGAAGAACCCCTGCGTGAGCCGCACCTCGCCGACGCCGCCGCAGGTGGGGCAGGTCTTGGGGTGCGTGCCCGGCTTCGCGCCGGAGCCCTTGCACGTGTCGCAGCGGCGCGAGCGCGGCACGGTGATGCGCGCGGTGGTGCCGAACGCTGCGTCCTCGAACGACAGCTCGAGGTGGTAGCGCAGGTCGGAGCCGCGCGGCCGGCCGCGCTGGCGTCGCTGGCCGCCGAACATCTCCCCGAAGATGTCCCCGAAGATGTCGTTGATCGTCGCGCCGCCGACGCCGCCGAAGCCCTCGAACGGATTCGGCGTGCCGGAGTGGCCGAACTGGTCGTAGCGCGCGCGCTTGTCGGCGTCCGACAGGACGGCGTACGCCTCCGACAGCTCCTTGAAGCGCTCCTCGGCCGCCGTGTCTCCCTGGTTCTTGTCGGGGTGGTGCTGGTGCGCGAGCCGGCGGTACGCGCTCTTGATGTCCTGCTCGCTCGCGCTGCGCTCGACGCCCAGCACCTCGTAATAATCTCGCTTCACGGGGTTCAATCAGCCTCTGTTTCTTCTCGTTGCTGCGGAGTTTCGATCACCTGGTGCCCGACTGCGCGTAGATCGCGTCGGCGATGCGGTAGGCGGATCCCTCGAGGCGCGTCAGCGCCTCCTTGATCTTCGGGACCTCGCCCGCGGCGAGCACCTGCCGGAGCTGCTCCACGTCGGCGCGGATCTCGACGACGTCCTCCGGCTTCAGCATCGACGCGTACTCCTCGAGGCTCTTCTCGGTCGTGTAGATGAGCCCCTCGGCGTTGTTGCGGATGTCGGCGAGCTCCTTCTTCTGCTTGTCGCCCGCCGCGTTCTTCTTCGCGTCGTCCACCATCCGCTGGATCTCCGCCTCGGTGAGCCCCGACGAGGCGGTGATGCGGATCTGCTGGGACTTGCCGGTGCCGAGGTCCTTCGCGGAGACGTGCACGATGCCGTTCGCGTCGATGTCGAACGAGACCTCGATCTGCGGCACGCCCCGCGGCGCCGGCGGGATGCCGACGAGCTCGAAGCGGGCCAGCGTCTTGTTGTCGCCCGCCATCTCGCGCTCGCCCTGGAGCACGTGCACCGACACGAGCGGCTGGTTGTCGACGGCGGTGGAGAACACCTGCGACCGCTTGCACGGGACCGTCGTGTTCTTCTCGATGATCTTCGTGAACACGCCGCCCGCGGTCTCGACGCCGAGCGACAGCGGCGTCACGTCGAGGAGCAGGACGTCCTTCACGTCGCCCTTCATGACGGCGCCCTGGATCGCGGCGCCGACCGCCACCACCTCGTCCGGGTTCACGCCGCGGTGCGGCTCCTTGCCGAAGAAGCGGCGCACGACCTCCTGCACCTTGGGCATGCGCGTCATGCCGCCGACGAGGATCACGGTGTCGAGCTGGGCCGCCGTGAGGCCGGCGTCGCGCAGCGCGATCTTGCACGGCTCGGTGGTCTTCTCGACGAGGTCGCCGACGATCTTCTCGAGCGTGGCGCGGTCGAGCGTCTCGGCGAGGTGCTTCGGCCCGGTGCCGTCCGCCGCGATGAACGGCAGGTTCACCTCGGTCTCGCCCGCGCTCGAGAGCTCGTGCTTGGCGCGCTCCGCCGCCTCCTTCAGCCGCTGCAGCGCCATGCGGTCCTTCTTGAGGTCGATGCCGGTGTCCTCGAGGAAGCGCCGCGCGAGCCAGTCGATGAGCCGCTGGTCGAAGTCCTCGCCGCCGAGGAACGTGTCGCCGTTCGTGGCCTTCACCTCGAACACGCCCTGGTTCAGCTCCAGGATCGTGATGTCGAAGGTGCCGCCGCCGACATCACGATCCTGGAGCTGAACCAGGATCGTGATGTCGAAGGTGCCGCCGCCGAGGTCGTACACCGCGACGCGCTCGCTCCTGGCCTGCTTCTGCTTGTCGATGCCGTACGCCAGCGCGGCAGCGGTGGGCTCGTTCACGATGCGCAGCACGTCGAGGCCGGCGATGCGGCCGCCGTCCTTCGTCGCCTGGCGCTGGGCGTCGTTGAAGTAGGCCGGGCAGGTGACGATCGCCTCGGTCACCGACTCGCCGAGGTAGTCCTCGGCGGTCTGCCGCATCTTCGAGAGCACCATCGCCGACATCTCGGCCGGCGAGTAGCGCTTGTCCTGCACC
>DASSQI010000193.1:0-14231 GCA_035702585.1 Anaeromyxobacteraceae bacterium
GAGCAGGGACGGTACGCCCATCACCTCCGCCTCGCGGGCGTGGTCGAACCAGGTGTCGTCCACGACCGCGACCCCGTTGCCGGACGAGAAGATGAGGTCGACGAACCACTCGCCGCGGTACGCCTTCGCGATCCAGACCTCGTCCAGCATCTCGCAGCGGAACCCCGCCGCGCTCAGCGCATCGAACGCGGCCTCGAGATCGCGGCGGCGCAGGAAGACGTCGAGGTCCTTCGTGTCCCGGAAGATCCCGGTGTACTCGAAGAACGCGTAGGCCCCGGCCACCACGTACGGGAGCCCGGCGGCGTTCAGCGCGCGCAGCGCGTCGGCGCGCGCGTCGAGCTCACCCGTGCAGCGCTTCTCGGTTGCGAGGTGCTCGCCCGCGGTCATCCGCCAACGTTGGCCATCGCGGGCGGGCGGCGGAAGCCGCCGAGAGCAGGCGGGCGGGCGGCCTCGAACGCCGCCCTATCAGCCGTCGTGCTCGCCGTCGTCGCGACGGTCCCCGGCCAGCGTCGCCGGCCGCACGGCACCGCGCCCGAAGCGGCGCGCCAGGCTGTCCACGGCCGCGTTGAGCGCGTCCCTGCGCGGGTCCGCTGGCGGCGCGTCGAACAGTCCGAGCTGGCGCGACGCGGCGGGCGGCGCGTCGAAGCCCGACACCGTCACGCCGGAGAGCCGCACCGGCACGTCGAGATCGACGCGCGCGAGCTGCGCACGCGCGGCGTCGTAGATGGTCTTCCCGTCGGAGGTCGGGGCGGCGAGCGTGACGCGCCTCGTCACCTGCCTGAAGTCGGAGTACTTCACCTTCAGCGTCACCGTCCGGCCCGCGAGGCCGTGCTCGCGGAGCCGCTGCGCGACGCGTTCGCTCTGCGAGAGCAACCGCGCGAGCAGCGCGTCGGCCCCGACGACGTCCTCCTCGAACGTCTCCTCCGCGCCGACGCTGCGGGCCTCCTCGTCGGGGATCACCTCGCGCGGGTCGTCGCCGCGCGCCAGCGCCTGCAGGTCGGCGCCGTGTCTGCCGAGCCTGCTCGCCACCAGCGCCGCCGGCGCGCGGGCGAGGTCGCCGATCGTCGCGCAGTGGAGCTCGCGCAGCGCCGCCTCGGTCACCTTGCCGACGCCCCAGAGGCGGCCGATCGGCAGCGGCGCGAGGAACGCGGCCACCGCGCCCTGCGGCACGACGACGAGGCCGTCGGGCTTGCCGAGGTCGCTCGCGATCTTCGCGGCGAGCTTCACCTCGGCGACACCCGCGGACACGGTGAGGCCGGTCTCCTCCTTCACGCGGAGCTTCAGGCTGCGCGCGATCGAGTCGCCGCTGCCGTGGAGCGCCGCGCTGCCGGTGACGTCCAGGAACGCCTCGTCGAGCGAGAGCGGCTCGACGAGCGGCGTCACGCGCCGGAAGATCGCGAAGACCTCGTCCGACAGCTCGTGGTAGCGGTCGAACCGCGGCGACACGAACACGCCGTCCGGACAGAGCCGCTCCGCGCGCGCCGTCGGCATCGCCGACCGGACGCCGAAGCGGCGCGCCTCGTAGCTCGCGGCGCACACGACGCCGCGGCGGGACGGTCCGGCGACGATGACGGGGCGACCGCGCAGCTGCGGATCGTCGAGCTGCTCCACCGAGGCGTAGAACGCGTCGAGGTCGAGGTGGATGATCGCGCGCGGCCCGGCCACGCCCGAGTCATACCGCGTCATGCTGCCGCTCCCCAGCGGGGCTCTTCCCCGCTGCGCTTTGACACGAGCAGAGCCTCCAGTATGTAAGCGCGATGGACGCGTCTCCGGCGGAGAGGCCGATAAGGCCGGGCATCGCGGAGCGACTCTGGGAAGCATCGAGGGTGGAGTTCTCGCAGCGCGGCTACCACGGCGCGCGTGTGCAGGGAATCGCCCGGAGGGCCGGCTGCAACGTCGCCCTCCTGTACAGGCATTGGGCCTCCAAGAAGGGGCTCTACCTCGAGCTGCTGCGCAGCATCTGGCTCTCGACGAGCAAGCAGATCACGACGCTCATGGAGAACGGGCCCGCCGGGGCGCCGGGCGTCGTGAGCGCGTACCTCGACGCGATGATGCGCGACCCGACCGGCTCGCTCATCCTCATGCGCGAGTACCTCGACGGTGCGCCGTACCTCTCGCAGCTCCTCACCGCCGAGCCCGCGCTCAACGACCGGCTCCGGGCGGCGGCCGCGCGGCTCGCCACGGAGGACGTCGGCGCGCGCGCCGGCGTCGATCCCGCGCTGGCGGTGCTCACGATCGGCGGGCTCGCGGCGTTCGCCGCCTCGGCGCAGGACACCGCTCGCGTCTTCATGGATCGCCCCATCACCGCGGAGGCGGTGCGAGAGCACCTCTTCGAAGTGCTCCTGCACGGCATCCTCCCGCGCGGTGACGGCAGCGAGACGCCGCCGACCGGCGGAGACGACGCTTCCGAGGTGCGTGGGACGTCCGCGCGCTGAACCGTCCGCCGCCCGGTCCGTGCTGATGTAGGGTGCGCGCATGCACGCAGACGTGGTCATCATCGGCGCCGGGCTGCAGGGCTCGGCGGTGGCGCTGCGCCTCGCCCAGGCCGGCCTCGACGTGGTGGTGCTCGAGAAGAGCATCCCCGGAGCGGAGGCCTCCAGCGCGGCGGGCGGGATCCTCTCCCCCGGGGTCGAGGCCGTGGAGCCGGGCCCGTTCTACACGCTGTGCCGGGAATCGCTGCTCCGCTATCCGGGGTTCGCCCGCGACGTGGAGCAGCTCAGCGGGTGCTGGGTGGCTTACCGGCAGCTCGGGACGCTCGAGGTCGCGTTCGACGACCGCATCGCCCAGGTGCTCGCCGGCCGCGCCGAGCGGCTCGCGTCACAGGGCATCCCGGCCGAGGTGATCGACGGGGACCAGGCCCGCGCGCTCGAGCCCGCGCTCGCGCCCGGCTGCCGCGGCGCGCTCCTGTTCCGGGACGAGGGGTCACTGGATCCGCGGCTCCTCGCGCGCGCGCTGCCGATCGCGGCGCAGCGCGCCGGCGCGCGGTACGTGCGGGGTCAGGTGCACCGCATCCTCGAGGCGAACGGCAGGGCCGCCGGCGTGGAGCACGAGACCGGCAAGCTCGAGGCCGGCGCGGTCGTGCTCGCCGCGGGCGCGTGGTCGGCGCTCGTGCCGGGCAGCGGCCTCCCCGAGGGCGCGGTGCGCCCCGTGCGCGGCCAGATCGCGGTGCTCGAGACGATCCCGCCGCTGCTCTCGCGCGTCGTGTTCAGCGAGCGCGGCTACGTCGTGCCGCGGCCGGACGGCAGGGTCCTGTGCGGCTCCACGATGGAGGACGTCGGCTTCGAGCGCGGCGTCACCGCCGCCGGCATCGCGCACGTCCTCGAGCTCGCCGTCGAGATCGCCCCCGCGCTCGCGAAGGCGCGCGTCGCGGATCTCTGGTCGAACTTCCGGCCCGCGTCGCCGGACGGCTCGCCCGTCCTCGGCGCCGCGGCGTTGCCGGGCCTGTTCTACGCCACCGGCCACACCCGGAACGGCGTCCTGCTGGCGCCGATCACCGCCGACGCGATCGCCGCCGCCGTGCTGGGACGCCCGCCGCCGCTCGACCTCGCGCCGTTCTCCGTCTCGCGCCTCTCGCCGCGGCCGCGCTC
This sequence comes from Anaeromyxobacteraceae bacterium, assembly GCA_035702585.1. GTDB lineage: Bacteria > Myxococcota > Myxococcia > Myxococcales > Anaeromyxobacteraceae > DASSQI01. Next base: position 3,588 of record DASSQI010000193.1, read on the forward strand.
GTAGGGCCCTCGCAGCGCGCCAGCAGCTTCTCGAGGAGCTCGAGCAGCTCGCGCGGGTGCTCGCGGTCCTGCGCGCGGAGGTCGACCCGCGTCACGCGGTCCTTGAGGAAGTACGCGAGGTCGAGGTCGGTGGACTCGCCCAGCTCGACGAAGCACGCCAGCGGCAGCACGCCGAGATCGCGCAGCTTCGTCCAGAGCCAGCGAACGTTGGGATCGCTGAAGCTGTACCCGAGCAGGAGCAGCTCCCGGCCGACGACGTCGGACGCGAACCGGAGGTCGAGCGGGTTCGCGGCGAGGTCGCTCCGCCGCTGGAAGTCGGACTCGCCGAAGACGAGCGTGCCGGGCCGGTCGAGCGACCCGTGCAGCTTGTAGATCGGATAGCGGGGCCGCCAGCGGCGGCCGGCGCGGTCGTACTTCCACTCGTGGAGGTCCTTCGCCTCGACGATCTCCTGGAAGCTCTTTCCCGCGGCCGCGAACGCCCGCTCGAGCAGGTCGTCGAAGTTGGTCGTGTAGATCGCCTTGACGTGGTCGGAGAGCCGCACGAGCAGCTGGTGGAGCGGCAGGTCTCGCCGGTCGAGGTGGTCCGTCCGGAAGAGCCCGCGCAGCGCCTCGACCAGGCGCTCCTCGCCGAGCACGAACCGGTACGCCTCGCCGATGCGGATCAGCGTCTCCGTCGACAGCGGCTCGCGCGGATCGGGGGGAGTGAAGCGGAGCGGCGCGTCGGGGATCGCGCGCTCGAGCTCGACCGCGAGCTCCTTCGCCAGCGCGCAGGCGACCTCCTTCCAGGTGGGCAGGCCCGCCCAGCGGGAGACGCCCGCGCCCACGAGGACGACCAGCTCGCCGCGCGCGATCCGGTCCGCGAGGTGATCCAGGACCGGCTCGACGTCGCGCCCGAGCGGCACACGTCACTCCACCCAGTCGGCGATGAAGACGTTCGTCTCGCCCGGGCGCGAGCCGTTCCGGTTGGACGCGAACACGAGCTTCTTGCCGTCGGGCGAGAACATGGGGAACCCGTCGAAGGTCTCCTCGGTGGTCACGCGCTCGAGCCCGCTGCCGTCGTCGTTCACGAGGTACAGGTCGAAGTTCCTCCCGCGAGGATCCGAGAGGTTCGACGAGAAGATGATGCGCCGGCCGTCGGGGTGGAAGAAGGGCGCGAAGCTCGCCGCGCCGAAGGTCGTCACCTGGTGCTTGTTCGAGCCGTCGGCGTCCATGACCCAGATCTCGAGCTTCCCCGGGCGCACGAGCCGCCGCGCGAGCAGCGCCTCGTAGTCGGCGAGCTCCGCGGGCGTCTCGGGGCGGCTCGCGCGGAACACGATCCGACGGCCGTCCGCGCTGAAGAAGGCGCCGCCGTCGTAGCCGCGCTCGTGCGTGAGCCGCGTCAGCTCGGAGCCGTCGAGGCGCATCTTGTAGAGCTCGAGGTCGCCGTCGCGCGTCGAGGTGAAGACGATCCACCCGTCCTTGGAGATCGTCGCCTCGGCGTCGTAGCCCGGCGACGGCGAGAGCGCCCGCGGGTCCGATCCGTCCGCGTTCGCGACGTAGATGTCGAAGTCGTGGAGCGGCCACGCGTAGCCGTGCTCCATGCCCGGCCTCGGCGGGCAGTCGGGCGAGACGTGGCGCGTCGAGGAGTAGAGGATCTTCTTCCCGTCCGGGAAGAAGTAGCCGCAGGTCACCGCGCCCTCTCCGGTCGACACGCGATGCACGCCGCTGCCGTCGAGCGACATCACGTACTCCTGGTCGCAGGCGCGGCCCTCCCGCGTGGACTGGAAGATGAGCTGCCGGCCGTCGAAGCTGAAGTACGCCTCGGCGTTCTCGCCGCCGAACGTCAGCTGGCGGACGTTTCGCAGCCGCTTCTCCCCGGGACGCTCGAGACCTGCAGCCGCCGACGTCGCGCCCTGCGGCGCAGACGAAGCCGGCCCACGCCGCGCGCAGGCGAGCACGGCGAGGGCGAAGGCGACGGCGAAGAGCGGGAGGACGGGACGGCGCGAGGGCGAGGGAGCCATGGCGCCGGAGCATAGGCGGGCGGCCGTCCGGCGGCTTCGTCCGGCGGGGTCAACGCTCGTTCGGAAGTGCTCCGTGAGGGCACACCCCTGCTTGCCTTCCAGCTTGTCCGCGAGTGAGCGCGGACCAACCTTGAGTCGGAACGGGGGATGCAAGGAATGCAATGCTTTCTCGCCATGCTGCTGACGCTCCGCATCGGGCTCGTCCCGATCCCCGCGACCGGCGCCATCCTGTCGATCCGGGAGGAGACGCTCGCCGTCGCGCAGAACGTCGCAGAGCGGGACACGTTCGTCGCCCGGCGGCCGGTCGAGATGCAGGCGTCCCTGAGCGGCCTCGTATCGCGCCACCCACCACCGCAGCAGGGTTGGGCACCTCCGCCGACGGTCGAGATCATGAAGCAGCGGGACGAGTGGAAGAGCGCGATCGCGAAGACCCTGAGCGGGAACCAGACGATCGCGAACGCGGCGACGTGGCTCGCGTCGGCCCCCCTCCGGCTGAGGGTCAATCGAGAGCGGATCTTCTTGTCCATCGCGCTGCGGATGCCCTGACGCATCCTGCCTTCGGGCGCGACCGGCGCTCTCCCTCGCCTGCCCGCTTGTTTCCCCGACTGAGGCGTCCGTGGCAGTCTGTGGCGGGTGAACGCCCGGCTGTCGTGGTTGGCCCTGCTCCTCGTCCTCGCCGGGTGCCGCAGCTCCCGGGAGCCCGCGCGCGCTCCAGCCCAGCAGGCGCGCGCCTCCGAGGCGCCCGCTGCCGCGTCGCGCTCGACCTCGCCGGGAGCCGAGGACGCGCCCGGCCAGCTCGCGCGCATCCGCCCGCCACCCGCGCCCTGCCTCACGAGCAAGCGGCGCGCGACGGTGGACGAGATCGTCGCGCAGGCGTCGGCCCACTACGTCCAGGGCGCGCACGCTCGCGCGCTCACGTGCGCAGAGGAGGCGCTCCGCATCGCGCCGCGATCGGTGCCCGCCCTCCATTACCGCGCCACCGCCCTCACCGCGCTCGGCCGCTTCGACGAGGCGAAGGTCGCGTTCGCCCGCGCCCTCGCGGTCGATCCGAACGATCCGGAGACGCTGCACGGGGCGGCCGATCTCTACGTCGCCCGGCTCGGCGGGAGCCGGGACTCGCTCCTCATCGGGCTCGAGTACGCCCAGCGCGGCGCCCGGCTCGCCGCGGAGCCCGCGCGGCGGGACGCGGACCTCGCGGCGAGGCTGCTCCTGCTCGCCGCGATGGCGGAGAACGACCTCGGCGACTCGCCGGCGGCGTTGCGCCACGCCGACCAGGCGCTGCGCACGCGGCAGTCCGACGCGAACCTACACTACGAGCGCGGCGTCGCGCTGTACGAGCTGTGCCGGTTCGAGGAGGCGCGCGCGGCGCTGCAGCGCGCGAACTCCATCGCGCCCGAGGACCCGTGGACCATGCATTACCTCGGGCTCGTCGAGGAGCACCGCGGCAACGCCGAGCGCGCCGAGCAGCTCCTCGCGAAGGCGCGGCGGCTCTCGCCCGCCGAGTTCAGCGCGGGGATCGAGATCTCACGCGTCGACTTCGACGCGGAGGTGAAGCGCGCGATCGAGCTGCTGCCCGCGCACGAGCGGCGCGCCCTCTCGAGCGTCCCGCTCGAGATCGCGGACGTGCCGGCCCTCGACGATCTCACCGCGGTGCAGCCGCCGCTCTCGCCGACGATCCTGGGCCTCTTCCGCGGACCCGCGGAGATGGAGCCCTGCGATCGCGACGGGTCGGACTGCAGGTCGATCGTGCTGTACCGCCGGAACCTCGCGCGGTTCGCGCGCGATCGGGCGCAGCTCGCGGAGCAGCTGCGCGTCACGCTCTTGCACGAGCTGGGACACCTCCACGGCGAGAACGACGACGAGCTGCGGGACCGCGGGCTGGAGTAGGCGCGGCCGTGAGCGCGAGCGGCGGAGCCGCCCGCCGGATAGCTCGGGAGTCCGGAGCGCAGCGCAGGACGAACCGAGCTCGGCTCCGGCGAAGCGTGGGTGGGGCCCCGACAGCTTGCTGGCGGGGCGGGAGCGCAGCTCCCGTGTGATCCTCGCAAGGATGACTAGGCCGCTGGCCTAGTCATCCTTGTGCCGTGGCGCTGCGTCGTCGCGAGCGCGCACGTGCACCGCGTCCATCTCCGGTGAGTCGGGCGGCTCCGGCTCGATGAGATCGGAGAGGTCGTCCTGGTAGTCGTCCAGGTCCCCGCCGGAGTCGTGTCCGGTCCGGGTCGGCGCTGCGCCGCCCACGTTCGTTCGCGGCACCAGGCGCCCGCCGTCCTCCCCGTGATCCACCGGGCGTTCGCGCGGCTGCGCCGTGTACTCGGGCGTCTCGGGAGCGTCTTCCTGCAACGGAATTCGGCGTCGGCGTGGCACGGACCAACGTTGCTCACGGGCGCGGCGCCTGGGAAGCGTCCTCCGCATCCGGACGCACGCCGGCGGGCCTTGCGAGCAACCGCTCGAACAGCTCCTCGTAGCGGGCGGCGCTCGCGTCCCACGAGAAGTCGAGCACCATCCCCCGCTCGACGATGCCGCGCCAGGCGCGGTTGTCGCGATACACGTCGAGCGCGCGGCGGAGCGCCGTCATCATCGCGGCGGGGTGGTAGTCGGCGAACTTGAACCCGGTGCCGCGCTGGTGGCCGTCGAAGTCCTCGACGGTGTCCTCCAGCCCGCCGACCGCCCGCACCACCGGGACGGTGCCGTACCGCAGCGAGTACATCTGGTTGAGCCCGCACGGCTCGAACCGGCTCGGCATGAGGAAGATGTCGGCGCCGGCCTCGATGCGGTGCGCGAGCCGCTCGTCGAAGCCGATGCGCGCAGCGACGCGGTCCGGGCGGTCGCGCGCCGCGCGCCGGAACAGCTCCTCGTACGAGTGCTGCCCGCTCCCGATGAGCGCGATCTGGACGTCGAGCGCGAGGATCTGGTGCAGCGCCGCGGCGACGAGGTCGATCCCTTTCTGCTCCGCGAGGCGCCCGACCATGCCGATCACCGGCACGTCTGGGCGGACCGGCAAGCCCATCTCGCGCTGCAGCGACTCCTTGCACGCGCGCTTCCCGGCGAGGTCGCGGACGTCGTAGTGCTGCGGCAGGAAGCGGTCGCGCGCGGGGTCCCACTCGTCCACGTCGACGCCGTTCAGGATGCCGTGGAGCTCGGCGGCGCGGTGGCGCAGCAGCGCGTCGAGCGCGTTCCCGAACTCCGGCGTCTGGATCTCCCGAGCGTACGTCGGCGACACCGTCGTGAGCGCGTCGGCGAAGGTGATGCCGCCCTTCATGAAGTTGAGCTGGTCGTAGAACTCGAGCGCGTCGTAGCGGAAGGCGCTCCACGGCAGGGCGAGCCGGGGCAGCTCCTCCTTCGGGAAGACGCCCTGGTACGCGATGTTGTGGATCGTGTAGACGCTGCGCGCAGCCGGTGCCCACGGCTCGCGCTGCACCTCGTGGCGCAGGAGCCACGGCCCGAGCGCGGTCTGCCAGTCGTGCACGTGCACGATGTCCGGCTCGAACCCGAGCGCGCGCGGGATCGCCAGCGCCGCCCGGGTGAAGAACGCGAAGCGCTGCGCGTTGTCGCCGTAGTCGTGGCCGTGCTCGGCGTAGATCCCGCGCCGATGTCCGAAGAAGTGCTCGTGCTCGACGAAGTAGACGGGCGCGGGTCCGCGGTGGCACCACAGCGCGAAGCCCTCCCCCGCCGCCTCCAGCGCCGGCGGCAGCCGCTCGAGCCGGCGCGCGGCGGGATCGATCGTGCCGTAGCGCGGCGTCACCACGGCGAGCTCGTGCCCGCGCGCGGCCAGCGCGCGGGGGAGCGCGCCAGCGACGTCCCCGAGCCCTCCCGTCTTCGACCAGGGAGCGACCTCCGAGGCGATGAACAGGATGCGCATCGTGGCTCGCTCAGGTCACCACGAGGCGCAGGAACTCCGCGGCCTCCTCGGGCGGCACCGGGTTGATGTGGAAGCCCGAGCCCCACTCGAAGCCCGCGACGTGCGTGAGCGCCGGCATCACCTCGATGTGCCAGTGGTACGACGGCGACGGGGCGTCGCGGAGCGGGTTCGAGTGCACGATGAAGTTGTAGGCCGGGTCGCCGAGCGCGGCGCCGAGCCGCTTGAGCGTCGATCGCAGCGCCTGCGCGCACAGCCCGAGCCGCTCCTTGGGCTCCGCCTCGAAGTTCGACTCGTGGCGCTTCGGCACGATCCACGTCTCGAACGGGCTGCGCGGCGCCCACGGCGCGAACACGACGAACTCCTCGTTCTCGTGGATGAGGCGGGCGCGGTCCCTGCGCTCCTGCATGACGACGTCGCAGAAGATGCAGCGCTCGCGGTGCTCGAAGTGGCGCTTGGCGCCCTCGATCTCCTCCGCCACGTACCGCGGCGTGACCGGCAGCGCGATGAGCTGGCTGTGGCTGTGCTCGAGCGTGGCGCCCGCGGTCGGCCCGTGGTTCTTGAAGAGCAGGATGTAGCGGAACCGCAGGTCGTTGCGGAGATCGAGGATGCGCGCCTTGAAGGCGAACAGCACCTCCGTGACCTCGGCGTCCCCGAGGTGGGCGAGGTCCTTCGAGTGGTCGTCCGTCTCGATGATGACCTCGTGGGCGCCGACGCCGTTCATGCGGTCGTAGATGCCCTCGGCCTGACGATCGAGGTCGCCCTCGATCATGAGCGCGGGGTAGCGGTTCGGGACGACGCGCACCTTCCAGCCGGGGGAGTTCGGCGGCGCGCTCGGCGGCCGGCCCGAGACGTACAGCTCCCGCGGCGTCTTGTCCTCGTGACCGGGACAGAACGGGCACAACCCGGTGGACTGACGCTCGCGGGCGCGCACCACCTCGCTCGGACGGCGCGCGCGCTCCGTCGCGATGATGACCCAGCGCCCGACGATCGGATCCCTGCGAAGCTCCGGCATCCGGCTCACCCTCCCTCGACGGCGGGGTTCGGCTCCTTGCCGCGCACCGTGGACCCCACGATCGCGGCGAGCACCATGAGCGTCGCGCCGATGAGATAGGCGGCCGCGGGGCTGTGTCGATCGTACGTGAACGTGCCGCTCTCCGGCCCGAGGATTCGCCCGCAGGCCGCCGCGGACTGGCCGATGCCGAGCGTGCCGCCCTGATCCTCGGCGCGGCTCTGCCGCGAGATGAGCGCCGAGATCGCGGGGTTCGAGAGGCCGCTGCCGACGGCGAGCGGCGCCGTCGCGATGAGCAGCCCGGGCAGGTTGCCGACGAACGGCAGCATCGCGAGCGCGACCGCCTGCAGCGCGATGCCGGCGACCAGCAGCCGCTTCTCGCCGAACTTCCGGGTGAGCGGGCCGACCAGCCCGCCCTGCACGATGACGAGCAGCACGCCGATGTAGGTGAACGCGTAGGACACGCCGCGCTCGGTGAGGCCGACGCGGTGGCGCGCGAGGAAGGCGTACGTCGCCTCCATGCCGCTGAATGCCAGGATGACGAGGAAGTAGCAGAGCAGCAGGCGCCGGATGCCGGGGCGCGCCAGCTCGGCGCGCATCGCCTCGAACCGCGGCCTCCGGATCGCCTTCGCGAGGTGCTCGGGCTCGGGCAGGATGAACCAGGCGGCGACGAGGTTCAGCGCGGACAGCCCCGCCGCGGCGAACCCCGGGAGCCCCAGCGAGTGCTGCGACAGGAGGCCGCCGATCGCGGGCCCGAGGACGAACCCGAGCCCGAACGCGGCGCCGATGAGGCCCATGCCGCGCGCGCGACCCTCGGGCGGCGTCACGTCGGCGACGTAGGCCTGCGCGATCGCGATGTTCGCGGTGGCAGCGCCGGCGAAGAGGCGCGAGACGAGGAGCCACGTGAAGCTCGACGCCATGCCGTACATGGCGAACGCCACCGCGGTCATCGCGATCGAGCCGAGCAGCACCGGCCTCCGGCCGATGCGGTCGGACCAGCGCCCCCAGATCGGCGCGAAGATGAACTGCATGAGCGAGTAGCCGGTGGAGAGGAGCCCGGTCCACGCGTTCGAGGCGCCGAGGCGCTCCGCGTAGAGCGGCATCACCGGGATGACCATCCCGAAGCCGACGAGGTCGACGAAGACGATCGCGAAGAGGATGGCCAGCGAACGGCGAGATTTCACGCGGCCGCAATCTAACGCACTCGCGGCAAGCCCGCCGGGATTCCCGCGCTCGGGCGATGGCGCGTCCCGGTGCGCCGCGCGCCTGCGCCAGACGGCGCCGCGCGGTCACACGCGCCAGTGAATCCGCTCGAAGTTCTCGTCGGGCACGGTGAAGGCGAGGTACCCGTACCGCGGCAGCCGCTCCACCTCGACCTCGCCGCGCATGACCCGGACCGCGATCGCGACCCGCTCGCCGGCCGCGAGGCCGACCGGGGCGAACGGGATCTCGAGCTCCAGCACGCGCGCGAAGGCGTTCCGCCCCAGGTCGGCGTCCTTCCAGCGGCCGGGCCGCTCCGCGCCGTCCGGGACGATCTCGAAGGCGACCTCCGCCTGCACCGTCGCCGCGATGAGCTCGACGCGTACCTGCGACGCGTTCTCGCCGGCGCGCTGGGGAGACTCCGCGGGGTCGAGCCGGACCGCGAGCCGCTGCAGGTCGAAGCCGTAGTGGAGCCCGCGGAACGCCTGCGCGCCGCCGAACATCGAGCCGCGGTGCTGCCCCGGCGTGTACGAGCCCGCGCCCTGCCACTCGAAGTAGGTCGTGACGTGCCCGTCGATGGACGGCGTCACGAGCAAGGTCGGCTCGCGCGCGAGGTGCGTCTCGGCGGCGACGCCGACACGCTTGATGGGCTCGAGCGCCTCGATCGGCAAGGGGGCGCCGACGAGCCGGCACGCGCCGACCACGAGCGATCGGAAGAGGTTGTCGAACTCGAGCGCGAGCTCGGTCTGGAAGTCGTCGCCGTACCACCAGTACCAGTCCGATCCCTCCGCCGCGTACAGCTGCCGCTTCGCCTGCTCCAGCGCCTCGGGCGCGACGGTGCCGGCGGCCTCGGCCCGCGCGACGGCCTCGCGAGCGCGCCCGAGCGCCTTCCACGCGAGCCGGTCCTCCTCGTGCCCCATCCAGATCCGGTAGGACGCCTCGATCCAGGAGCCCGAGTGGATCTTCTCGATGCGCGGCCCCGGCGCTTCCGCCGTCGCCTCGGACATGGTCGCGCTCGCGATCGTCGGATGCGACTCGAGCCGCGTGTAGAGCGCCTCGAGGAAGTCCTTCCCGGAGTTCGGGAAGTGCTCCCACGGGTTCTCGCCGTCGAGGAAGATCCCGACCGTCGCCGGGCCGCGCTGGCCCTGCTCGGCCCACGCCTTGCCGATCGCCTCGAGGTGCGAGACGAGGTCGCTCACCGCCTCGGGCGCGCTGGCGCGTGCGTAGGTGAAGCCGATGAGATCGGAGAGCCCGCGATCGCGGAACAGCATGGCGATCTCGCGCCCGCCGGCCGCCGCGCGCCAGGGCCGGTAGAGCGACCTCACGCGCCCCGAGTCGGGCGGCAGCGAGCGCAGGAGGACGCCCTCGTCCGTCGCCGCCCAGCGCACGTCCTCACCCGCGAGGACCTCCAGCGCCTCGGGGGACACCGATCCCTCCGCCGGCCACATGCCCGCGGGCGGCGCGCCGAAGTGATGCTCGTGGCGCCGGATCGCCTCGCGCACGTGCCAGCGCGCGTCGTCGGGCCACGAGAAGCGCGCCGGCAGCGGCAGGTGCGGCAGCGCGCGGCGCGCCGAGTCGGAGTCGCAGACGAGCGGCAGGATCGGGTGGAAGTACGGCGTCGAGCTCAGCTCCACCTGGCCACGCTCGGCGAGCGCGCGCCACCGCGGCACGATCTGCGAGACGATGTTGCGCTGCGCGGCGAGCATCAGCTCGACGTCGGCGCGGTCGTAGTCGCGGCCCTTCTCGCGGAGCGCAGCCAGCCCGGGGTCGTCCTCGATCGCGCTGAAGCCCATCCACGCGAGGTTGAAGAGCACCTGCAGGTCGGTGAGATCGCGCGCCGTGTAGCTCGCCGCGACGCGAGCGAGATCGACGTAGCGCAGGTCGCGGCCGCGCTTGTGGAGGAGCTCCCAGTAGCGCGGCAGCGGCCGGACGCAGGTCTCCCAGTCGATCATGAAGAACGACCGGAGCAGCGCCTGTCTGTCGTTCGGGCGGAGATCGGCCGCCGGCGTCGCCGTGAGCGAGAGGAACCGATCGCTCGCGGTGCCGCGCTCGACCGCCTCGAGCTGCTCGAGCAGCACCGGCGTGAAGTTCACGGTGCAGCGCACGCCAGGGTGCCGCTCCAGCATGCGCGCCATGTCGTAGTAGGCGCGCGTCGCGTGGAGTCGCACCCACGGGAGCAGGAACTCGCCGCTCTCCGGGTCTCGGTAGAGCGGCTGATGCATGTGCCAGAGGAAGGCGACGCGAGTGCGTGGCATGCAGGTGCGGGCGAGCGGGATCACTCGCCTGGGGGAATCGTTTAACCGTCGCTCGCTCCGCCGTCACGGCGCGATGCCGCGAAATCGGCGGTGGCGCGGCGCAGCTCGTCCTCGGCGCCGCGGGCTCGCTGGCGCGCGGCCTCGGCGTCGAACCGCGCCGCGTCGGCCCGGGCCCGGGCCTCGCCGGCCTCGGCGAGGGCGCGCGCGGTCTCGCGCTGCGCGATGTCGAGGTCGAGGGCCTGGGATCGCGCGAGCGCCTCCAGCTCGGCGACACGCTGCTCGAGCGGCGGGAGCGCCTCGCCGGCGCGGAGCGCGGCCTCTTCT